>NZ_JBJNWI010000008.1:0-166825 GCF_045897195.1 Mammaliicoccus sp. RAM2 | reverse complement strand
ATCAGAGTCATTGAGCACGAGTGAATCATTGAGCACGAGTGAATCATTAAGTACGAGTGAATCATTAAGTACGAGCGAATCATTAAGTACATCAGAGTCATTGAGCACAAGTGAGTCATTGAGCACGAGTGAATCATTAAGCACAAGCGAGTCATTAAGTGAAAGTGAGTCGATCAGCGAAAGTGAATCACTAAGTACGAGTGAATCATTAAGTACATCAGAGTCATTGAGCACGAGTGAATCATTGAGCACGAGTGAATCATTAAGTACAAGTGAGTCATTGAGCACGAGTGAATCATTAAGTACAAGTGAGTCATTGAGCACGAGTGAATCACTAAGCACAAGCGAATCATTAAGTACGAGCGAATCATTGAGTACCAGCGAGTCATTGAGCACGAGTGAATCATTGAGCACGAGTGAATCATTAAGTACGAGCGAATCATTGAGCACAAGTGAGTCATTGAGTACAAGCGAATCATTAAGCACAAGTGAGTCATTGAGTACAAGCGAATCATTAACTACAAGTGAGTCATTGAGCACGAGTGAATCACTAAGCACAAGCGAATCATTGAGTACAAGTGAAAGTAATGTAATAGGTAAGGATAAATTACCAGATACTGGTGAAGCTGAAGACCGTGCAGGTTTAACGAGTGGATTACTTGCTACTATTGGTGGTGTATTATTATATAGAAGTAGAAGAAAAAAGAGTCATGATAATAAGTCATCGTAATTAAAAGCATCATATCAATAAGCTAAGAGTTTTCTCTTAGCTTGTTTTTAATATATTTGAAAATTGTAAGATTGTTGAAAATAAATTGAGGAGGTAGTTTATGGATAAATATGAAGAATTAGAAGAAATTAATAAAGATATTGAAGAAGACTTACTTCGATTTAAACAATCTGGAAAGCAATCTATTGAAAAGAAACAATTTTTATCTTTAAAATTTCTAGGGACTTTTATGATTGCAAGCTTTATGTTATTTAGTATTTTTAGAGTATTTATTTAATAAATCTTATATGAAATAAGGAGCTTTGTATGACAATTTATAATATTAATTATGGTATTGGTTGGGCAAGTAGTGGAGTTGAATATGCACAATTATATAGAGCTAAGATGTTAAGGGAACAAAGTGAGGTTTTGAAGTTTGTATTTTTAGACTTTTTTGCACATGAAAATTTGCAGACTTTGACTAGTCATTTAGGCTTTTTTGATGATGAAATTATTTGGCTTTATCAATATTTTACTGACATAAAAATTGCACCAACTTTTTATACTGTGAATAACTTGATTAAAACACTTGATATGGACATAACTCATCAAGTAGAAGAAAACAAGACTATTAAACTATTTAATGACATAGATAATACTTATATCGTTTGCTATTTAAAGGAACAAGGTAAGCCATTTATTGATCGCGCTGAATTTGTATCAAGAGGTAAATTAATTAGGAAAGACTATTATTCTTATACAAGAATTTTTTCTGAGTATTATGCTCCACATGAGAAAAAAGCAAAAATATATATGAGACAATTCTATAATGAAGATGGAACCATTGCTTTTAATGAATATATTAATGATAGTAGTGAATTGTATATATTTAATGATAAAATCCTATATTCTAAACAAGAATTTGTTGCTTATTTTATGGAATCACTGAGATTATCTCCCGAAGATATTGTGATTATTGATCGTTCTAAAGGATTGGCACAACCTATTATTCAAAATAAAGGTGAATCCAAGTTAGGTATAGTTATTCATGCAGAACATTATAATGAAGCTTCAACTTCAGAAGAAAATATTTTATGGAATAATCATTATGAATACGTGTTTACAAATAGTAAGGAGATTGATTTTTATATAGCTGCAACAGATCGACAAAAAGATTTGTTAATGACACAGTTAAAAAAGTATAATCATGTTAATCCAATAATATACACTATCCCAGTAGGTAGTATTGATAATACTATAAAGCCAATAAGTAGAAGGCCAAATTCTATTATTACAGCTTCAAGATTAGCTTCTGAGAAGCATATAGACTGGTTGATTAACGCAGTAGTTATTGTCAAAAAATCAATAGACTCAATTGAATTTGATATTTATGGTGAAGGGGGTCAAAGAAATACGTTACAAAAAATTATTGAAGAAAATGATGCATGTGACTATATATCTCTTTTAGGACATGTAGATTTAAAAAATGTGTATTCAAAATATGAGTTGTTTTTATCTGGCTCAACTAGCGAAGGGTTTGGATTAACTCTAATGGAAGCGATTGGTTCAGGATTAGGAATGATTGGTTTTAAAGTTGAATATGGTAATACAACTTTTATAAGTGATGATAAAAACGGATATTTAATACCAATAAATATAAATAATCATTCTGAGAAACAAATCGTTGATAGCTTAGCTAATTCAATTATAAAATTTTTTGAAAGTGATCGAGCTTCTTATCATCAACATTCTTATGAGATTGCTGAAACTTATAAAACACAAAATATTAAATACAGATGGTTTAATTTAATAGAGGAGGTGCTATATGATTAACCTTTTTGAATCATTCGATACTAAAGTAAAAGTTCTATATAATACATTTGAAAATGTTGAGATTGATAATGAAACTATTGTGATTGAAGAAGATGGATTCCTACCTCCAAATATACTAACACCTTATCAATTTTTTGCATGTAATCAAAATCAGTTAACAGAGGCATTGTTTTTTAACCAAATTAGTATTCCACAATTTTGGGAAATAGAAGGTAATAATAACTCAGCAGAAGTTAAAAACATGGGTGTAATAAAAGGGCGAATTATATATAAAAAGAATTTTGGTTTTAGAATAGTCGAACGTGTAGAATGGCTAAATAAACATAGCAAAACTCAAGTAATAGACTACTATAATAAGAATGGTCTAAAGTATGCTCAATTAATAGTAGATGATAATCAACGTAGAATCATCAAACGTTGGTTCAATGATAAGAAACAAGAAATTATTACAGAGAATTTTATAACGAATGATATTATTTTAAAATGGCAAGAGAAAGAATATATATTTCATTCAAAAGTGCAGTTTGTTATTTTTTTCTTAAAAGTAGCTAATATTCCGATGGATAGTTTCTTAATTAATTCTTTATCTATTCCATGTGCAGTATTACATGATTTGAAGGTTGAAGGAAATGATTATTTGTTTTGGCAAGAGAAATCGAATGGTAGTTTACCTGGAAATATGAAGTTGATGTTGTCTAAAAAATTGCGGGGCTGTCGAGTGATTATACCTAACGAAAATGAATTTAATAGTTTAATTTCACTAATTGATGAGGAACATAAAACTCAAATGTTGAAATCGGGTTATGTATATAAATTTTTAGGTCAAAATCACTATACAAAGAATGTATTAACATTAACAAACTCTGATCAAATTCCAAATTTAGAAGAAATAGTTAATAACCTCCCACATTATCAATTTCATATTGTGGCATTAACTGAGATGTCACAAAAATTAATGGAATTAAACAGTTATGCCAATGTATCGCTATTTCCCAATTCTCCAAAAGAACAGATTACTTCTTTATATGAAAAGTGCGATATATATTTAGATATTAATAAAGGGAATGAGATTTTAGATGCGGTTAAATCAGCTTTTGAATATCGGTTATTAATTTTAGGATATATAGAAACACAACATAATGACAATTATGTTGCTACAGAAAATCAGTTTTCTTTAGAAAAATATACTGATCTAATACAACTTTTAAAGAATATGGAGAATAATATAGTAATAAGAAATGAAATGTTAGAATATCAATTAAATCAAGCAGGATCAATAAATAAATTGAGTTTTATGAATTGTTTCTTAAAATGATTATTTAACTATTGAGTTTCTTCATAACTTCAATATAACTAAGTTCATATAAATATCATACTTTATATTTTTTGGGAGTTTTTAAATTTATTTCAGTACTTTCTTATCTTTCTGATTGATTATAGAAGTGAATTCCCCATTTATAGAGTTCCTTTACTAGAGGTTCTAAAGACTTTCCTAGTTCTGTAAGTTTATACTCTACCTTTGGAGGCATAACTGGATAAACTGTTCGAATTATAAGTTTGTCATTTTCTAATTCCTTCAACTGATTAATTAAAACTCGTTGATGTGCATTAGGTATAAATTTTTCAATTTGGTTTAAACGGAGTGGTTCGTTATGTAATAATTCCCATACAATCATGAGTTTCCATTTTCCACCAATAACATTTAGAGCTAGTTCTTTTTCACAGTTAAAACTTTGATTATTAAACTCTATCAATTAAATCATTCCTCCTATTGATAATACTGCTAAATAATACACTATATCAATTATTTAGCGGTATTTACTTATTACTACGTTAGAGTTATATTGTATCAAAAGGAGGTCATTATATGAATAAATTATTTATAAATGGTCAATTTGTAGAAAGTAAGTCTACAAAACAATTAGAAGTTATTAATCCAGTTACAGAAGAGGTAATCGATACAATTACTTTAGCAAATGAAGAAGATACTAAGTCTGCAATAAATGGCGCAAAAGAAGCCCAATTAAAATGGGAGAAAGTTAATATTGTAAAAAGAGCTAAAATTGTTCAAGAGTTAGTTCAACAATTAGAAAAAAACAAGAGTGAATTAGCTGAAATTTATGTTGAAGAACAAGGTAAACCACTATATGCAGCTATAGGTGAAATAGAAAAGTCTATTGATTATATTAACTATATGTGTAGTTTAGCTAGAAAAAATAATGGAGAAGTTTTACAAAGTGAAGTAGAGAATGAAAGAATTATATTAACTAAAAAACCAGTAGGTACTACGGCTGGTATTATTCCATGGAACGCACCTATTTTCGTTTTAATGAGAAAACTAATACCTGCTTTAGTAACTGGATGCTCTATTGTTATTAAACCAAGTGAAGAAACACCATTTGGTGCCTTTAAAATTGCTGAATACATCCAAAATACTGAAATTCCGAATGGATTAGTTCAGATTATAACAGGAACTGGGGCAGAAGTTGGAAACTTATTATCACAAAGTGAAAATATTGATCTTGTTTCAATTACAGGTAGTACGGGGGCAGGTAAATCAGTTATGAAAAGTGCCGCAAATAATGTAAAAGGTGTGAACTTAGAACTTGGTGGTAAAGCGCCTGCCATTGTGACCAAAAATGCTGATATTGAAAAAGCAGCTAATTATATTGTACAAGCAAGAATTAATAACAGTGGGCAAGTGTGTACATGTCCAGAAAGAATTTATGTAGATAAAACTATTTTTGATGAGTTTTTATCAGTAGTTAAAGATAAGATGAATAAAATTAAAGTAGGAAACCCTTACGATGAAGATACTACAATGGGGGCTATTATCAATAAAAAACAATTAAACTCTATAAATAAAAAAGTACAAGATGCTATAATAGAAGGTGCCACTGTCGAATTAGGTGGACATATTATGGATAGAAAAGGATTTTTCTATGAACCAACTATTTTAACTAATATTTCTAAAGACTCTATAGTTATGAAAGAAGAAATTTTTGGTCCTGTATTACCAGTTGTAAGCTTTGATAGCTTTAATTTAGTTCTAGATGAAGCAAACAACTCTAATTATGGACTAGCTTCTTATATATTTACAGAGAATCTAAAAGAAGCTATGTTAGCTAGTGAAAGATTAAAATTTGGAGAAGTTTATGTTAACTGTGAGGCTGAAGAAGCTATCGTGGGTTATCATGCAGGATGGCGTCAATCTGGTCTTGGTGGAGCAGATGGTATAAATGGTTTTGAAGAATATTTAAATACAACTGTAACATATATCCGTTATGAGTAGTTTGAGAGCTTTATTAGTATGATCACAACTGTTATAAATCAATGTTTAATATTATTAGTGTTTCTCCTCATTGGATTCCTATGCAGTAGAAAGTATTGGATTCATGAGAGTCATATAAGCAGTTTATCGAATTTATTAACTAATATTGTATTACCTGCAGCTATATTAACTAGTTTTAATGTTAACATAGATTCATATAATTTCGATTTTTTTGTAACAACAATTTTAATAAGCCTATTCTTAGTAGCTTTTCCTTTTTTCCTTTCTAAATTGCTTGTTTCCTTTACAAGTATGGAAATGGGCCTTAAAAAAGTATGGATTGGCTGTTGCACATACTCAAATATATTATTTATAGGTATCCCTATTATAGGTATACTATATGGTGAAAAAGGCTTATTTATATTAGTTATTTATAATACAATATCAAATTTATTTTTATTTACCTTAGGTATTAAACTATATAAAAATGATGTTGATTTCAAATCTATTTCTTTATCATTGTTAAGTCCGGCTCTTTTAGCATCTTTTTTTGGAATATTATTTCTTATATTAGGGTTCTCACTTCCTAATACATTGGCTACTGCAATAAGAGAGTTAGGTAATATGACAGCACCTTTATCTATGATTATTACTGGTGCTTTATTTGGACTAATTAATATCAAAAAGTTCATAGCTTCTAAAAATATCTATATATTTTGTTTTGTACGGCTTATTGTGATACCCAGTCTTGTATTTATAATTTTAAGTCCATTGATAACAGATAAATTAATTTTAGGTGTTATGGTTCTATCGGCAGGTATGCCTGCTGGTGCTACTAATACATCATTGGCAACTATATATTCTGATAAAGGTCCGGAAACCTCTCAATATGTTGTTATGTCTTCGCTGTTATGCATAGTTACATTACCAATTTTAATGTATATTATAGTGTAAATTTTATTCCTTTATTATTTGCCCTATCACTTTGTGTGGTGGGGTTATTTTTATATCAAAAAAGGTTAATTAATATAAAACTGACAAATTTTTGGAAAAATCATTGCTTTTCTTATTAATAAAGTATATTCTAATTGAGAAAGGTTTTCATTTGAGGGAGGGTAAGGATATGAAAAAATTTATAGTTTTCGCACTAAGTTTGGTCCTATTTTTAGCTGCTTGTGGAAGTAATGAGGGTAAAGAAAAGTCTGACGAAACAAAATCTGACTCTACTTCTAATACTAAAACATTTAAACAAGATGATGGTAAAAAAGTTAAGATACCTAAAGAGCCAAAGAGAATAGTTGTTTTACATCCTACATACATAGGTGCATTAGTTGAATTTGGCCACAAACCGGTTGGTGTATTAGATTTTGTTAAACAAAATAAAACTTTGGATGAAGCAACTAAAGGTGCTACAAGGGTTGGGCAAGAAAATATAGAACAAATTGCTAAAACTAAGCCTGATTTAATTATTACAACTAAAGAAGATAAAAATGCTAAAAAGTTAAAAAAAATAGCTGCTACAGTTCAACTAGACTCTATGAATTCTGATTATAAAGAAGTTACTAAAGAATTAGGTAGTATTGTAAACGAGCAAGATAAAGCTGATAAATGGGTTAAAGATTGGGAAGAGAAATTAGAGCAAGATAAAAAAGATTTAGGAAATAAAGTAGATGGTAAAACTATAACAGTAATTCAATCTTCTCCGAAGGGCCTTATGGCATTTGGTAAAAGTTTAGGAAGAGGGACTGAAATAATTTATGATGGTTATGGCATGAGTATGCCAGAAAAACTAGATAAGAAAATAAAAAATGAATACAGTATGCCTATTTCAGAGGAAGAGTTGACTGAATATACGGGAGATTATATTATTCTAGCAACGATGGGTGAAACACCACAATTTACAAAAACTAATAATTGGAAAAATTTAAAAGCTGTAAAAGAAGGGCATGTTATTACTTTAGATGCTTCAAATACCGCTTATAATGATCCTATCTCACTAGAAAAGCAAAGAGAAATTATTTTAAAGCAACTTAAAGATATGAAAAAATTTTAAATGCATAATTTTACTAGTTTAATTATAAATGGTATAATTTGTATAGTTTAAATTTACTATCTCCGTTTTAGATTTGATTTAAACTAGTATTTAATAACTCTTTTTTGCACCTTGCTAATAAGCAAGGTGTTAATTTTAGAGATATTATTTTTGCGTTAATAAAATTACTGTGAATAATTGTGTTAATAAATACATTATAGTGTATTTAAACTACAGGGATTTGATGAACACCCATTTTATCTATCCGTGAAAACTAAAATTTCTATTTTTCCACCCTAATCTATCTCTGATAACAAGGGTGGTTTTTTGTTGGAGATTTTAGGTGGAGTAATAGAAATTTATGACTTTTTGTATATAAGTTTAGAAAAAAGATGCTTTTTAATCATTATAGACTTGAACTATATCTATCTTATAAAGAGAGTATACGTGCAATTAGAAATGAAATTATAAAGAATAGATCTGAATTTAGGTAAAAAATACACTTAAAGAAAAATCTTCTAAAAATATATAAAATATTTATATCTATTGCAAGCTTTATAAACCGCATCATCGATCGATAAGCAGAAAGTTATCACAAATAAAACAAAAAATAGATTCTATTATATTAAAATGAAATGCAGATGTAATTAATATTGAAAAAGCACTGCTAGAATGAAATTCACTTATAAGTGAACAACTTGTAAATTGCTTAATAGATATTAAAAACGGTAAAATTTTAGTAGTCATATAATGAATATATTCTTAAAAGTCTTTAAAAATATACTAAATTTAGGTCAAAGACCACGACAAATAATGTCGTGGTCTTTTTTGGAATGATGGGGATTCATATACTCATATACTAAACTATGACTAGCTCGATTATTAAAATATTAATCATAGCCACTCTCTTTAATGACTGCTCATGCTGGATATCGAATTCTTTCAAAGAAACGCTTCATTTAAGCAAATTAAAAGCACTTGATTAAAATCTTGAACAATATTATAAAATATAATGTGAATAATTTGTTTTTTAAGTGCTCATTTCTGTTGAAAAGATATGCCCAAAAAATGTCGCCAAATTTATAGATTATGAAAAATATCTAGGTAACATTACTTGAGCTGTAGTATGAGTAAATGTATCAGAATCTTTTAATGCTTGACGATGCATTTCTTTTGCATAACCTGCATCTAATCGAATTACTTTTTGTTGAATTGCTTCAATACCTTGATCAATTAAATCAGAAAGTTTCATATTGTTAGGTGCATCTATTGGAGCATGTTCTTCTAAATTAGTCTCAGCTACTAATGGTGGAACTAATTCCATTACCGTTAAATGGTTATATCCTTTATAAATAGCCTGTTCACGTACTGCATCAGTAAACATGTGTACAGCTGATTTAGTGCCTGAATAAATAGGATGGGCAGCAGAAGATACATAGGAAAGACCACTTGACACGTTAATAATTAAGGGGGTATTTTGTTTAATCAGATGACTTAAGAACACTTTCGTCATATTAATAGTACCTATTAAATTAGTATTTATTTCTGAATGTAACATTTGAGGATTCACATTATCATCAAATAGATCAAAAGATTTCATGATTCCTGCAGAATTAAACAATACGTTAAGGTTTGGAAAATCTAATAAAACTTGTTCTTTTAGTGAATATACTGATTCAACATTTGTAACGTCCACTATATAACCATAAAGATTAGGATGTGAATTTACGAGTGAATCTAACTTTTCTTTAGAACGACTTGTAATGATTACTTGATTACCTAATTCTAAAAATTTTTTTGCAAAACCTAGCCCTATACCTGAAGAACCACCTGAGATTAAAATTGTATTATTTGAAAAAGTCATTTTATTACCTCCATATTGATTTATTTTGTACAATTAATAGTATAAATATGTACAGTTACTGGAGGTCAAGCAAATTGTTCATAGGAGAAGTTTCGAAAATTACAAATTTACCTATAAAAACTTTGAGATTTTATGAAGAAAAGGGATTAATTTCGCCAGATTATAGAAATGATAGTAACAAGCGTGTATATTCCGAAGAAAATATAAGATGGATTACATTTGTAAAACATTTAAGAGGTACAGGGATGGCATTAAAAGAAATAAAAGAGTTTAAATTTCTTGTTGAAAAAGGGGAAACTACAAAATATAAAAGATTGGAAATGTTAGAAAAGCAAAGGTTATTAACAATTAAGCAATTAGAACAAAAGAAAGAAGAGCTTGATCATATAATATATAAAATTGGAATGTTAAGAGACTGACACCTTATATATCTTTTATAATGGAATATTGAAGTTATTAAGACATTATATGATTGTATGTAGAATGCTTGGAATAGGTTTAGCGAAAATACTTAATATAGTGTTGAACGCTTTATATAACTAGGATGATTATTTTAAACCATTAGGAAGCAGTAGAAATATAATAATAAGTATTGCTATGCTTTTGTTTAGAGGTATGAATATATAACAAAATAACGCTAAATCGATAGCGACCACATGATTAATTGTTGTAGGTTTAATCTGAACTATATAGAAAGTATACTATATAGGATAAAAATAAATAACTATGAGACCACCATCTATAAATAAGTGGACTAAAGAAGCGGACAGCTCATAGTGAGTTATCTGCTTCTTTGTTTAGACCTATAGACATTCATCCTAAATAAAAACAATCATTTTATTAATATAATTGAATTGTTTTTTTCCAATCATAAGATAATAACATAGAAACACTCATGATTAGTAATGCAACAACAAATTCTGAATCCATATAACCTTGTTTTAAATGTACTGTAAATAAAGCACCTAACATGATAACTATGAAACCACTAGCCATGAAATTAATAAATAAACCACACACAATTAGAATGCCACCTATTAATTCAAAGAGAGCCAGTATAATGCCAATAAAGGCAGGAACTCCTAACGATTCCATCATGCTCATTGGCTCGCCAAAACCACTAAAAACTTTTTGGCTACCATGTATAATAAAAGTAATACCTAAAAATAGTCGAATAAATAAAATTCCTAAATTCATTTTTTATACCTCCTATAATTTTTATATTATAACATGGTAAAATAAAAATAAAAAACGACAAAAATACGACAATTTTCTACTTTATAATAAGCATATCAATATAGCCATTTCTTGCAGGCAAAGAAATCGACCTCAAAAAGAGGTCGATTTTTTATGAAAATTATACATTAAGCAAGAGAAGTTAGGGTCTATGAACAAAACAACTTGCTATTCAATACTTCATTTGTATTTTCTTTTATGTGATCTAAATCAAAATGATATTAAATTTTTAATTATTAAAAGTGTTAGAGTTTTAATTTTAAAAAAATGTGATAGATAAATTTTATGGTGAACGGTAAGCTATGCGCACCATATTTTAACTTTATATCGCAAAATCACTAATAAGCGAAGTGTATCATTTAAATGCCTTCTAATTTAATATCTTACTTTAGGAGTAATATTAACATCTATTTAGTTATCTTTTGAACGTTATTAGATTCTTAGTTTGTAATGAGTCTTTTGAAAAAATAGTCCTTTTAAAGCATACACCTTATGTGAAATAAGAGTTTACATTAATATCAAAAATTCAGAAATCAGTAATATTATTTTGGAAATATTACAGCTTTTTATTTAGTATGCACAAATCGATTACAAGTATTTATTTTCATTAAAGCACGTGATAGATTGAGTTCTATAGTTAAAGAAAAGGAAGGTTTATTAAAATGAAAAAAATATTAACAACTTCAATAGCGACTATTGGAATTCTAACTATGAGTATTGCTCAACAAGATGCACAAGCTGAAGAACAAAGTAGTGTATCTACGCAAAATACTCACAACTATACGGGAATTGAAAATGGTGTTTATTATACAATAGATAGTAAAGGGAACTATCACCACACATTAGACGGTAATTGGAATCAATCTATGTTTGATCGTAAAGAGTATAAATCGTATGAATTAGATCAAAATGGTGCTACGCATTATTACTATTTTGTAAAAGATGATAATGATTATTCACCATCTCAATCAAATCAAACAATTAAGGATAAAGGTTATCAAGTAAATAATGGAAATGAAAATCAAACATCTGAAACAAATAAAGAAACGCTAGCAAATAATAATCAAACAGATAAGCATGATGAAACAGGAAGTAATGGATATGTAGCGACTTCTAATGAAACAAATGATAATCAAGAATCAGCTCAATATAACAATATTTCTTCTAAAGAACAATCAACTCATAACAACGATGCAGCAAACACTAAGGAAGCCAAAGGTAATGCAGAAGCTTCATCAAATTGGCTTACTAAAAATAAAAAGTTACAAGAATATGGTCAATATCACGGCGGTGGTGCACATTACGGTGTAGATTATGCTATGGAAGAAAATACCCCTGTATACGCTTTAGCAGATGGAACTGTGATTCAAAGTGGTTGGAGTAACTACGGTGGTGGTAACCAAGTAACAATAAAAGAGAAAAATAGTGATTATTATCAATGGTACATGCATATGAATAAATTAAATGTAAATAAAGGTGACGAAGTAAAAGCAGGTCAACAAATTGGACAATCAGGTAATACTGGTAATTCAACAGCACCTCACTTACATTTCCAACGTATGCAAGGTGGCGTAGGTAATCAATATTCAGTTAATCCAGATTCTTATATCAACAACAATCAATAATTTTATAAGAAAAAATCACGTCTTATTATAGGCGTGATTTTTTTATTTGAACTTAAGAAGTAGATATGTTTAAATGTAATTATTATAGTTACATTTAAAAAGGAGATGATTCATTGAATTTAGAATTTAATATCGCAGTTCACGTATTAACTTTCTTAAGTAAACATTCATCTGAAAGATTTAGTAGTGTCGAATTGTCATCAAAAGTTTGTGTTAATCCTGTGCAATTAAGAAGAGTTATGAGCAAACTATTAGAAGAAGGTTACATTACAACACAAAAGGGCAAATATGGAGGGTATCGTATAAATGGTAATGTGTTAGATACGCCATTATCCAATTTATTTAAATTATTCGCTTCTAGTCAATCATTTGGCAGAATTTATACAGGTACAAAAGAAAGTGACTGTAAAATCTCAAATGAAATGAGTCGAGTAATGTCAAACTATCATCGAAGAGAATTTGAAATAATTGAAAAATATTATCAAAATATTTCTATTGGAGATATATTAAACGATATATTAATGGAGGGTTACAATGAAAAAGTATGATTTATTAATTTTAGGGTTTGGTAAAGGTGGAAAAACACTAGCAAAAACAGCTTCGGCTCAAGGGAAACAAGTAGCAGTTGTTGAACAATCCAAAAAAATGTATGGTGGTACATGTATAAATATCGGTTGTATTCCATCTAAAACATTAGTGCACGAAGGATTAGAGCGTGGTTCGTTCAATCAAGCATTTGAGCGTAAAGAAGAAGTCGTAACGGCCCTTAATAAAAAGAATTATCATAACTTAGCAGACGATAAAAATATAACGGTATTAGATTACAAGGCTAGCTTTAAATCCAATACGGAAGTAGAATTATTAGATGAGCAAGGCAAAGTAGTAGATACTTTAACAGCAGATGACATTGTGATAAACACTGGTGCAATACCAGTTATTCCTGATATTAAAGGTATTAAAGAATCTAAGCATT
This sequence comes from Mammaliicoccus sp. RAM2, assembly GCF_045897195.1. Classification (NCBI taxonomy): domain Bacteria; kingdom Bacillati; phylum Bacillota; class Bacilli; order Caryophanales; family Staphylococcaceae; genus Mammaliicoccus; species Mammaliicoccus sp. RAM2. The sequence continues at coordinate 153,282 of NZ_JBJNWI010000008.1, read as the reverse complement.
TATACGATTCTACAGGAATAATGAATTTACGTGAGCAACCTAAACGATTAGTTATTGTTGGCGGAGGTTATATTTCTTTAGAATTCGCATCTATGTTTTCGAACTTTGATACAGAAGTGACTGTATTAGAAGCTAATGACAAACTAATGGCAAGAGAAGATGAAGAAATCGTTTCACATGCGATTAAAGATTTAGAAGATAAAGGTGTAAAATTCGAGTTAGGTGCCCAAACTTCAGAATTTGAAGATAAAGATGGATATACAATCGCTAAAACGAATAAAGGTGATTTTGAAGCAGAAGCGGTATTACTCGCAATTGGTAGAAAGCCAAATACTGACTTAAATTTAGAAAACACTGATATTAAACTAGGTGAACGTGGCGAAATAGAAGTCAATAATCAGTTGGAAACAGCTGTAAAACATATCTATGCAATAGGTGATGTAAAAGGTGGCATGCAATTCACTTATATTTCTTTAGATGACTTTAGAATTGTTAAAGACAAATTATTCGGTTCAGGTGCTCGCACTACAGAAAATAGAGGTGCAGTACCTTATACGGTATTTATAGATCCTCCATTATCTCGTGTAGGATTGACTGCTAAAGAAGCAAAAGAACAAGGGTATGAAATTAAAGAAGGTAAACTACCAGTAAGTAATATACCTCGTCACAAAATTAATAATGACCCTAGAGGTCTGTTTAAAGTTGTGATAGACGCAACAACAAATAAAATACTTGGCGCTACCTTATATGGTTTACAATCCGAGGAAATCATTAATTTAGTAAAACTAGCTATTGACCAAAATATTGACTATACAGTTTTACGTGACAATATATATACACATCCTACTATGATAGAATCATTTAATGATTTATTTAATATCTAAATATATATTATATATAGTTTGGGTGTAATACCTACTATATTTCTAATGGTATAAGGTTTTCGAATTCAATTGTTGTTGGATTATCAAAAAATTTGCATAGAGGATACTTTAACCGATAATGTAGATGCTATTATGAATTTATGTAGAAAGCATTATTATATAAGATATGAAAAACTTTTATCAAAGTAAGAAGGATTATATATAGAAAATAAAACAGAACTAAGTGAACAATATATATAGATTACTAATGACTTTAAAGAATTGTTAAGTGGTTTCTAGATAAAGTAGTATATAATGAAATTTTTTAAACAAAAACCGCCCGACCTTGTAGTTCTCTACTACAAATCGGGCGATTATTTTTTTTAGAATTATAAATGAATCTTTTCGGTTGAGTAATAATATAACTCTTTTTTGGGATGTACGAATATCGAAATGATAATGAGTACGCCTATTTTACCAACTATCATTAACAATATGAGTATAACTTTAGACATAGAATTCAAATCAGCGGTTATGCCAGTTGAAAGTCCAACCGTCGCAAAAGCTGAAATCGTTTCAAATAATACCTTTGTTGTATCAAGTTTTGGATTTTGAATTAAAATACTCAATGTTGAGATGAAAATCAAAGAACTTGATAAAAAACATACAGTTATTGCTTTATTTATTTGTTCTGTCATAATACTTTTCTTAAATATATGCGGATGTGTCTGACCTTTTAATAAAGTATATAAATATACGATAATGATAGCAAAGGTCGTAACTTTTATACCACCACCGGTACTCATAGGTGCGGCACCAATAAACATTAATAAATCAAATATAAATAGAGTAGAGTCGTGTAATTGACCTATGTCAACGGTATTGAATCCAGCAGTTCTAGTTGATATTGATTGGAAAACGGATTTAAAGATTTGAACAATCCAATTATCGTTTTTTAATACATTATTTGCTTCTAATAACCAAAATGAAAGTGATCCAATCATGATTAATATAGCTGTAGTAGTTAATACGATTTTTGAATGTAGACTTAATTTACTCAAGCGATTAGCTTTCCACAAATCTAATAAAACAATATAACCTATACCGCCAATTACAATTAATAATGGAACAATGACGTTAACAATTAAGTTATCACTGTAACTCATCAGACTATCTGAAAATAAAGAAAAACCAGCGTTATTGAATGATGATACAGAAGTAAATATACTGATGAATCCACCTCTAACAATACCGTGATCTGGAATGAAAACAAGGGATAAAAAAATAGCACCCAAAATCTCGATAATAAAGCTGAATAATACAAGACGTATAGTTATATTTAGTAATCCTGAATCATTATCAAGACTCCACGTATACTTTAATAGTTCTCTATTTTTGTACGTAATGTTTTTTCTAGTGAAAATCATTATAAAGATCATTAAAGTAACAATTCCTAACCCACCAATTTGAATCAGTAGAAGTATTACTAAATACCCTAATTCATTGAACTGGTTAGGTATATCAACAGTTGAAAGCCCTGTTACTGTAAATGCACTTGTAGCGATAAAAAAAGCATCAACAAAATCAATAGGTTTTCGTCCAGTAACTGGCAAGTAGAGTAATATTGAACCTATGATTGTAGTCGTTAAAAATAGAGTCATATAAATCATAGTAACTTTGAATATAGTATTCATTTCTTTATCACCTGCATTATAAGATATAAAGATAATAGTCCTATTAATAAAAAATAGCAATAAATTTATAAAACAAAATGTTTTAGCACTCTGCAATATTAAGTATAAGGATGGACCGTCTAGTCTTAATTTGACAACTTCTTCTATTATGAGAAGAGAGTATACAGTTATGTATTCAAACAGCAATTTAGCTCAACTAAAAATCACCCGATTCTGTAGTTCACTACTACGAATCGGGCGATTATTTTTATACATAATTTAATTATTCCATTAAGTAACTGTCTTCGGCGCGTTTGCTTGTTTTGTTTTTCCATGGGTCGAGTATTGGTTTAACGATAAATCCTATTGTGAATATGACGACGCCGAATAATACGAGACACATGAGATTGTATATGAGTATTTCTGGTACGACGCCTCCAACCGCTTCTCTTAAAGCATCTACGGCATAAGTGAACGGCAAATATGGATGTATGGCTTGGAAGAATTTTGGTGTGACTTGTATTGGGAACGTCCCACCTCCACCTGCTATTTGTAGTACCATAATGACTATTGCTAATGCTTTACCTACGTTACCGAATAGGGACACTAATGTATAGACGATACATATAAACACGATTGAAACGAGTACGGATAATAGTATAAATAATAATCTATTATCGATTGCTGCGCCTAAAATAAACATATCTCCTAGTGACACGATAATGGACTGTATGACACCTATAATAATGAATATAAAGCTCTTTCCAACGAATGTTTCTCTCAATGAATATTTCTGCTTAATTTCTGGATTTTTAATATCTGTTGTTAATAAGTTAGATAATAGTAAAGCACCTACCCAAATTGCTAAAGATGTATAGAATGGTGTACTTGCTGTTCCATAGTTTGGCACACTAAATAATGATTCTTCTTTTAATTCTATTGGGTGTGCGATAATATCAGCTTGTTTCTTTAAATCATTTTTCAATAATTTAATCAGCTCGTGAACTGTATCATCTTTATCTATTTCTCTAACTTTCTTCGCTGCTTTCTTAATATCTTCTTCAATACCTGGTAAATCATTTCGTGCAAATTCTGCTAAGTCATGAATTTCCTTTTGAGCTTCTGGTAAGTTGTCATCTATTAATTGAACAGCACGGTCATATTTATCAATCATTGTTGGTAAATCGTTATTTGAGAACTGTGCGAGCTTTTTAACTTCTGATTGAACATTTGGTAGTTCATTTTCAACGTAATAAGCACCTTTACCAACTTGCTCTTTAAATTTAGGGAAGTTTGTTTGAGCTACTTCATTAATGTTATTAAACTTTCTTTCAAGTTCAGGTAATTCATTGTTGATGCTGACTAATAAATCATGACCATTTTGTAAGGAACTTTTCCCAGTTTGAATCACATTATCAATCATGTTCATAGAACTTCTAATCTTCGAGATATCATCTATACCTTTAGTTAACGCTTGATCAATTTGATTAACGCCTTCCATTAAAGTCGTCTTAAAATCACTGCTTGTATATTTCAATAAATTGTCTAAAGATATGAGATTAGAATCAATTAATTTATCTAAGGCTAATACTTCTTCTTTGCCAGATTTACCATTATTTAAAGCATTAATCAGATTGCTTTGGCCATTTATAACACTTTGTAAATCTTTGTTAGCTGATTCAAATTGTGAAATAGCTGATGAAGTATCAATACCTTCAGATTTCTGAAGTTCATTTAAAATATCAATCATTGAATTATTAAAAGCGACACCTTGTTGTAATCGTGATTGATTGTTTTTCACAGTGTCTGCAAGTTGTTTACTGTCTTGGCTCATTAAGATACTTTGATTGATGGCTTGCATGCTTTCTAAATCTTTTTTGTTCATATTTGCTTGTTCGTTACTGTAGTCTGCGAGGGCTGTTAAAGATTCGCTCAGTGCAGATTTCATTTCATTTAATTCTTGATCAGTTAATACGTTTTTAGAAGCTTGGTTATTCTCTTCTTTATGAGTATCTTCTTCATCGTAAGCTTGTTGAGTTGTTACGATATCATTATCTTTCTCTTGATCTTCAGTTGATGCTTTTTCTTCTGTTTCTTCTTTAGAAGTGTCTGCTTGTTCTTTATCACTTTCTTGTTCTTCAGCATTTTGGTCAGTCTGATTGTCTGCTTTGTTTTCTTCTTCTGACGACTGTTGAGGTTCTTCTGTGCTTTGTTCAGGTTTTGCTTTGTTATCCTTAGTGTCTTTCTTTTCTTTATCTTGATCAGCTTTCAGTTTTTCGTTCGCTTTTTCAGTTTTTTCCTGAGCTTTTTTAGCATCTGCTTCATACTGATCTAATTTACGATTTAATTCAGGTAAGTATTGCTCTGCTTTATTGATAGCTGCTAATGCTTTTTCAGTTGCTTCAATACCTTGAGGCACGCCTTTATTGATTTTAGGAAATTGTTGTTGTACTTTATTCGCTTTTGCTAAAGCACTTTCGATTTCAGGCATTTTGGCATTAAGCTTCGTAATTAATTGAGCAGCTTGATTAATGTCACCCATTTTACTGTTTACTTCATTAATTTTTGTTACGCCTTCATTAATGTCGCCTTTGTAATTTCCTAGCGCTTCGAATTCATCTTTATACTTCGTAATGTCATCTTGATGTTCATCAATTTCAATGACTTTCTCTTTGAATTCTTCTATTTTAGGAAGATTATCTTCAGCAGTATATACAGCATTTTTAATTTTGCTTAAAGTAGGTAATTCATTTTCAAGATCTAAACCAACTTGATTCGCTTCTTTTAATAATGCTTGCGTTGCATTCTCGCCAAATTCTTTATTTAAAGAATCTACAATGGATGATGCACCAGCGTTTGTCATTTTAGGTGCAATCGCATTTAATTTCTCATTTACTTTGTAATCAATAACGGCTTTCTTTGGTTTCTTATGATAGATACTTGTGACTTCATCAGAAAAAGTCTTATGTAAATATATAGAGGCATAATAATCACCTTTTTCAACACCATCGTCAGCCTTCTTACGATTCACAAATTCCCAGCCGAACTTATCATTCTTCTTCAATTGTTCAACTAATTGGTCACCAACATTAATATCTTTGCCTTCAACCTTAGCACCCTTATCCTCATTTACGACCGCAATTTTAATACCTTGCGTATTGTTGTAAGGATCCCACGTAGAACTTAAATTAAACCACGCATAGAATGAGGGCAAAATAGAAAGACCTAATAATAATATAATCACAAACGGCACACGTCTGATATTTTTAATATCTTCAATAAAAATTTCAAATGGTTTCTTCAAAATCATAACTCCTTATCCATTAGTACATGACATGTACTATAAATATCAATACCGCTATCATAACCCATGTTCAAAATCAATTCAATCCCATTTTGTTATATCAGTATATTTATAAAGTCTAATATATAACTAAAATAGCATGTTATATCTATATCAGTATATTAAAATAGAAAATATTTCTATTTTTGGAGATCAATAAAAAAGCCACTTTCAAAGACTACATGTGTAATGTTCGCTTTAAAAGTGGCTTTTAGCAATTGTTGGGTTATGATTATTTATTAGCAATTGAAGGATTTATTTAATAAAATATTTATTAAGTTCTTATTTTTAATAAACGCAAAGAGTTTAATATAACTAATATAGCAGCTCCTGTATCACTTAATACTGCTAACCATAGTGTTAGTAATCCTGGAAACACTAATATAAAAGCAATTAATTTTATAAGTATTGAGAAATATATATTTTGCTTAATGATATTTTTAGTTTTCTTACTTATAGAAATTGTACGTGTTAATTGATTGATATCATCTGACATAAGTACGACATCAGCTGTTTCCATTGCTGTATCTGAACCAATACCGCCCATTGCAATGCCTACATCACTTTGTGCTAAAGCTGGTGCATCATTGATACCATCACCAATCATACCGACGCGATACCCTTTATTTTGTAAACCTTTAATAGCAGATAATTTATCTCCAGGCATTAATTCAGCATACACTTCTTTAATACCTACAAGTTGTGCGATTTTATGAGCTGTGCCTTTGTTATCTCCTGTAAGCATTACAGTATTTTTAATATGTGTACCATTTATTTGTTGTAATGTTTTGTTGATATTTGAACGTAATGGATCTGCTACTGTTATTAAACCATGAATGATATCAGAAGACGCAACAATTATAACAGTATATCCTTCTTGCTCATATGTGTTTATGTCGTCTTTATAATTTTCAATTTGTTTGTTGATAGAAGTAATTAATTTTAAGTTTCCGGCATAAACGTCACTTTCATTTATTTTGCCTTTAATACCTTGGCCAACTATATTTTTAAAATTCGTTATATTAGATGCTTTAGCATTAAACTGAGTAGCATAATCTACGATTGCATTGCTGATAGGGTGGGTTGAGTATGATTCTAAACTTATCGCAATATTTAACAATGTTTCTTCGTCAGAATCGATGCTTTTAATTGTATCTACTTTTGGTCGACCTTCAGTCAAAGTACCTGTTTTATCAAAAGCTAAAGCAGATAAAGTACCTAAAGCTTCTAAATGATTACCACCCTTAATAAGCACGCCAATTTTTGCAGCACTTCCGATTGCGGTAACGATGGCTACAGGTGTTGAAATAACGAGTGCACAAGGACATGCAATAACAAGTAACTCTAGTCCTTTATAGAACCATTCACCCCATGTACCTAAAGAGAAGATAGGTGGTATGACCATGACTAATAATGCTAATACAAAGACGATAGGTGTGTAAATTTCAGAAAATCGATCAATAAAAGCTTGGGTTGGTGCTTTATTCTCTTGAGCTTCTTCAACCATATGAATAATTTTAGAAATAGTTGTGTCTTCTACTAATTTTGATACACGAATCTTTAACGTACCATTTTCATTGATTGACCCTGCATATACTTCATGATCAACCGTTTTATCGACAGGTATGGATTCACCAGTTATTGGAGCTTGATTCAAACTTGAGTAACCTTCAGTAATCGTTCCATCTAATGGCACACGTTCACCCGGTTTAACAAGCAATATTTCTCCTACACGAATATTTTTTAAGTCTTTTGAAATTAAACTATTTTCTGCAATTACAGTTGCTGTTGATGGCGTAATATTCATTAATGATTGTATAGAATGACGTGTCTTGTCTATTGAAATAGTTTGTAATAAAGTTCCAATCGTAAATAGCAAGACCACAATTGCACCTTCAAAAAATTCACCAATTAATATAGCGCCAATGACAGCTACAGACATTAACACATTCATATCTAAACTTTTCGATTTAATGGCATAATATGCACTTTTCAATGGTTTCACACCACTAACGATAATAGCTAATATATAAATTAGATTAGGAACCCAAATTGGCAGATTTGTTATCGTAAGAACGAGACCTAGACAGAGCAATATGGCTGATAAAATAGGCTTTTTAAATAAATGCCATTTGGTATCATTTTTGTTATCTGTTGAATTTAAAGTTGCCACATAACCAATTTTGGAAACTTCATTTTCAATGTTTTTTATTTGATTACCCTCAAAATCGACTTGCATTTTCCCTGTAGAGAAACTAACCTGTACATCATTCACGTATGATAAATTATTCAAATGATTTTCAATACTCTTAGCACAACTTCCACAATCCATGCCTTCTACTGAGAAAGTTGTATACTTTCGATTATGATTTACTTCTTCAATACCGTATCCTAATTTTTCAACTGTTTGAGTTAGTTGGCTGATGTCATTTGTATTTTTCAAATCAACTGATAGTTTTCCCGTAGAAAAACTAACTTTAGGGTTGACCACACTATCTAAATTATTTAAAGCTTTTTCAATTGTAACTGCACAAGAACTACAGTCCATTCCACTCACTTTAAAATTATAATTAGAAGCCGAGGTGGCAACTTCATCTTCTTCCTCAGTTATTTTATGATTTGTGATATTCGAATTGTTCTCAGTTGAATGACTAGAAACTTCATGAGTTGTACAACAACTATTATTTGATGGTGTTGCTTTAATTTCATTACTACAGCAATTATTTTCTTGCGCTTTATTACTAGTACAACAAGTATGACTTGTTTCTTGATTACTACAACATTGCTTGCCCATATAAGTTACCTTCCTTCTTTAAATAGTATGATGTTGGCAACATGCTATATCTTCTTCAGTATCTTCTACTACAGAATCAATTAATTGAAGTAATGCTAAAATCTGATCGTTCTTAATTTGATAATAAACAAATTTACCCTCTTGTCTTGAAATAACCAAACCACACCCTTTAAGACAGGCTAGATGTTGAGAAATACTAGATTGACTGATTTTTGATTTTTCAACAATTTCATTAACAGTCATTTCTTTTAATTTAAGCAACTCTAATATCGTTAATCTTGTTTTATTAGAAAGACCATGTATAAAATGTGCTTTTAATTCTATGTCGTTCATTTAAACCACCTCATATTACCTATAGTTAATATGTTTTCATATTAGTATTTTCTAATATGAATGTCAATATATCACTTATATTTAAAAAAGATATAAGTATGTAAGTGGTCGGAGGAAAGATGAATATGTTATTTTTTTAATTTGGTTTTATATGATGAAAAATAGAGGGGGAGAAGAGGTTACTAAATTAACATGAATAAGCAATTATAAATTTTATAGAATAATAAAAGTAATAAAAATAATGGAAGAATAAATTGAAATTTTACCCATCCATTATTTTTTATAAACTGTACTATAATTTAACGAGAATTTTTGCTTGTGATTTATCGTTTACAAGTTGTTCAAAACCTGATTCTACAATATCATTTAACTCAATTTCATCAGTTATGACGTCTTTAACTTTTAAATTCCCTTCATTAATTAAGTCTATTGTTTGTTGAAATGTAGAAGGTGTATAAGCAATAGTCGATGTAAGTTTTACGCCAGTGTTTGTTAACTGCATTGGATTCCATTCAATTGAATGTCCAAATATAGAAACAATAACAACAGTGCCTCTTGGTTTAGTAACATCAATGGCAGATTTAAATGTAGGTGCTACACCTGCTACCTCAAATGACACATTAACACCATTATCAGTATGTTTATTAATAACATCAACTGGGTTTGATTCACCAGAATTTATAGTATGAGTAGCGCCTACTTCTTTCGCCTTTTTCAATCTTTCTTCAGATAAATCAAAAACAAATATTTTACTAGCACCTGCAGCTTTAGCAGCTATAGTTGTCAATAATCCGATTGGTCCAGCTCCAAAAATAGCAACAGTATCACCGAAAAGGACATTTCCTTCTTTAATTGCTTGAACTGCTACAGCTGTTGGTTCAACAAGGGCACCTTCTTTATCAGAAACATTATTTGGCAGTTTATACACATTCTCTTCTGGGACATTTGTAAATTCTGCAAATCCACCATCTGAACCTAGGCCTATAAATGAATAACCATCATAAAGGTCAATATTTTCTTCTTTTTCATGATTAGAAACTGTAGGATTAACAACAACTCGATCGCCTTTATTGAATTTAGTAACTTTTGAACCAATATCCTCTACTACACCTGCAAATTCATGACCTAATGTTACAGGTGCTTTTTGTCCAAGGAACGGGTCCGGTTTATCGGTTGAAATAAATATAGGACCTTCTAAGTATTCGTGTAAGTCTGTACCACATATACCAGCCCAAGAAACTTTAACTTTAACCTGATTACTTTGTAATTCTTTCGTAGTTCGTTCTTCAACACGTACATCCTTTTGACCATACCAAACTGCTGCTTTCATTTATAAAACCTCCTTATAGTATTTAATTTAATAATATGCCTTTTAAAAGTTAATTTCAAATAAATAACTTTTAAAAATAGAATATATATATATGTTTGAATATAAAGTTTATAATAATGATAACGTGTTAAAAGTTTGCAACGATAAATGGTGATAAGGGTTTCTAAAATTAGATTAGTAGGAGAAGTTAAAAAGATTAATAAAGTGACATTGGCATATTAATATATACCTTAATAAAAGTGGTTAGTAAAATAGGTGTGAGTGTAATATATAAGACATAACATAACATAATTGAATATATTAATTAAAAAATATAGGAGTGATTTTTATGTATCTTATAGATACTTTGATTTTTAATAGTAAATCTGAAAAAAAGAAATATCAAAGAATCTTCTCAAAAAAATTAAATGATATAAATATAGAAACATATACTTTTTATACATCTAATTTATTTTTTAATAGTAGAGGGGATAAATGGAATTTATTATGTGTAATTGATTTGTCTAAATATAATAGAGATATCATAAATACAATACCTTTAACAAAGGATGTAACTATACGTCGTGAATATATGGAATTAACCCCTAATGCTCATGTGAAAAGCTTGAAGTCTTTAAAATGTAATTTAAATATTGTTGAACATGTGGATGTTGCAGATAAATATTTAGAAGAATTTCAAAGTATTATGATACAAAATAATATACCAGCCATGACAGAAATCATTCATAAGAGAAGCTGGTGTAATGAATTTATAGCACTTGAGACAAGAAATATCATATATCATAAATCAAAATTTCCGAAATGGAATCAAATACATTTAATATCATTAAATCTTAAAGGGGTGTTATTATTCAAGAAGGATTTCTCCACTGTGCTTAAAACTCATAGTAATATATCGTTTGAGCAAAATTTTAGTAGATTAAAAAAAATACGTGTTTTTACATATAAAGCTAATGCTTCGAAAACAAAAAATATTTTAAGTAATACTCACAGTATGGATGGAAATAGTCAATAGTATCAATCAAAAGAAAGGCATATTATAAAGATATTAATAGTAGAACTACTTATAAAGTAGTTATCAGTTAAATAATTAGTCATTAAATCTGGGATATAATATTATTCCCAGATTTCTTTTGTATAATGCATTGGATAGCTAAACCCAAAATACACTTGCATCAGAGCTTTTCAACTATCTATTTATTATTTCTTTTAAACGCTTCATAATGATTAATGATATCATTTGCCGACATATTTTCTAGTTCATATTTAATATTATGATTCATAGTATCAACTTTTTCGTTTTCAGAACTGTCACTAGATACGACAGAATAAATAAATGATATATGTTCATCATTTAAGTCTTTTAAGAACTGTGGTCTTAAATTCTTGTTAAAACCTAATAAACTTTTTAATTGTTTTTCTGAAGAGTAGAAATTCTTAAAGTCTACACCACTTTCTTTTTTGACGACTTCAACAAATTCTTCTAATTTTTCTACTTTACCCATCATATCACTCCTATTTATATTAACTGTATGAAGTATATATACCTTTTTTTAGAAAAATATAAACTTATAAAAATAAATAGAATATCCAAATATGTCTAGATATCGATACATAGAGTGATCTTATTCATAAAAATCTACGTATATATATAAAAGGATGTGATGGCTATGCGTAAAATGATAACGGTATTAATGACAGTTTTAATACTCAGTGGATGTCATAATCAAATGAATCATGTAGATAAAAAAACAAGCGAAGAGAAAAATGTTCAAACTGTAGAATCAAAGGCATTCGAAACATATCAAAAAGGTATCGTACCTTTGAAAATAAATATTAAAAGAATAAATGTAAATCACGAATTAGATCACACTGGAACTAATCAAAAGAATGAAATGGCAGTACCAAAAGATATTGATACGCCTAGTTGGTTTAAAGATGGTTTTAAAGTTGGTGAACTTGGTAATGCTGTGATTGCGGGACATGTTGATGATGGTGTGAATCCAGGTGTATTTACAAATCTTCATAAACTTCAAAAAGGTGATAAAGTTGAGGTTAGTGATAGAAATAATAAGAAATTAGTATTTAAAGTATATGATAAAAAATTATATAAATTAAGAGAAGCGCCAGTAGATAAAATATTTGGATATTCTAGTAATAGACATTTAAATTTGATTACTTGTGAAGGAGAATATAATACTTCACTAGGAAGTACACCAAATAGATTAGTAGTTTATACAAAATTAATAAATGGTTGAAAGTATGCATATGACATTTACTAACATATAATAGTAAATGTCGGGGGGTAAAACAATGCGAGAGTCGGATATAGAATTATACGATAAAATAGTATCTAAAGATACAGATAGCTTAGAAACATTATATGACCGTTACGAATCGCTGCTATACAGTTTTATTTATAAAATCACTCAAGATAAGCAATCGAGTGAAGAAGTACTTCAAGATGTATTTATGAAAATTTGGAATCAAAAAGCTAAATTTGATAGTAGTAAAGGTAAGATGTCGACATGGCTTATTACGATTTCACGAAACTTAGCAATTGATTATATACGTAAGAGGAAAACAACGTCTTATGAATATGATGAAGAAAGGGATAATATAAAGACGGATAATGTACCTGAATCAGAACTCATAACTAAAGAAGAAGCTGAACAGATTAAAGGATGTATAGATGAGTTAGACGCAAAGCAACAAGCTATTGTGTATTTATTTTATTTTAAAGGTTTCAATCATAAAGAAATATCGAAGACGCTTGAAATACCTTTAGGAACTGTAAAGAGTAGGCTAAGATTATCTATTCAACATTTAAAGCACAAATTAAAAATAAACAAGAAGGGAGAGAGGAAATAATATGGAATGTGAAAAATTATATGATTATTTCAATGATCAATTAAGTAAAGATGAAAAACAAAAATTTGAAGAACATTTAAAAACTTGTAAAAATTGTCAAGAAGAACTAGATGAACTGAATATATTAAATGAATCTCTTCCTTACCATGTTGAAAATATTGTTCCTCCTAAAGATATGAAAAGTAGAATAATGAATAATATTCTAAATGATGAAAATAATGAAGATACTTCAGCTCAAGAATATAATGATAACAGTCAGCATAGACCTTTAAATACAAAGCGAAATATCATTAAAAACGTATCTCTCATTAGTATGGCCGCATTATTATTAATATCTATAGTAGGCAATTTATATCAGTTTAATACAAAAGATCATGGAAGTAAGAATAAAGACCATCATTTAATAAATAAAAGCAGTGCACAAATAATAAAATTAAAATCTACTGAAAAAGATCAAGTTCAAGGCGAAGCGTTTATAGCTAAAAATAAAAAAGAAAGACAATTAGTAGTACAAGCACAAAATTTACAAGAAACGAAAGGCAATGAAGCATATCAAGTTTGGATTCTTAAAAGAGAAAAGCCATATCGAGCAGGTACTTTTGTTTCCAGTAAAAATTCTGGAATAGTTATCTTTGATTTAAGTGATATCGAATTAGATAAGCAAGATAAAATAGCAATTACTTTAGAACCATCACCAAATAATCAGGCTCCTGAAGGTGATATTATTATGGCTGGTGAAAAAGGTTAGATATTTTTAGAGATTACATTAATTAATGTGATCTCTTTTTTTATTTATTGCGTATACCATATGAACAAAAAAACAAAGGAGTGATTGGATGAATATTTCACAGAAAGTATTAGCCATGTCATTATCGGTTTCATTGTTAGGAGCTGGAACAAGTGTATCGCAAATTGCACAAGCACATGATGCGTCACATGAATCTGTTACAAAAACAGATAGTAAAGCAGTTGAATTAAGAAGTAATTTAGATATGTTGCTAAGTGAACATGCGTATTTAGCTACTGATACAATGAGAAAAGGTGCAGAAGGGTCTAAAGATTTTGATGCATCAGTAAAATCACTAAATATGAATACTAAAGATTTATCTAAAGCTATCGGTGATGTATATGGCCAAGAAGCAGGTAAAGAGTTTGAGAAAATGTGGGCAGAACATATTGGGTACTTTGTAGATTATGTGAATGCTACAAATGATAATGATGAAAATGCACGACAAGAAGCATTAAAGAACTTAGATAATTATAGAGAGCACTTCTCTCAATTTTTAGCATCAGCAACAGATGAAAAATTAGAAGCGAAAGGTTTATCAGAAGGTTTACAAATGCACGTGAATCAATTAGTAAGCGCATTTGATGCCTCAGTAAATGGGGACTATGACAAAGCTTACAAATACGAAAGAGAATCCATTCATCACATGTATATGGTTAGTAAAGGATTATCAAATGCTATAACACAACAATTTCCTGAAGATTATCATCATACAAGTGCAACAACAAAAGCAGCCGACTTAAGATCAGATTTAAATTATTTAATGAGTGAACATGCCATCTTAGCAGCCGATGCGATGCAAAATGGGTATGATGGATCTAAAAATTACAAAGCCTCAGTAAAAGCGTTAGAAATGAATACAAAAGATTTATCAAAAGCAATAGAAGGTGCGTATGGTAAAGAAGCGGGTATGGAATTCGATAAAATGTGGACAGAGCATATTGGGTATTTCGTTGATTACGTAGAAGCTTCAAAAAATAAAGACGAAGACGCTAAAAAAGAAGCAAAAAGCAACTTAGATAATTATAGTAAAGAGTTTGGCGCATTTCTATCTAAAGCTACAGATAATCAATTAAAGAGTGATGAGTTAGCTGAAGGATTAGGTATGCATGTGAATCAGTTGTTAGCTTCATTTGATGCTTACACTAAAGGAGATTATAAAACATCAACAATGAAAGTAAGAGAAGCATATGCGCATATGTTTATGCCAGCTAAAGGTTTAAGTCAAGCAATCGTAATGCAAAATAAATCAAAATTTGAAATGAATATGCCAAAAGAAATGCCAGACACAGGTGCACAAAAATAGGCTCTTTATATAGAATAAAGAAAACTAAATTCAAATTTGAATTTAGTTTTCTTTTAAATTTTTAAGGGTATTATATTTATTAAAAGGGAGAAAATATGAAAATACTCGATGTAATATCACAAATTGAACAAGAAATATTAGTTAGTAATAATAATTATAAAATCAATATAGATAAAGAGTGTACTGATATTACAA
Organism: Mammaliicoccus sp. RAM2; assembly: GCF_045897195.1. NCBI lineage: Bacteria > Bacillati > Bacillota > Bacilli > Caryophanales > Staphylococcaceae > Mammaliicoccus > Mammaliicoccus sp. RAM2. The sequence goes on along the minus strand of NZ_JBJNWI010000008.1, from coordinate 137,787 downwards.
CCATGTACCAAAATATTAAAACTTCTTCTGTTTTTATATTAAAGGCGTCTAATCGCTCTAAAATTTATGCAGAAAAAGCTATAAGTAAAAATCCAATATTAATATTGACGAATATGGAAGCAAATAGTTTGGATGATATGAAGTGTGATATTCCAGTTATATATTTATCTAACTATGCATCAGCGATAAATAAATTAGTACATTTATTTTATGATAAATATATCGAAAGCTTAAAATTTATTGCAGTAACGGGTACTAATGGTAAAACAACTACAAGTCATATGGTAGGAAAAATATTATCAAAACTAGATAAACGAGTAGCTGTTGTTGGTACATTAGGCGTTTATGATTCTAAATTTAACAAAATGAATTTTAACCATTCTACACCAACTACACCAATGCATATTGAATTTGCTGAAATTATAAAGTATTTTGCAGAAAAAAATTATGACTACATTGTATATGAAGCTACATCTATTGCGTTAGACCAAAAAAGGGTTAATTTTATATATAACGAACTAGCAATATTTACCAATTTTAGCTCTGAACATCTTGAGTATCATCATACACTTGAAAATTATTTAGAAGCTAAATTAAAACTGAATGCGCTAAGTAAAAAAAGTATTGTCAATTATGATAGTGAAGAATACAGAAAAATAGGTTATGATAGGTATCATTTTTCTAATAACCAAAAAAATGATATGTATTATAAATATTCTATAGAGGAGAATAAGTTATCTATTTGGATAGATGGAAATGTTTATCAAATCAATATAGCATTGAATGGAATTCATAATTATATAAATCTTGCTATTAGTATATTTGCAATACATAAATTGAATTTTGATATAAAAAATATTTTAGAGGTTGTTAAGTATATCAAACCACCTGATAATAGATTTGAAATATTTAAAATAAGAGAATTTGAATTTATATTAGATTTTGCACATACACCATTAGCAATTAATGAATCAATTAGCGAAGCTATAAAATATTCTTCAAAAAAGAGAAAAAATCTTACAGTAATGATTACAGGTATAGGCTTACGCGGTTTAGATAAAATAAGAGATACAATGAATTTAATTCCTAATAATATTGATCAAATTATTTTAGCTTCTGAGCAAGTAGGTTTTGAAAATGAAAACCATATTATTGCAACGATGATTAAATATTTACCGGAATATTATGATTTAAATAATATTATAATTGCGAGTTCGAGAAAAGAAGCAATCAAAAAAATTGTTGAGAAAACTAAAAGTGATGAAAGTATTATTTTATTAACCGGTATCAATGAACCGCAGCATTATAGAGGGGATTTAATCAATCACGACGATAAATCATATATTAAGATGTGTATAAATAATAAATTGGTGTAAATAGTATTTTTTATTTTAAAGATTCTTGTTGGTATGAGTTGTTTAAATATAACTAATATAAAAAGATAGTGAAATGGATTTTACTCGCTTTTATATAGGGTTAGCTGTTAGATATATTGATTTTAAATTTATGGTTTGGTACTATATAATTCTAAATAGTAAATATTTCATTTGTTTTAAAGGTAATAAATCGAATGAAATATTTGTGCGGGTGTAGTTAAATGGTATAACCTCAGCCTTCCAAGCTGATGTTGCCAGTTCGATTCTGGTCACCCGCTTTGAATTTATAAAAACTATGAAATGTGACTCATATTTAATAATTAATTTCATAGCGATACAATTTTTCGAGAGTCTGGGACATAATATGATTTCCCAGACTCATTTTTTATATTGTTAGTAGATAACTGAACCCAAAATACTTGTATCAAGCTTTTTAAAATCTGGTAAAAAGATTATATACAGGTATTTAAATATTTTTAACAGGTTATCTTTTAGGAGGCAGGCGATAAGGATCAATCTGATAAAGTTATTAGTCACACAAATGAAAAATATTAATAAACGGATATAAACCGCGCTTAAAACTGCTCATAAGAAAGTGATTTTAGCGCTCTTTTTAGCGAAATTATAAAGTGACTATGTAAAAATAATCCAGGAGGCGTTCAAATGCATTTAGGAGTCATACTCAACAGAGTTTTTAGAACACAAGATAATCCACTTTTTCATTATATAGAGAAGCATCAAAACGAGCTAAATAAATTATATTTTATCTTACCATTAGAAGATTTAAATGATGCATCAGCAGTAAAGCGTGAGTATTATTATAAAGTAGTAAAAGGGTTTCTAAATGCTTTAGAAAAGTATGATATACATCCCCATATTGTTACGTATGACAAGCTAGGTGACTTAGCTGATACATTGGGGTTATCTCACGTATTAGTAGCAAAAGATATTATGAGTTATCACAAAGACATATACGATTATCCTCATGTTAAACAAGCTTTTGAAAATCATCAAATTACAGTAATTGGGCAGCGCGTGAATCATTATTTTGAGCCAACAAAGACATTTAATAAACAAAATCAGCCTTATAAAATATTTACGAGTTTCTATAAAGCAAATCGTCAAGATTTAGTACATACACCTAAAAAAAATTATCAATTTAAGCATTTGGCCCAAATTGCTGAAAAGGGTTCAAATCAAAGTGACTTAAATTTTAAGAATAATAAAGATATAGAACAGTTAGCGCGCAAAGCATGGGGTGAATTTTTAAATGGTGATATAGCTCATTATGATAAATTGACTGATGATGTATCACTGGATTTTGTAAGTGGTTTAGGTAAATATTTAGCATATGGGTTGCTTGATATTAATGAAATTATAAATGACTTAATTGAAGGATACGACAGCAATGAAATTAGTTATGAATCTTTTATTAGAGAGGTTATATTCCGGGAATTTTATTATGTATTAATGACACAATATCCAGAAGCTTCCACTAAATCTTTTTCTGAGAAATATCGCAACATGAAATGGTCTTATAATAAAGCACATTTTGAAGCATGGAAAAAAGGACAAACTGGCTATCCAATTGTTGATGCTGCAATGATAAAATTAAATCGTACAGGATATATGCACAATCGTTTAAGAATGGTCGTATCACAATTTTTGACTAAAAATTTATTTATCGATTGGACTTGGGGGGAGGACTATTTTAGACAGTATTTGATAGATTATGATAATGCATCTAATGTACATGGTTGGCAATGGTCGGCATCAACTGGGACAGATGCAGTGCCTTATTTTAGAATGTTTAATCCTATACGTCAAAGTGAGCGCTTCGATGCCCAAGGGTATTTTATTAAAACAGAGCTAGAAATATTTAATGATGTGGCAAGTAAATATATTCATGATCCAACTAAATATAAAGACAATTTGCAAGAAATTTATCATATCGAAATTGGAAAAGAATATCCAGAGGCTATCGTGAATCATAAAAAAAGCAGAGATTATGTGATGGATAAGTTCAAACAATTTTGATATGTTATTCATTAAAAAGGAGTGATTTATTTGTTGAAAAATGAAATGCATGGTATTTATCTAACTCAAAATAACAATGAGGTTACAATCAATAAATTTAATGCAAGTTATCAGTATGTTATTTTAGAACAGATTAATAATTTACCTCAAAATGGATATGTCGTGTTTAACCATTTATATGCAAATCCTGGTTTTGAAGAAGATTTTGAGCGTGTTTTTCTAAATCGAGATATAAACCTAACAAATACTCAAGGATTTGAAAGTTTATTGTTTTTAAAACCATGCAGTACGAATGAACATTATGTAATCATAACTATTTGGAAAAACGAAGAATCATATAAACAATGGCAAGATTCTCAAGAATATAAAAACACACATCAAAAAAGAGGTACTAAAAAAGGAGCCGATCAAGCTATCGTAAACAGAAAGCTATCCTTTAATATTAGCTTAGAATTAAAAGAGTAACGATTATAAAGATGGTCACTAATTCGGAAAATAGAGTATAAATATTATAAAGTAGCCTTCAAGACTTTTGAATTGACCTTGCATACACACGGGTCTAATATTAGCAAAGAAGAATACGTATTACTGTATTCTATTAAGTAAGTAACGGAGGAATTTATGATGCTAAATGCTAAAGCGAGAGCTGTAAGTAGTCCGGATTCTAATTTTTTTGCAACAGAAATTACAAGAAGAGATCTTGATAAACATGATATTTTGATAGAAATTAAATATGCAGGAATATGCCATTCGGATATTCACACTGCACATGGAGAATGGGGACCAGTGAACTATCCTTTAGTACCGGGTCATGAGATTGCGGGTATTGTTAAAGAAGTTGGTTCTGATGTGAGTAAATATCAAGTAGATGACCGTGTTGGTGTTGGTTGTATGGTTGACTCATGCGGTGAATGTGAACATTGTCAAAATGGCGAAGAACAATATTGCTTAAAAGGAATGGTTGGTACATATGCAGGTACTGACAGATATGGTGAACCTACTCAAGGTGGTTATTCAACACATATCGTCGTACATGAAGATTTCGTACTACGTATTCCGGATAATATTCCTTTAGATGAAGCGGCACCTTTACTTTGTGCAGGTATTACAACGTATTCACCTTTAAATCACTGGAAAGCATACGAAGGTAAAAATGTAGCTGTTATCGGTATGGGTGGACTTGGTCATATGGCCGTTCAAATTGCACATGCAATGGGCGCTGACGTAACAGTATTATCACGTACATTAAATAAAAAAGAAGATGGCTTAAAATTAGGTGCTTCTCATTATTATGCAACAGCTGATGAGTCAACATTTGAAGAACTTGCTAACTCATTTGATTTAATTATTAATACCGTAAGTGCTAATTTACCAATAGATGATTATCTTAAACTATTAAGATTAGACGGTACGATTGTTAACGTAGGTGCACCAGCAGAACCCGTATCATTACGTGTAGCAAACTTAATAGGTCACCGTAGATCATTTGCAGGTTCAGCAATTGGTGGTATAAGAGAAACACAAGAAATGTTAGACTTCTGTTCAGAACATAACATTAGACCACAAATCGAACTGATTTCAGCAGATCAAATAGACGAAGCATATGAAAGAGTCTTATCATCAGACGTTAAATATCGTTTCGTAATAGATACAAGCACAATGTAATAACGAAAAAAGTGTCCATATGATGGGCACTTTTTTTGATTTAAGAGAGTTGTTAGTAACACTTGTGCCGAGTTTTGTAATTAAGGCGCCCGTTAATTACAGATTCCCTAACTTTTGTAATTAACTCTCCCAACAATCCCATAATACCCAACAAAAAATCCCCTGCTAACTCCAACGTTAACAGGGGATGATTTATTTATTAACTTTAAGATTCAACGACGTCTTCCATTTGGGCTTCGAATTCATCTAGTAATGCGCGTACTTCATCTGTTGTTTCTGTACTCATTAATTGATGCCTTAATTCGCTAGCGCCTCTCATGCTACGTACGTATATTTTGAAGAATCTACGTAAGCTTTTGAATTGTCTTGTTTCACTTGTTGCGTATTTATCGAATAATGTGAGATGTAATCTAAGTAGGTCTAGTAGTTCTTTACTTGTATGCTCACGAGGCTCTTTCTCAAATGCAAATGGATTATTGAAGATACCTCTACCGATCATAACACCATCGATGCCGTATTTTTCAGCAAGTTCAAGACCTGTCTTTCTATCAGGTATATCACCGTTAATTGTTAACAATGTATTTGGTGCGATTTCGTCACGCAAATTCTTGATCGCTTCGATTAATTCCCAATGTGCATCTACTTTACTCATTTCTTTACGCGTACGAAGGTGAATAGATAAGTTTGCGATGTCTTGTTCGAAGACGTGCTTTAACCAATCCCTCCATTCTTCTATATCATAATAACCGAGTCGTGTCTTAACACTTACCGGTAGACCACCAGCTTTAGCTGCTTGAATAATTTCAGCGGCACGTTCAGGTCTTAGAATTAAGCCAGAACCTTTACCTTTGCCTGCAACATTTGCCACAGGACAGCCCATATTCAAATCAATACCTTTAAAGCCCATTTCTGCCATTCCGATACTCATTTCTCGGAAATGATCTGGCTTGTCGCCCCATATATGTGCGACGATAGGTTGTTCATCTTCACTGAACGTTAAGCGTCCGCGAACACTGTGTATACCTTCAGGGTGACAAAAACTTTCCGTATTTGTAAACTCAGTGAAAAAGACATCCGGTCTCGCTGCTTCACTGACTACGTGACGAAAGACGATATCCGTAACATCTTCCATAGGTGCCAAAATAAAAAATGGACGTGGCAATTCACTCCAAAAATTTTCTTTCATAATATATTTTAACCTTCTTATTTATTAATTTATTAAATATTTATCCATGATGATATTACCATAAAAGTGCAACTTATACAAAAGGATATTTACTCATTTTAATGCAAATTATCTATCGTAACATCTAAACGTTTTGATACGTAAAGCATGCATTTTGACTTTATCATGTGCCTTTGTATAACATGATGATATTAGAGAAAGATTTCGAGGAGATGTCGTCGTGGAAGAGTTGAAACACCGGGATAAGACTTTGCTTATTACGATTTTGATGGTAGGGTCATTTGTGGCCATTTTGAACCAGACACTCATGACTACAGCCTTACCAAGTATTATGAAAGAAATGCATTTAACGAGCAGTACAGTACAATGGCTGACGTCTATATTTATGTTAGTGAATGGAATCATGATTCCCATTACCGCCTATTTAACACAGCGATTTACGACAAGAACGTTATACTTTGCAGCTTTAACATTCTTTATAGTAGGTTCTATTATTTGTGTTATAACGGATCAATTCAGTGTCATACTCGTAGGACGTGCAGTTCAAGCAATGGGTGCTGGGATTATGATGCCTTTAATGCAGACAGTCCTATTTCTTGTTTATCCAGCTGATAAAAGAGGGCAAGCTATGGGGATGTTTGGATTAGTTGTCAGCTTCGCACCAGCAATTGGTCCAACATTGTCAGGTTGGGTTGTTTCTCACTACAGTTGGAAAGTGATATTTTATATTTTATTAATCGTAGTCATTATAGACTTATTATTTGCGTTGAAATTCGTGAAGAATGTAACAGATGTTACGAAACCGAAGCTTAATAAACTATCTGTCACACTGTCTACATTAGGCTTTGCGGCATTGTTATTTGGCTTTAGCGAAGCGGGTAATTTAGGTTGGCATCATCCTTTAGTGTATTCAATGATTATTACAGGTATTGTCATCTTAACAATGTTTATCGTGAAACAATTAAGTATGACTGAGCCGTTTCTTAACGTACGTGTCTTCACCTATAAATCCTTTACGATCAATATGATTATTGTCTGTATCGTCTTTGTTTCATTTATAGGTAGTCAAACAGTACTGTCATTCTACTTACAAAATCTACACGGATATTCACCATTGATGTCAGGGTTAGCACTCATGCCAGGTGGAATTATAACAGGTTTACTTTCACCATTCACAGGTAAAATATTCGATAAATACGGCGGTAAGTTATTATCCATCATAGGCGTTTCAATCGTTGTAATTACATCATTTGCTTTCACACAACTTGATACACACACATCATTCGCTTATGTCACAATATTCTTTGCCATTTCACTCGCAGCAAATGCGATGGTCTTCAATCCATTAACAACAGCAGCATTAAATAATTTATCACGTGAATTAGTACCACATGGAACATCGATGAATAATACAATGAGACAAGTCGGCGCAGCAATGGGTTCAGCAATATTAGTAACAGTTATGAACACAGCAATTTTAAATCCACATGAATATGGAATAGAAGGATTAGTGCACGGCGTACGCGTCGCATACGTTGTTATATGTATCGTAGCAGTACTCGGCTTAATATTAGCAATTATCAACCCAACATCTAAAAAAGGCTATAAAGAAGCGTAGCGAAATGAAGCATATCACTAAACTGACAACCTCAGATTGAAAGTGATATGCTTGTTTTTATAGGGCGAGCAGTGTGATATCAGACAACCCTCAGACTGACTCTTGTGGGGTTTATAAGTAATACATAAGGAAATTTAGGTAAACATATTTTATACTTAAATCAAAATAACAGAATTGAGGTTATCGTAGTGAAGAAGTTATGGATTTTGGGGATGGGTATTATTATGCTGATGATCATTGTGATAATGACGAAACCATCTAACGAACATCATTCAGCAACAGTTAAATCAACAGACTCAACTTATATAAAAAGCCAAATACCGACATTATTTCTACACGGTTATGCAGGAAGTGCGAACTCTGAGAAATATATGGTTCAACAAGCGAAGAAAAAAGGTGTCACAAAAGAAGTCATCACAGCATATGTATCTGAAGATGGAAAAGTTGAATTAAAAGGCAAACTTAAAAAAGATGCGACGAATCCTATTGTACAAATAGAACTTGAAAATAATAAACAAGGTGATTTGGATCTTAATGCAGAGTGGTTTAAAAACGTATTAACGAAATTACAAACTGAATACGGCATTAAGAAATTTAACTTTGTCGGACATTCAATGGGGAATTTATCATTTGCTAAATATATGTTGAAATACGGGGATGATGAAACATTACCTCAGTTGAATAAAGAAGTGAACATTGCCGGTACGTTTAACGGTGTATTAAATATGAATGAACAAGTAAATGAAATTAGTGTGGATAGAAGCGGTAAACCAAGTCGCATGAACCCACCATATCCAGATCTACAACAATTGAAAAATATCTATAAAGGACAAGAAATAGAAGTATTAAACATATATGATGACTTACAAGACGGTACCAACTCAGACGGGCGCGTATCCAACAGCTCATCAAAATCGTTGAAATATTTACTAGGAAATAGTCCAAAAAGCTATAAAGAATCCAAATACGAAGGCAAAACAGCCCAACACAGCGAACTACATGAAAACAAACAAGTCGCGAATGAGATAGTAGAGTTCTTGTGGGGGAGGTAGGGTTCAATAATAATGAAATAGTGGAGCAATCTATGAAAGTAGGATGCTTTGCTATTTTTTAATAGACTAAAAATTAAAATTGAGATGTTACTGGAGTTGTTAGGATATTTACAGCAGAATAATGATAAAGCGAATAACAATAGAGTTATTGATTAGAGAGTAAGTAGAAATGTTTGAATTCTACTTGCACAGTTTTTTATATCTATTAAGTTGTTAAAGCATAGTTTAATCCCCTTTGCATAACAATAAAGTATTTGTGACTGCTATTACATTATCATCATCATGTTCAATATAAAGTATGCTCTTTTTTTCTTCATAATCTAGATTAAAGTACGTTGTCTCATCCATTTCCCAAGTTGCCAAATAACGTTCAAATTGAAGGTTATACCTAATTTCTAATTGTTTAATAAACATAGGTTTATTTTCGTCAGTAGATTTAAGTAATCCGAATTCTAAATCTTCTTCATCGTCTGCTATAATCAAATGATTGTTTAAAGGGAAAGTCTCATCAAATACATAAAGATAGTAAGCATCATTTGGAATATTGTTGATTGTATTTTCTATAAGAAAATTTGAAATCGTATAACTTGTAACTACTTCATCTTTATAAGTAATTTGTGGAACGTACAATTCAGCATAACCATCAAAATTATTAATTGTATAATTATAGTCTCTTAAAGCACCTTTAAATTTCCTTTTTAAACCTCTAATTTTTTTCATAAAACTCGTCACTCCTAATGATTTATTACATGTCATTAAAAATATTATATAATATTATTTATTTTATAGGCAGGCAATTTAGATTAGGCTAATTATTGTAGTATTTGTGTGGGAGAGGTAGGGTTTAATCATAATTGAATTAAGAAACATACCTAAAAATTTAGGCGTTTATGTAAGGATAAATAAGTAAAACATTACTCATTTATCCTTTTTTATGTCATTTTAATAAGCATAAATTATAAAAATTTACTCTTCCTTATGAAAATTTTAAAAAAGTGGATAAAATTATCACAAAATTGATAAAATAGAAGCTAATAGATGATACTTCAATAGGTGATAATTATGCGAAACTCGTTAAAGATAGAAAATATACAATATTCATTAGAAAATCTTAATAATTCAGTTCAAAAATGGCAAACTTCAATAGATGGAAAATATTTATTACGCTATCCAACTGTATACATAATAAATGATAAGAAACATGAAAATAACTTTGAAGTTTATGTTGGAGAAACAGCTGATATTAGAAATAGAACTCGTCAACATCTTAATGTAGATACAAAGTTAAAACCATTTTGGGAAGATTTCTCTACTTCTAGTAATTCTTCTATGTATGTTATTGGTCATGAAATGTTTAATAAATCATTAACACTCGACATTGAAAATAGACTGATGCAGTATTTATTAAGTGTGGATAATATTAGTAGGGTTCATAATAGTAGAACGAATCAACAGAATGAATATTATACATCAGAAAAACTTGATGAGATTTTTTCTGATATATGGGGAACATTAAATAAGAAAAATAAAGTCCTGTTTCCAATTGAAAGTATTATTAAAGATTCGGCAATATTTAAAGCGTCGCCTTTTCATAAATTAACACAAGAACAAATTAATGCTAAAGAAGAGATTCTAAATAAAATTAAAGAATCGATTATTTTAGATGAAGAAGGACAATTGCTAATCGTTGAGGGTGAAGCTGGATCTGGGAAAACAGTTCTAATGAGTACATTACTTTATGAGTTGAAGAAATATAATTTAAATTTAGACAAAGATTTAGATATTCATTTATTAGTAAATCATAATGAACATGTAACTATTTACAATCAAATTGCGACTAAATTAGGCATATCTAATAACAAGAAAAGTATTATTAATAAACCTACCAGTTTTATCAATAGTCATTCACCAGATGAAAAAGTAGATGTTGTTATTGTAGACGAAGCACACCTTCTGTTAACACAAGGTAAACAAAGTTACCGTGGAAAAAATCATCTACAAGATTTGCTAGAAAGAGCTAAAGTCGTCGTTATAGTTTTTGATATTAAGCAAATACTTACAACTGAACAAATATGGGATGTTGAAAAATTAAATGATTACTTTGAATGTGCAAAGAATAAAAATAATCATGTTACATTGAAAAATCAAATGCGCATTAATAGTGATGAAAAGACAGTGAAATGGATTAGAAATTTAATTGATAATAAAAAAATTAATGACATTCCTAGAGATAAAAAAGGATATGATATTAAAATTTTCGATTCACCCGAAGAATTAGAAAGTTGTATAAGAGAAAAAGCTCAAAATACAGACAGTGGTATTTCAAGAATGCTTGCTACATTTGATTGGCAATATAATAATAAGCCTCCTGAAAATGAAGACTTTTGGCGAGTCAAAGTTGGTAACTGGTCAATGCCATGGAATTATCAAATAAAGGTTAGTAGAAAACAGAAGAATTTACCATGGGTCGAACAAGATCAAACAATAGATGAAATAGGATCAACATATACAATACAAGGCTTAGATTTAAACTATGCAGGTGTCATAATTGGACCTTCTGTAAAATACAGAAATGGTGAAATTGTTTTTGATGAGAAAAGCAGTGCCAATAAAAAAGCAACACGTCGTAGAACGTTAGAAGACGGTTCAAAACAGCATTTCTCACAAATGCTTCTGAAAAATGAATTGAATGTTTTACTTACTCGTGGTGTAAATGGTTTATATATTTATGCAGTAGATGAGCAATTAAGAGAAGCACTAAAAAAAGCATCTAAAGGTGATAATAATGGATGAAAATAAAGAAATATTAAAAGAGATTAATCAGTTTAGAGATGAGCGTAATTGGAGACAATTTCATAATGAAAAAGATTTATCCTTGTCGATAAGTTTAGAAGCGGCAGAACTACTTGAGCTATTCCAATGGAAATCGTCAGAAGAAGTAGTAAGTAATAAGCAGGAGAGATTAGCAGAAGAATTGGCAGATGTATTAATATACAGCTATATGTTAGCAGACAACTTAGACTTTGATATTAATGATATCATTCGAAAAAAACTAAAAAAGAACGCTGAAAAATATCCTGTAGAGAAAAGTAAAAATAGAAATAATAAATATAATGATTTGTAAATAGGTGTGGTAGACAATTTGTAGTAAATATAAATTAAAAGATTGATTAATAAATATTGCCTGGGAAATGAATGATATAAGGTGGTTACAATGATGAATAAGTATTTCACAGAAGTAGAAGTTATCGAACAGCTTGTAAAGTTATATAAAGAAGCATGAAAGCCTACTTACCCTCATGAAAATTTATATCGAGGACGTAATCATAGTATATCAGGTATTGGAGAAGACTTGCTGGGTGCTTATTTGATTAGTAGATTGGAAGGTGTTCAAATCTTTATTGATCAACCTTTATCTATGATTGATAAATCTTTAAGTACAAGATATCCGGATTTATTAATTTGTGAAGATAATGTAATTAAGGATATACTTGAAGTTAAAATGGACTTAGGATATCAAAGGAAAGATTTTATAAATTATTGCCAAAAGAAAGAAGAGTGGATTTCAAATATCGTAGGAAAACAGTGTGTATTGTCTAGAAAGAGAGAAGACAGAATTCCTATGAATATAGCTGATGATATTAAATTTCATGTCGTGATTTACAGTGAAAACAATGGACCAAAGCGGTTTGATGAAGAAATCATGCCTATTATTAAAGAAACATGTCCACATATTGAAGTATATGTCCTAACAAGTGGGCAACACCCTAATTTAGCAGATGTTGATCTTGAAGGTATTAACATTAATAAAGATGAATTTGAAAGACTGGTAAATGCATTATAAAAATAGAACATCCTCAGTCTTTTTAAATGAATAGACCTCACATGCCCATATTGTTTTTTAGTTAAATTGAATGTTATGTTTATATGATATACTAGCAGTAATTAAGCATATATCGTTAGAACTAGGAGATTGTATTTTATGAATAAGCCTAAATATCAAGTAATCGCAGATGAGATTAAAAATAAAATTATTAACAAGGAATTACAGGTGGGTTCTTTATTACCTACTGAAAAAGACTTTCAAACTCGATATGGTGTGAGCAGATATACGATACGACAAGCTATGGAATTGCTTGTTGTGGATGGATATATAAAGAAGAGAAAAGGTTCGGGGTCGTATGTAAGTTACGAATTTTTAAATTCTAAAAAGAGTAATAACTCTAAAAAAATTGGTGTAATTGTAACGTACTTATCAGATTATATATTCCCGAGTATTATTCGTGGTCTTGAGACTGTGTTAAGAGAAAATGGATATTCGCTCATCTTAGCAAGTACGAATAACAATCATGCTGACGAACGTCAGTGTTTAGAAATGATGTTAGATCAAGGTATTAAAGGATTAATTGTTGAACCAACGAAAAGTAATGTATATAATCCGAATTTATCTTATTACTCTTTATTTAAGCAGCGCGATATACCGATTTTAACGATTAATGCTCAATATGAAGAATTGAACTTACCTTATATTGCGATTGATGATGTTAAATCAGGTCATCTTGCGACGAAATATCTTATAGATAAAGGACATGAAGATATTGCTTTAATCACAAAGATAGATGATAACCAAGGTAAGTTGAGAATGAAAGGTTACTTTAATGCTTTTGAAAATAATAATAAAGTCTTTAAGAGTGAATATATTTATACGTATGATACAGAAAGTAAAGTAACTGTGTTAGATCAATTTGTTGAGCATGTCGTATCGAAGCAAATTCAAGTTTCTGCCGTGGTGTGTTATAACGACCAAATAGCTTATTACATAATGAAGAAATTAACTAAAATGGGTGTGTCTGTTCCTGGAGATATTTCGATTGTAGGAGAAGATAACTCCGTATTGAGTAAATTGGAAGACGTTGATTTAACGACAACATCTCATCCACAAGAGTTATTAGGAGAGAAAGCTGCGAATTGGGTATTGAGTACGATAGAAACAGGTAAGGAACAACCTTCAGAATTACTGGATACTTATATTATAGAAAGAAGTTCCGTAAAATAATAAAATTATATAACTAACAAGCAAGTAGAGCTAATCTGTAAAAGGATTAGTTCTATTTTTTATATCATTATTTTACTTCTGAACAACTGATATTAATGGATTAATGCAGTTTAATATATACGGACAAAAATTATATTTATTTGACATGTACGGACAAATAAATTAAGATGTATTTGAAAACGATTACAGAAGAGGTGTTTACAATGCAAAATCCTAATACATTAACAGATAGTTCAGAGTTATCTATAGGAATAGAGTTAGGATCTACTCGCATTAAGACGGTAGCTATCGATGCACAGTTTAACACGTTGGCAACAGGTAGTTTTGAATGGGAGAACCAGAATATAGACGGTTATTGGACCTATTCAGTTAATGATATATGGGTAGGTTTACAAAAAAGCTATCAAGATATGGCGAATAATTTAAAACAAGATTTTAATGTGACTGTCCGTAAAATCAATAGTCTCGGGATAAGTGCAATGATGCATGGATATTTGGCTTTTGATAAACATGAAGACTTGTTAGTTCCGTTTAGAACTTGGCGTAATAATCATACAGTTGAAGCGGCAAAAAGATTAAGGACTCAGTTTAATTATAATATTCCTGAAAGATGGAGTATTGCACATTTATATCAAGCACTAATAGACAAAGAATCTCATATAAATGAAGTGAATTATATTACAACATTAGCAGGATATATTCATTGGTATTTAACAGGTGAGAAAGTATTAGGAATTGGTGATGCTTCAGGTATGTTTCCAGTTGATGTTGATCGAAAAATGTATAGAACAGATTTATTGGAAGAAGCAGATCTGTTACTGAATAAGGAAGGATTCCATAAATCAGTTATTGATGTACTACCACAAATTAAAGTTGCTGGTGAGAATGCTGGTTATTTAACAGATGAAGGCGCTCGTTTGTTGGATCCTGATGGTAACTTGGAAAGTGGATGCGTATTATGTCCACCTGAAGGGGATGCAGGGACAGGCATGGTTTCGACCAATGCGATAACGCCTCGGTCTGGTAATATTTCAGCCGGTACGAGTGCATTTGCCATGATTGTATTAGAAAAATCTTTAAATCATGTATACCCAGAAGTAGATATCGTTGCAACACCTTCTAGTAATGAAGTAGCGATGATTCATACAAATAATTGTACTTCAGAAATAAACGCTTGGATGAATTTATTCGAAGAGGTATTAAACTCTATGGGCGTTACTTTTTCATCAGATGAGTTGTACGGACAAATATTAAAAACTTCAGAGAATAGTGATGATGATTTAGGTGGTCTACTTTCATACGGATATGTTTCTGGTGAGAATATTACAAAAGTCGAAGTGGGTTATCCAATGTTTATTAGAGAACCGAATAACCAGTTTACACTTGCAAACTTTATGAAAACACAGTTATTTAGTGCATTTAGTACTTTGAAAATAGGAATGGATTTATTAAAAGATAATGAAGATATAGCAATTAATAAATTAATCGCACACGGTGGCATTTTTAAAACAGAAAAAATTGCACAAGAAGTTTTGAGTGCAGCTATGAATGCGCCAATAACAGTGATGAATCATGCGAGTGAAGGTGGTGCATGGGGCATTAGTGTATTAGCGAAATATGTAACAGCTCATGATGATATAACGTTATCGCAATATCTCGACGAATTTGTCTTTGCGAATGTAGATGAAACAACACTTGAACCTACATTACAAGCAGTTGAGAACTTTGATGCATATATCGAAAAGACTACAAAAGGTTTACCGATTGAACGACAAATATCAGATTACATGGAGGGTGGAGAAGATGCTAGAAAAATTAAAACAAGAAGTATATAAAGCTAATTTAGAGTTACCTCAAAGAGGATTAATCAAATACACATGGGGAAATGTTAGTGGATTTGATGAAGAAACAGGTTTGTTTGTTATCAAACCTAGTGGCGTTGATTATGACGAAATGCGTCCGGAAGATATGGTTGTTTGTAATTTAGATTGCGAAATTGTTGAAGGTGATTTAAATCCATCATCAGATATGCCAACTCACGCAGTATTATATAAATCATTTCCGAATATAGGTAGCGTAGTCCATACACATTCTCCTTGGGCAACGATTTGGGCGCAAGCAGGTATGGATGTACCAGCCATGGGAACAACACATGCAGATACATTTTATGGTTCTGTACCGTGTGCAAGATTTTTAACGGCTAATGAAATCAATGAGAATTATGAATATGAAACAGGTAACGTTATCGTTGAAACATTTAAGAATAGAGGCATTGATCCAAATGAGGTGCCTGCAGTATTACTACAAGGACATGCACCATTTGTTTGGGCTAAAGACTGTGAACATGCTGTTATGAATGCAGTTGTCTTAGAAGAAGTATGTAAGATGAACTTATTTACACAACAATTAAATGAAAATGCTTCAGTGCTACCTCAAGAAATTTTGAATAAGCACTATGAAAGAAAACATGGCGTGAATGCATATTATGGACAGAAATAAGGAGGAATTCTAGATGAGTACAGAAAAGAAATTTTGGTTTGTAGTTGGATCACAAGCACTATATGGTGATGAAGCTTTAGAGAAGGTAAAATCAGACGCGCAAGAAATGACAACATATTTAAATGAACATGCCGATTTACCTTTTGACATTGAGTTACAAAAACAGTTGGCAACGACTGCTGATGTGATAACGGATATTATGAAAGAAGCAAATTACAGAGATGATATTGCGGGTGTTATTACATGGATGCATACATTTTCTCCAGCAAAAATGTGGATTAGAGGTACGAAGTTACTTCAAAAGCCATTACTACATTTAGCGACTCAATTTTATGACAATATTTCCTGGGAAAAAATTGATATGGACTATATGAATTTACATCAATCAGCACATGGAGATAGAGAGTATGGTTTTATTAATAAAAGACTAGATAAACAGAATAAGATTATTTTCGGTCATTGGAAAGATAAAGCGACACAAGATGATATTAAATCTTGGATGCTTATAGCAAATGCCTATAATGAAAGTTTCAAACTTAAAGTAGCGCGCTTTGGTGATAATATGAGAAACGTTGCCGTTACTGAAGGCGATAAAATAGAAGCACAAATTCAATTTGGATGGACTGTAGATTACTTTGGTATTGGTGATTTAGTTGCTTATATTGAAGATGTGAAAGAAGAAGAAGTTCAAGATTTATTTGCAGAATATCAGAAGAAATATGACTTTGATTACAGAGATTATAATGAGGTGGATTTTAATCAATCAGTAGAAGAACAAATCAAATATGAAATTGCAATTAAACGTTTCTTAGATGATGGAGGTTACACTGCCTTTACTACTAATTTTGAAGACTTACATGGTATGAAACAATTACCAGGTTTAGCAGTTCAACGCTTAAATGAACAAGGATACGGATTCGCTGGAGAAGGCGATTGGAAGACTGCTGCACTTGATAGATTATTGAAGATTGCTACTCAAAATCAAGCGACTGGATTTATGGAAGATTATACGTATGACATGAGAAGCGATAAACAAAATATACTTGGTTCACATATGTTAGAAGTTGATCCTACATTGGCTGCTACTAAACCAAAAATTGTTGTAGATTTCTTAGGTATTGGAGATAAAAATGATCCGGCACGTTTAGTATTTGACGGTAAAGCTGGAGAGGGTATTGTTGTGACAATGTTAGATTTAGGTACGCATTATAAATTTATCGTTAATGAAATAGTAGCTGAATCATTAACAGAACCAGCACCTCACTTACCAGTTGCGAGAGTATTATGGAAGACGAAACCTTCTTTAGAAACGGGCGTTAGACGTTGGATTGAAGAAGGAGGCGGGCATCATACAGTACTATCACTAACTTTAAATTCAGAAGAAGTTGAGACGTTAATTAAGATGTTTGATGCAGAGTATGTTGTGATTAAATAAAGACTAACTGAAATAACATAGATGAATTTGAAAGTAAAAAGGGGTGGATGGGATTATGAAAACGAAAAGTAAGGTGTCTAATAGCTTTATTTATTTCTTTGGAGCATTTGGTGGTATTCTATTTGGTTATGATATTGGTGTTATGACGGGTGCGTTGCCTTTTCTTAGAGAAGATTGGGGTATAAATAGTGGCTTTATTATAGGACTAATAACATCTTCAGTTATGCTAGGTGCCATATTTGGTGGTATCTTAGCAGGGAGACTATCTGATAAATTAGGTCGTAGAAAAATGATCTTAATTTCGGCAATAATATTCGTTGTTGGATCAATATTATCTGGTATTGCACCACATAATGGTAACTATTTCTTAATTATTTCTAGGGTCATCTTAGGTTTAGCTGTAGGGGCAGCTTCTGCTTTAGTACCTGCATATATGTCTGAGATGGCACCAGCAAAATTAAGAGGTCAGTTATCTGGTTTGAATCAAACGATGATCGTTTCAGGTATGCTCTTATCTTATATTGTCGATTTTTTATTAAGAGATTTACCTATTGAGTTAGGTTGGAGATTGATGTTAAGTATAGCTGCAGTTCCAGCAATCATTCTATTTTTAGGTGTATTAAAATTGCCAGAATCACCAAGATTTCTAATTAAAAATGGCAAGTTTGAAGAAGCCAAGAATGTATTGATGAATTTACGTAAAACAAAGCAAGTTGATGTTGAACTTGAAGAAATTAGAAGTACGATTATAACAGAAAGTAAAGTAACGACAAATAATACATTAAGCACTTTATTTAATAGTAAATATAAATATTTGGTTGTCGCTGGTCTAGGTGTCGCAGCATTTCAACAATTTCAAGGTGCAAATGCTATTTTCTATTACATTCCATTAATTGTAGAACAAGCGACAGGTAATTCAGCAAGTTCTGCATTATTATGGCCAATCATTCAAGGTGTGATATTAGTACTAGGATCATTATTATTTATTTGGATAGCAGATAAATTTAATCGTCGAACATTATTAATGTTAGGTGGAACAGTGATGGGATTGTCATTCATATTACCGACTATTATTAATGTTATTATGCCAAATGCTAATCCAATCATCATTGTAATATTCCTAAGTATTTATGTAGCATTCTATTCATTCACATGGGCACCATTAACTTGGGTAATTGTTGGTGAGATATTCCCATTATCCATTAGAGGTTTAGCTTCAGGAGCAGCTTCATCACTAAATTGGCTAGGATCATTTTTAGTTGGCTTATTATTCCCGATTATGACTGCATTTTTCCCACAAGAAATCGTATTTGCGATATTCGGCATAATCTGTATATTAGGCGTAGTATTCGTTAAAAAATGTGTGCCTGAATCTCGAGGAAAAACATTAGAAGAAATCGAGAAATTCTCTGGTCCAGAAAGTAAAGTTAACCTGAAAAATGTTAACGTCGAACGTAGTTAGATTAATAGAACAAAGCAGAAGAATTTCAGTAAAACCTGATGTTCTTCTGCTTTTTATATTTTATGACTTATTTCACTAGGTTTTATTCCTACTTATCATTAAATTTTTCTAATACGACTTTAGCTGTTTCACTGACTACTTTGTCGTTTGGTTTATCTGTCTTGCCTTCTTTGTTTGTGAATATAACTAGTACAATTGGTTTTGATTCACCTTTAGGGTATACAAAAGCAACATCATTTCTTGATGCGTAAGTGATGGCTTGTCCACTCTTATCTGCTACTTTAAAATTCTTTGGTGCACCTTTTTTAATTAAAGTATCTCCACTTTTATTATTAATCATTAAGTCGATTAAGAATGTTTTATTTTCTTTTGATAAACGACCATCGTTGATAAGTTTATTGAGTGTTTTTCCGAAAGCTTGTGGTGTAGATGTATCTCTATTATTCTTTGGATCATAATTGTTTAATTCAGGTTCCATTCTAGAAGGCTTAGTAGTCTTATCATCTAATGATTTTAGCCTTTTATTAACTTCTTTATAGCCACCTAATTCTTCAATAATCATATTATTAGCAGTATTATCACTGTATAACATCGTTGCTTCGATTAATTTTTTGATCGTGATATCTTTATTGATAAATTTTTCTAATACAGGCGAGTATGGCACAATGTCTTCTTTACTAACATGAACTTTCTTATTTAATTTATTGTGAGGTATCTTTTCAAGTAACATGGCACTACTTACGGCTTTGAAAGTTGAAGCATAGGCAAATCTCTTATCTTCATTAAAGGTAATTTCTTTATCAGTTGCAGTATTTAAAGCATAAACACCTATATTAGCATCATATTTATCTTCAACCTTCTTCAAATCTTGCGTTGTCGCATCAGCAGTATTGCAGGCGCTGAGTAACAAAATAGATGCAATCATTAATATCAATTTCTTCATTACGTATACCTCCTTAGACTTGGTATATATACTATCATATTAATAATATGATAGTGTGAACAATCTTCCCTTTTGACTTACACATGCTATACGTGGTATATAATAATCATTGAAACGATTTGTTAAGGAGAGACGACATGGAAGACAAGACGATGGAGGTATTTAAGAGGGGTTCGAAGTTATTAAATATTCTTCAAGATGAGAAGCGCCAACAAATTCTTGTTCTATTATGTAGAGAAGAACAACTAACGGTTAATCAAATTACTCAACGACTTACGATATCACGTCCTGCTGTATCTCATCATTTGAAATTAATGTATGAAGTGGGCTTGTTGACTGTTGAGCAAGTTGGATTGGAAAGATATTACCGTTCTGATTTAGACGATGCGTTACTTTGGTTGAAAGAACTGACAGCTTCTTTAGAAGAAAATATTAGAAATAAAGAAAAAGCGTAAAATTTTTAGCCTTTATGTTTATGTGTTTAAACCTATCAAAATAATAAAAAAGGAGCATTGGATATGCAAACAATCTTAGGAAGTAACGGACAAATTGGGCAAGAAATTGCTAAAGAAATTTACAGAAATTATACGAGAGATATACGTTTAGTAGGGAGAAAGCCAAAGAAAATTCATGATACAGACGAGTTAGTAGCTGCTGATTTAATGAAATACGAAGATACACTTAAAGCAGTGGAAGGTAGTGAAATAGTCTATTTTGCTGTTGGTTTACCTGCAAATTCAGAAATGTGGGAAGAACGCTTTCCAGTGATTATGGAGAATGTCATTAAAGCATGCCAAGAAACAAATACGAAACTCGCATTCTTTGATAATACTTATATGTATGAGAAAAACGATAACGTACAGGTTGAAGACAGTCCACTTGTACCAGAAGGTCGTAAATCACAAGTACGTGCGGATATAGCTGAAATGTTGTTATCAGCTATGAAAGATCAATCTATTAATGCTGTTATTGGTCGCGCTCCTGAATTCTACGGACCAGGATTGACGCAAAGTTTTACCAATTCATTAGTATTTAATCGTGTGAAAGCAGGTAAACGTGCATTAGTACCGGTTAATGCTTCTGTATTACGTACACTTATATGGACACCTGATGCGAGTCGTGCCTTAGCATTGCTCGGTAATACACCAGATGCATACGGCGAAACTTGGCATTTACCAACAGATAATAGTGTGTCTTATAAAGATATTTTGAAAAAAGCAGAGAAAATCTTAAATAAGAAAATTAAGTATATGACAGTACCAATGTGGGTATTTAAATTAGGTAGTCTATTTAACCAACAAGTTAAAGAACTTACTGAATTATTACCAAGATATCAATATGATAACGTCTTTAAATCCGATAAATTTAAAGAAAGATTTCCTAATTTTAAAGTGACAACTTATGAAGAAGGCATTAAAAATATTTTAAAAGGAGAATCGTAATATGAAGAAAATCATGATTGTTAATACAAGTGCAGAATATTATGAAGGAACACGTAAACCAACAGGACTGTGGCTAGGTGAACTCGTTCATTTTTATGATTATTTTAATTCAGAAGATTATCAAATCGATTTGTTTAACATAAACGGTGGTGAAACACCTATTGATCCGGTGAGTCTAAATCCACTAATGTTAGATAAAGTAACAAAGGCTTATTATAACGATCATACTTTTATGGAGAAGCTTAAAAACAGTCCATCTATTCGTGAAGCGAATCCTGAAACATACGATGCCATTTACTTTACCGGCGGACATGGTGTGATGTTTGATTTTCCAGATAATATGTATATTCAAGATGCTGTTAATGAAGTATATCGTCACGGTGGCGTTGTCGCAGCAGTGTGCCAAGGCATCGCAGCATTATTGAATGTGAAAGATGAAAACGGCAGATACTTTATCGATCGTAAACAGATCACAGGATTTTCAAATGCCGAAGAAATATTAGCTAACCGTAAGCGCCTTGTACCATTTATGTTAGAGAGTGAACTTAAAGTCCGAGATGCAAAATACAACAAAGCAAAAGTACCATTCAGACCATATGTACAAGTAGACAACAGACTCGTTACAGGACAGAATCCACAATCACCAAAGCAAGTCGCACAAGCCGTTTCACGCATATTGAGTGGAGAAAAGAAGTAGCGCAGGAAGACTGAGGTTAGTGTAAGAGGGTGTAGTTGTTGGACATGGAGCTGTAGCAAAAGCGCACGAAGACTGAGAGATATCGTGCAGTTGGGGTTAAAATCGGGCAGTATCGCACGAAGACTGAGAGATATCGTGCGTTAGGGGTTAAAATCGGGGGGCAAACGCACGAAGACTGAAAGATATCGTGCAGTTGGGGCTAAAATAGGGTCGTATCGCACGAAGACTGAGAGATATCGTGCGTTATAGGGTGAAATCAGGCCATATCGCACGAAGACTAAGAGATATCGTGCGCTAGGGGTTAAAATCGGGTCCAAACGCACGAAGACTCCAAAGATATCGTGCGCCCCTCAACCATCAATATAGACAAAAGCCGAGACGTTCGCCGTCTCGGCTTTTTAATAATACAGGGCATTACAACTTCAATATAATGAATATAATGAGATTTAGAAAAATTCAACATGAATAGGAAATTGAACTATATATTAATACGTTGTTGTTCATATCTATTGTCTTTAAATGGAACGCCTAATTGGCTTCTTAATGTTGTAGCATCATAGTTTGTTTGATAGTATCCTTCTTTTACTAAGATAGGTATAACATTTTCTACAAACTCTTTATATACAGTACCAAGTATATGAGGTGTTAAAATAAAACCATCTGCCGCTTCTTCATCAATCCATTCTATAATCTGATGTGCTACTTGTTCATATGTACCAAAAAATGATGAACGTCTTGTTGTTTCTTCTAATGCCACTTCTCTTAAAGTTAAATTATTTTCACGTGCTCTTTTTTTGATAGATTCAGTCGTAGAACGAAAACTATTTTTACCAACATCACCTAATTCAGGAAATGGTTCATCTAATGGATATTGTTTAAAATCATGATGGTCATAATATCGACCTAAATAATCTAAAGCTTCATCTACAGTTACAAGATTTTGAATATATTTATATCTTTCTTCAGCTTCAGCTTCAGTTGGTGCTATTATTGGAGAAAGTGTAGGATATACACCTACTTCTTTTGGGTTCCTACCAAGCGCTTGTACTTTTGATTTAATATTTTTATACTTTTCTTTAGAACTTTCAATATCTATAGCATTTGTGAAAATTGCATCTGCATATTTAGCAGCAAATTCCACTCCTTTGGAAGATGATCCCGCTTGGAATATAAGGGGTTGACCTTGTTCTGATCTACTTATATTTAATGGACCTTTAACTTTATAATATTCACCGTCGTAATTGAGTTCGTGCATTTTATTTGTATCGACATATTCACCTTTATTCACATCACGTGTAAATGCATCATCTTCGTATGAATCCCAAAGTCCTTGCACAACTTCTAAATGTTCTTTTGCGATATCATATCGTTTGTCGTGTTCTGGGTGCTCACCTTTATTATAATTATCGGCACTACCTTCTAAAGGTGACGTTACAATATTCCAACCAGCACGTCCATTAGATAATTTATCTATTGTCATCAACTGTCTTGCAATAGTAAATGGTTCGCTATATGTAGTAGATATTGTTCCAACCAAACCAATTCGTGTCGTAACAGAAGCAAGAGAAGCTAGTAAAGTAATCGGTTCAAATCGATTTAAAAAATGTGGAATAGATTTCTCATTAATAAATAAGCCGTCTGCGACAAAAACGAAACTGAATCCAGCATTTTCAGCACGTTTAGTAATATCAATATAGTGGTCAAAGTTAACACTTGCATCACTTGGTACTTCATCTGATTTCCATGCATGCATGTGACCACCTGGACCATGGAGCATTACACCAAATTTTATTTTTTTACTCATATAATCTCCTCTTTCTCTTTAATATTTAATTGGTTTTTAGGGGATAAGTGAAGAATGGTTTGTTTTCTTAATTTATGATCATTTACAGGTATATGTAACATAACTTCATCAATTAAACCTAAGTGGTTCAATTCTTCAATTTGTTTATTTACTTCATATGTACTTCCTTTTATAATTTCTGTTTCGACTTCTTCAACTTCAAAAGAATCAAGTGTCTGTGCTTTAAACTCTTCTACCTGTTCAAGTGAACCTAAATTTAAGGATTTCCCATTATGAAAATGAATTCTATAATTCTTCATAGAGTCTTTTACAAAGCGTTCGTCTGCATCATTATCAATAATAACAGTTGCTATGGCTACAATAATCTTCCCATCAGGGTATTGATTCTTATATATTTTAAGAGCTTGATCTAAATTTTCTTGATTAGCATTAATAAAATGTGCAAATATGAAATTGACTTTTTCACTAGCAGCAAATGATGCCGTATGTTCACTGCCTCCAAGTAAATATACATTTGGTGGGTTCCAATTATTTTCTTTTTGAGTTGTTTTAATATTTGACCATTTATGTGATGAATCAAAATCTCCAAGATTAAATTGATTCAATAATTTAAACTTCTCATCAAAATTTTGTTTCCCTTTTTCTAATTCATATTGAAGTATTTCAGTAGACAATGGTAATCCACCGGGTGCTTTACCCACACCTAAATCAACACGATTTGGTGCCAATTGATTAAGTAAGTGAAATTCCTCTACAACTTTAAAAGGATTGTAATGCTGTAACATAATACCACCAGTACCAATATTGATTTTTTCTGTTTTTGCTAATAAATGGGCAACAACTATTTCTGGTGCAGTACTTACAAGATTATTTGTATTATGATGTTCAGCTACGAAATAACGTGCATAACCAGTTTCTTCTGCAACTACTGCTAATTCTATAGCGTGCTTAAGCGCCTGCTGTGCAGTTCCATTATGTGAGATTGGCACTTGAT
This sequence comes from Mammaliicoccus sp. RAM2, assembly GCF_045897195.1. Lineage (NCBI taxonomy): Bacteria > Bacillati > Bacillota > Bacilli > Caryophanales > Staphylococcaceae > Mammaliicoccus > Mammaliicoccus sp. RAM2. The sequence goes on along the minus strand of NZ_JBJNWI010000008.1, from coordinate 112,521 downwards.
TAAGGATACTAAAATCCATCTTATAAACCCCCTTTTAATTTTCTGAAAATTGAATATGATAGCAATACTAAATACAATATGCTTTTATGTCAAGTATACATATCTAATTACTCGGAATTAATAAAACATTAAATTTAAGACGGTTATGTATTAGGCTCATTGTTATTTATCCGTAACACTAGCAACGTCAAGACTAGCTATTTGTTTAAGTAAGATTGTTTTTTAAAATTTTAAAAAATTCAAAAAATAACTATTGACACAAAGTTGCGCAAGTTGTAATGTTTAAAACATACTAAATCTATCGGAATAGTATAAATAAATGTTTTAAACTATATTTCGAACAAATAGGAGTGAATAAAATGAGTCATTATAATATTAGGTTAGCAACATATGGAGACTGGGATGAATATCTTTCTCTTATTAAAGAAGCATACTTACCTTTGAAAGAACTTGGCATTGATTGGCCATCAGTTCGAGTAGATCTGGATGCAGCAAAAAAGAATCTTGAAAGTAATTCTACATATGTATTAGAAAAAGATGGAGAAATTGCATCAACAGTTACGATTAGATTTCCATGGGAGTCTGCAGAATTTGATTCACGATATCCATTCATTTGGTGGTTTGCTACTAAACCCAAATTTAAAGGACAAGGCATAGGTAGAACCTTATTAGATTATGTTGAAAATGACATTTTAAAAAATACACTAAAGTCACCGGCACTAACTTTAGGAACTTCTGCAAAAAAACATCCATGGTTATTGGATATGTACATAGGAAGAGGTTACAAAGTTTATGAAGAAATTGAAACTGATTACGATGATTTAGTTGTACGAATGTATAAAGAATTAATACCTCATTCATTTGATAAAACCTTACTACAACAATAATTATTGGAGGTCTCTATGAAAAAATTATTAAGCTTAGTTATAACATTTGCATTACTTATAGCACTTTCAGGATGCTCTGCTAAAAGTAAATCCAAAGTCGAAACCATTAATGTAGGGACTGGAACACAATTCCCTAACATTTGCTTTATAGATAAAGACGGTGAATTAACAGGTTATGACGTCGAACTTGTTAAAGAAATTGATAAACGATTACCTAATTATAAATTTAAATTCAAAACAATGAATTTCTCAAATTTATTAGTAAGTTTAGGGCAAAATAAAGTCGATATGGTTGCACATCAAATGGAAAAAAGTGATGAACGCTCAAAAAAATTCTTATTTAATGAAACGCCTTATAGTGTGTTTCCTTTAAAACTTTCGGTCTTAAAGGATAACAATGAAATCAAAGATCCTAAAGACTTAAAAGGGAAAAAAGTCGTCGTTTCTGCATCTAGTAACGCCGTACCTGTTATTAAAAAAGTTTCTAAGAAACAAAATGATAACTTTGATATTGGATATGCTGGACAAGGTTCTAATGACACAGCTAATCAATTAAAAACAGGAAGAGCTGATGCAACAGTCACAACACCTTTTGCAGTTGATTTCCAGAATAAAACGAGCCCAATTAAACAAAAATCAGTAGGACCAGTATTATCTAACTCTAAAGTTTACTTTATGTTCAACAAGCAAAATAAGCCTCTCAGTAAAGATGTAGATAAAGCACTAAAAGAAATTAAAGAAGATGGTACGCTAGAAAAATTAAGTAAGAAATGGCTTGGTGAAAACTATGCTAAATCTTCTTATTGATTAAGGAAGTGATTTGCATTGGACAAATACTTTGATGTCACACTTATATTAGATTTTTTACCAAAACTTATAAAATACTTACCTACTACTTTATATATTTTGACATTATCCCTCATTATTGGATTTGTTATCGGACTCTTAATCGCACTCACTAAAATATATAAAGTACCTATATTAAATCAGTTAAGCACTATTTATATATCCTTTTTCAGAGGTACACCAATAATCATTCAATTGTTTATTGTGTTCTATGGTATACCAGCCATCACCATGTTAATGGGTATTGATACATCTAATATTCCACCATTATATGCAGCTATCGTCACTTATGCGCTAGGTAGTGGCGCAAGTATAGCTGAAATTATTAGAGGTGCAGTCAATAGCGTTGGAAAAGATCAATCTGATGCTGCTTATAGTATTGCACTGACAAAACGTCAAACTTTTGTGAGAGTCATTTTTCCACAAGCGATGTACCAAGCATTACCCAATTTCGGTAATACGATTATTGGATTTTTAAAAGATACATCATTGGCATTTACGATTGGTGTCATGGATATGTCTGGCCGTGGGGAAACATTAATTTCTTCAAGTAATCACTCTTTAGAAGTCTATGTTTCTCTGGCTATCATTTATTATTTAACTGCAATATTATTAGAAAAATTATTCTCTAAAGTAAGTCAGTTGACTCGAAAAGGAGATTCACTTACTACTGTATATGATTTGAAAATTTAAGGAGTGATGAGATGAATCTTGATATTCCCTTTATAGGTGTAGCGTTACAAGCGATGGTTAAAGTCATTCCTTTAACTATTTTAATGACCATCTTACCAATAATATTCGGTTTATTAATTGCAATTGTAATATCCTTTATTCAAATAAGACACATTAAATTTATGGAACCACTATCGCATTTTTACACATCATTTTTCAGAAGTACACCTGCTATATTGCACATTATGCTTATATATTTAGGTTTACCAGCTCTTATAAAATTAGTTGCCGATTTAATGTATATTTCAGTTGATCCTAACAAAATACCTGTCGTAGTATTTGTCATTATGGCATTATCATTAACTGCCGGTGCATATTTAACTGAAATTATAAGGTCAGGCATCATATCTGTTGACCACGGTCAAATAGAAGCAGCTTATTCAACCGGAATGACACATAAAGAAGTGTTTCAAAGAATATTGTTGCCTCAAGCTATTGATATTGCTTTCCCTAACTTCACTAATTTGCTAATTGGATTCTTACATACGACTTCAATAGCATCAATCATAGCCGTACCTGAAATTACAGGCACAGCTAATATTGTGGCAGCAGACAATTATTCATTTTTAGAAGCATTTATCGCTGCAGGTATTATTTACTGGATATTAAGTTTAATCATTGAATACATTCAAAGTATCGCTGAAAAAAGACGATCCGTATATAAGGAGGAATTCTAAATGTTTCAAGCTAAAAATATAGTTAAAAGTTTCAATGGTATAGAAGTACTTAAAGGCGTTGATTTATCGGTAAAAACAGGAGAAGTTATCGCTATTCTAGGACCAAGTGGTTCTGGAAAAACAACATTATTACGTTCCTTAAACCTACTTGAAAAGCCAGAACAAGGTGAAATTATTGTTGGTAACAAGCTCATTAATGTAAATAAAACCAATCAACAAGATATTCTAGAACTGAGAAAAAGAACTTCAATGGTCTTCCAGCATTACAACTTATTTAAACATAAAACAATTCTTCAAAATGTAACCGAAGCGCTTATTGTCGTACAGAAAAAAACAAAAAAAGAAGCAGTAGAAATTGCAATTTCAGAACTAGAAAAAGTAGGATTAGGTGATAAACTCGACCAATATCCAAGTCAATTATCAGGCGGTCAACAGCAAAGAGCAGGTATAGCTAGAGCACTCGCGATTAATCCTGAAATTATTCTTTTCGACGAACCAACTGCCTCATTAGATCCCGAACTCGTAGGAGAAGTATTAGAAGTCATGCTTAAAATTGCAAATCAAGGCGTCACTATGGTTGTCGTCACACATGAAATGGAATTTGCAAAACATGTTGCTGACAAAGTTGTCTTTATGGACCAAGGCAAAGTCATTGAAGAGGGTACACCTCATGAAATTTTCAATTATCCTAAACAAGAACGCACAAAAAAATTCTTACAAAAAGTTTCGCCAGATTATATATTCAAATTAAAAGAACAACGGCAATTACAACATACACTTTAATGAAAATAGACTTGGCATGCTATGTGTCGAGCCTTTTTTTGTTCGGACTTGAGCGCACGAAGACTACGAGATATCGCGCGTTATGGGGTAAAATCAGGGGTGAGCGCCCGAAGACTGAGAGATATCGTGCAGTTGGGGCTAAAATAGGGCCGTATCGCACGAAGACTGAGGGATATTGTGCAGTTAGGGGTCAAATCAGGCCGTATCGCCCGAAGACTACGAGATATCGTGCAGTTGGGGCTAAAATAGGGCCGTATCGCCCGAAGACTGAGAGATATCGTGCGTTATAGGGTAAAATCAGGCTGTATCGCACGAAGACTGAGAGATATCGTGCGCCAATTTCATACAATTCAGTAATATAGTTAAAAGCCGAGACATCCTTCGTCTCGGCTTTTTAATATTTAAGTATTGATCTCTTCAATTCCTGAGACATCAAATTAATAATGATAAATATATATAATATGCCAACTAATGGTGCGTAGAATGTCCACCAGTTTGTTGTTAGCTCGTTAGAGTGAAAGCCTAATAAACTGCTTAAGTCATTGATACTTGGTCGTTCTATAATTTCACATGCGGGTCCATAGCAAACCTTTGTACCTCCTAAGAATATTTTGAAGAAGGCTAGGTGTGTCATGACGAGCAAAGTTTGAAAACATATTCTCAAAAATATGATTAAATATTGAGTTTGTATGTTAGGTAATACATGTTTGATAAAAATATGTTTATCATGAGGACTAATGGTATAAGCAGCTTCGATATAGTCTTGATTTAATATATGCTGAGTTGATTCTTTTATCAGCATTGTTGTCGTTGGTGTCATTAAGATTGTCAGAATAATGATATTATAAATCATTCTAAATTGCATATTAGTCGTAAATCCATCTATTGTTTCATATAGTAAAGGTTGTAATAAGATATACGCCAATATAGATTGAGGAATATAAAATAAAGCATTAGAGAAGATACTGTAAATACTTGTTGTCTTGCGATTAAATGCTAAATAAGTTCCAATTACTACTGAACAAAGAACAGATAAACTTGATATGACGATGATAATCAGTATAGTGATACGATATCCTGATAACACTTCAAATAACATGTTTTTAGAAGCGGTATCCACACCAAACAATGCTTTGAAGCTAGGTGCAAATGGCGAGCTTTTCATAATATCCCCATTAGAATTGTATAGAAAATTCATAGATTTAGGCGTGATGTTTAGTAAATCAAAATAAATCACACCAACTAGGGCGGGTAAGATAAGTAACGTTAATAGTATATAAAACTTCTTCATGATAACCCTCCCCGTACGCCAGTGATGGTAAATAATACTTTATGACTCATAAATATGGCGAGAGATATAGGTACATAAATCAATATAAACGTGACAAATAATACTTCTGGAGATCCATAATCAAATATAAATGATGACAAACCGTGCATGTTAAAGATTCTTTCCAAAAGTAATAAACTTGAAAGCGTGATCCAAATAATATGTTTAAAGTTGATTAAATATGATGCAAACAAATTCCTTAATATGTGTTTAAAGTATAGCTCTATATTTGATAAACCCTTCGCTCTAGAAAATTCAACAAAATCTGCACGAGATACATCATCTAGAATACTACTTAAAAATGTCACACTACTCACTAAAGGTATAATGGATAGCACCAAAATAGGGAATATTAAAGCTTTATCCTCGGAACTATTCGCTACATTAAACAATAGAATATCTGTATATCGATAAAATAATATCATCAATGAAATAGAAAAAGGTATATAAAAAATATCGGGAATAATAGATAGAACTGTATTAATTTTTAAATACCATTTTTTAATATGGTCATTAACATATAGAAGGTATGTAAATAATAAAGATACGATAAAAGCTAACAATAGCGCAGCAAACAAAATCACAATAGTATTTATCCAAGGTTCAATAAAGAATGGAAATAAACTGCGTTCAACATGTGATATTTTATTTGTAAATATAATCTCTTGAGGATGAAATGTGTATAAAAATGTCGACTTCAAGGCATTAAGATAATTCAAGAAACTAAAATGTTGATCATCGAATAAAGCAGGCAAACATGCTAATAATAAGAATGTAATTATCGCCATGATGAAATTGTATAATTTTCTCATAAGGCATTTACCTACTTTCTAAAGATAATATGTATTACTGCTAGTGTAAAATGATACTTATATTTAATTTACATATTTTTGAAGGTATTTACAAGGGTGTATAGAAAGTATTGTTGCTGAGAAATGAAATAAAAGCCACGACGTAATTTATCATGGCTTTTATTAATCTTCTTTAGACTTTATATACCACGCATCCATTGCGGAGTGGTCAGAACCTGGGAGTGGTTCGTTTAACAGTGTAAATCCAAATTTCTCATATAGGATACATGCTGCTTTTAATTCATGCATTGTTTCTAAATAACATTGTTCATAATGTTCAAAGGCAAAGGACAGAGCGGTTTCCATGAGTTTCTTGGAAAGTCCTAGTCCTTGGACTTTTGGAATTAAATATAATTTTTGTAATTCGCAAACTTTATCATGTTCGTTAAACGGGGCTATTCCAACGCCACCCACAATTTCTTCTTCAATTTCAGCTACCCAATAGTTCGCATGGTTTAAATTAGCATAATATTTGTGAAGATCGTTAAGTTGAGGATCATAATAAGCTGATCCAGGAATCGCAAGTCCAAGTGATTCTAATGAGCTTTGTATAATTTCTTTTACTTTTGCGTTATCTTCATGTGTCATTTCTCGAATAATCATAAAAGAACTCCTTTGCTTTGGGCTTAATCAAGATTATGTTAGATTAATTTATTTGAAATAATATTAGGACTCATTATATATGAACCCAATCATTTTGCACAATTATTAGTGAAAATAACTGAATAACAAGATAACAAAAAGCCATGACGTTATTTGTCACGGCTATCGCGTACTTGAGTGTTTTTTCTATTTATATAAAGAATGATAACGCCAACTATAAAAAAGTAATAGATTAACATTGTATAAATATTTGCCCACCCAGCTGCTTTTAGCAGTATAAAACCTAAGCTCATACTCATAAATATCGTGAGATTTATAAATAACTCTTTAATCCTTTGTCTTCGTGTTACATGTATTTGACTCTCGTGAAATTGATATCTTAAATATATACCAATACTGTAGGCAAATAAACATATCATATATGAAATATCATTATGCGTCATATAGACAATTACATCATAAATGACATTGGTCAAAATAACCCCTAATACAACAAATAACTCTACCATCTCGTACCACACCTAAATAAAAGTTTTGAATTTGTTAAAACTAATTATTTTATTCATTAAAGCCTTTTAAAAAGTCTTGCTTGTTAAATTTAAATATATCATCATGTAACATCAAATCATGATTCGAATCTCGCTCAAGTTTGATGTTTTTATAATACGACAATAAAGTTGCTATAACGCCATCATGAGTTATGATTACATTATTTTTATCATCATCTATATATTCATCAATGAATTCTTTAAAATGTGAAATAAATGCTTCTTCATTTAAATCATTTGGATGCGCTACGTCGGTTACACTTATAAAATTCAAACTTATATTATAATCACTTGGTATCATTTGATCACATGGATTTAAAGAAACTTTTTTATAAGGATAAATTCTAGGTGCTAATATATCAACAAATGTAATATCATTTTCATCACTTAATAATTGTGCGCTTTCTATAGCTCTGACAGTAGGACTAACCCAAAATCTTGAATCACTTCTAATTTCTTTTCTTAACTTTTTATAATCTTCTTTTCCTTGTAATGTTAACTTTGGATTCCTTATATTAAAACTATAAGGTTCATCTGTATTATGTTCAGCTTGACCATGTCTTATAATATAAATCATTATAGCTACCCCCATAATCTTCATTATATGTTTTATTATAGCTATTTGTTAGGTTTCAATCATTAATAATAATACAACTTCAATTCATTTCACAGGCAATATTTTTTCATTAATAAAAAGATAATGATTTAAAATAAATAATTTTGAAAAATTTATATTTTACCTGAGTTACTTTGTAACAATAATGTAAATTTACTTAATGTGATATAAGTATTAAATATTATAGGAGTGATTCGGATGATTAAGTATAGTGAATTTGAAGGCAAAACGGTTCTGATTACGGCTGCGTTTTCGGGTATTGGTAAGGCTACTGCTTTAAAATTTGATAAAAATGGTGAAATATTGTGTTTGATGATTTTGATGAACGTTCTAAACAAACGGTTCAAGAAATCAAAGACAAATATAGTAAAACCATTTTTGTAAGAACAGATGTTTCACAACCTGACCAAGTGAAAAATTTAGTCGATAAAACAGTTGAAACATTTGGCAGTTTAGATCATGTATATAATAACGCAGGTATTCTAAATAAACTAAATAAATTTGCTGATATTGACGTAGATACTTTTGATAAAGTATTAGATGTAGACATTTAAGGCGTCTTCTTATCTATGAAATATGAAATTCAACCATGCTTGAAAACGGTGGAACGATTGTAAACACAGCTTTTGTAGCAGGTTTAATAGCAGACCTTGAAATGAATCCATATATTGCAGCTAACCATGCTGTAGTAGGGATGGCAAAATCAGCAAGATTCGATTACGGTGAAAATGGGGGTAGAATTAATGCGATTGCACCAGGACTAACAGAAACAGAAATGACGAAATCTCGGAAAGGCAATCCATAGAAATGGTATTATTCCTATCTTCAGACGTAGCTAAATTCATGACAGCACAAGTTTATCTCGCAGACGGAGGACAAATAGCATACTAAATGAAGTTGAATATATAGAAAAATGATAGAAGTCTCGATAAGAGGCTTCTTTTTTATGGTTAGAAAGGCTTATTCATTTGTAAATTCTTTACATAATTTCATTGATAATGATTATCAACTAGGTTATTATATTATTGTAAGTTTCTATAAAAAAGAAATAATAACATTAAAAATATAAATATATTCATTGTAGTAATGAAATGTTATATAAAAAGAGGTGAATTATTTAATTTTTAAATCGTAATGATTATGCTTATAAAATCAAAATTTTAACAGACGGGGAGTTAGATTATGAATAAATTATCAGTTAAAGATTTAATTACAGTAGGTATTTTTACAGCGATTTATTTAGTAGTGTTCTTTGTTACTTTTATGATTGGTTATATACCATTTTTTATACCGTTTCTAGGGTTCATTTGTCCGATTGTATGCGGTATTCCGTTTATTTTATATGTTATGAAGATAGATAAATTTGGTATGGTGACATTGACTGGAACGATTTTAGGTATTGCTTTTACAGTGATGGGCAGTGGCTTAATTATGATTCCATTTGGTATTATCTTTGGTTTGATTGGTGACTTCATTATGAAATCTGGTGGATATAAAAAGTGGAAATCAATTGCGTGGGGCTATGCTATTTTCTCGCTTTGGATGATGGGATTTGTTGTAAGAATGTTTATTGCAAGAGATCAATACTTTAAAGAGGTCGGGAAGTCTTACGGTCAAGATTACGTAAATGTCTTGGAATCTATTACACCTTTATGGACGTTACCTATGATGTTTATTTTGACAGTGATTGGTGGTCTTGTTGGTGCTTGGTTAGGTAAGAAAATGTTTAGTAAACATTTTAAAAAGGCGGGACTTGTGTGAAGACGGTTGTTGGTTCATTAAGAGATCATAGGAACATTGTCGCAAAATTAGACCCTAGAACTAAGATCGCTTTAACGATCACGATAAGTACGATTTTAATATCAAGTGGTAGTTCACAAAGTATTTTAAGAGTATGTTTAACGTTATTTTCACTCGCATTATTATTATCTATTCATAAGATCAGTTTGTTTATTAAATGTGCAGTTACTTTTTTGGTGCTGATAGGCATTCAATATTGGGTTATTCCTTATGCAGAAGGCATGATTAAATTTATTCTGCTCGCATTTGTTGGGATATTTATGAATATGTTTCCTGGGTTTATTGTTGGCTATTACACGTTATTCTCTACAAAAGTAAGTGAATTTATAGCAGCTATGGAAAAAATGAAATTACCTAGAAATATTATCATTCCAATATCTGTGATTTTTAGATTTTTCCCGACGATTGCTGAAGAATATCGAAATATTAATTATGCCATGAAAATGCGAGGTATTAACTTTTCGAATCATTTTTTTAAAATGATTGAATATAGAATGATTCCGCTTATTATATCTGTTGTTCAAATAGGGAATGATCTTTCTTTTACAGCGATGACGAGAGGGATTGATTCTCCATTTAAACGGACGAATGTATGCGTCGTGAAGTTTAAACTACTTGATATATTGTTAATCATTATCATGGTGATATTATGGATTATTTATTTTAAGGAGAAGTTGTTTAATGATTAAATTTGATAATGTAACTTTCAACTATGCTTCTTCAGAAGAACCAGCTATTCAAAATGTCTCACTTCAAATTAAACAAGGTGAATTAGTCGTGTTCTGTGGTAAATCAGGTAGCGGGAAGTCTACCGTTGCTAAATTGATAAATGGTTTAATTCCTAAAGTTCAACATGGTGACATAAGTGGGCATGTTTACTTGTATGGACGCAATATATCGGAAATTGAGATGTATCAATTATCACAAATGGTCGGTAGTGTATTTCAAAATCCGAAGACGCAATTTTATAACGTTGATACGACAAGTGAGCTTGCGTTTAATTTGGAAAATCAAGGTATTGATAAAACGGTCATCATTGAAAAGATTAAAAAAGTTATGAACCAGTTTAAGATTGAGCATTTATTGGATCGCAATATATTTGAGTTATCAGGTGGCGAAAAACAAATTATTGCATGTGCGACAGTACTTATTACTAACCCAGATGTTGTCGTATTAGATGAGCCATCTTCAAATTTAGATATGTATAGCATTAAGAAATTAAAAGAAATGATTTGTTATTTGAAAGAACGTGGTAAAACGGTCGTTCTGATAGAACATCGTTTGGATTATATTATGGATGAGGCAGATAGCGTCTATTATATGGAAGACGGCTCGTTACATGCACATTATCCAATAGGTTCGTTTAAATCACTACATCGTGACGAACTTGAAAGCATGGGTATTCGATACGGACAAGAGGAACGATTACAACATGAGCCACAGTTTGATGATCATGTCATGGAAATGCATAATTTTAGTTATACGTATGACAAATTTAATAAAGAGAAACAATTAGATGTGAATGAAATAGCCATACCAAAAGGTGAAGTAGTCGCGATTATCGGCGATAACGGAAGTGGTAAATCGACCTTTGCTAAATGTTTATGTGGTTTGCTGAAGGATTTTAAAGGACATGTGACGTATGACGAGAAGCGACTCAAACAGAAACAATTATTAAAGCAGAGCTATATGGTTTTCCAAGATGTAAACACACAATTATTTACGGAAAGCTTGGAACAAGAATTACAGCTATTAAATGTTCAATTAACAGAAACACAAGTTGATGACATGTTAGAAAGTATGAATTTGTTAGATAAAAAACATGAACATCCATTGTCACTTTCTGGTGGTGAAAAACAAAGAATGGCCATTGCTACGGCAATATTGAGTGGTAAGGAAATCATTATATTTGATGAACCTACTTCAGGGCTGGATTTATATCATATGAAAAAAGTCGCGAAAATGATTAACGACATCCATGACAAAGGAAAGCAAATCTTTATCATTACACATGATAAATCATTGATATTAGAGATTTGTACATATGTCTTACATTTTGGAGGTGGTCGTCTTATTAATCAGTTCGCATTGAATCATCAAGGCATCGATCAATTGAATCATTATTTCGATGTATAATTCGCATCAATGAGAGGAGTCAGTAAAGTATGAACACCGATGAACATTGGATAAAATCATTACTCGTATTTGGACAAGATGCTAAATGGAAGATTGTTTTATCTATTGTATTGTCTATTATTAGTGTGTTTTCAGGATTAGTGCCTTATTGGACGGTATATAAAATCATACTATTAATGATTGATGGAAATACAGAGATGAATCAAGTTATTTATTATATAAGTATCGCGGCAGGTGCTTATGTGATACAGGTTATTTGTTTCGGAAGTTCGACGATGTTATCACATGTGACGGCTTATGATATTTTATCTAATATTAGAAAGCAATTGGCACATAAATTAATGCGTTTACCTTTAGGTGTAGTAGAATCTAAAAAAATTGGTGAACTTAAAAGTATATTTGTCGATAAAGTAGAAACGATTGAATTACCGTTAGCGCATATTATTCCAGAAGTAGTAGGTAATTTATTACTGTCTATTTCTATATTTGTTTATATCGTCATTATCGATTGGCGTATGGCTTGTGCAATGTTGATTACGGTGCCGATCGCATTTTTTGCTTTCAAAAAATTAATGTCTGGATTTAATGAGACTTACGAAGAACAAATGGCATCGAATAATTACATGAACAGCTCAATTGTTGAATACATTGAAGGTATAGAAGTCATTAAAACATTTAATCAATCTCAAAATTCTTATAAAAAATATAAAGATGCTGTTAATGCATATAAGATACATACTTTAAATTGGTTTAAAAGCACATGGGGCTATATGAACTTAGGTGCAAGTATTCTTCCTTCGACTTTTCTAGGTGTGCTACCACTAGGTATGTATTTGATTTCAATTGACCAGTTGAACTATGCAGAATTTTTTATTTGCTTAGTACTGTCTTTAGGTGTTGTCGCACCAATCAAGAACTTTACGAATTATGTTAATCAATTAAAATCAATCCAATATGCGATTACAGAAGTACGCCAAGTATTGAATTTAGAAGAACTTGAAGTCTCGAAAGCTTTTAAAGAACCTAAAAATCATCAAATCACATTTAATGATGTTGGGTTCTCTTATTCAAATGACAAAGATAACTTAGTATTTAATCATTTGTCATTTGATATTCCAGAGAAGACTTTTACAGCAATTGTTGGTGCATCTGGTAGTGGTAAGTCTACGATTGCGAAATTACTTTCAAGATTCTGGGATGTAACATCCGGTGAAATTGATATCGGTGGCGTAAATATTAAAGATATTGAACCTAAGAAACTGAATGAATTAGTTGGTTTTGTAGGCCAAGATAACTTCTTATTAAATCTTACGTTTAAAGAAAATATTAAATTAGGTAATCCGGAAGCATCGGATGAAGCGGTTGAAGAAGCGGCTAAATTAGCGCAATGTCATGAATTTATTACGAAATTGCCAGATGGCTATGATACGAATGTAGGTTCAGTTGGTGATAAATTATCGGGCGGTGAAAAACAACGTGTCACAATAGCGAGAATGATCTTGAAAGATGCACCGATTATTGTATTAGATGAAGCGACAGCTTATGTCGACCCAGATAATGAACAAAAAATTCAAGCTGCATTAAATGCTTTAACTCAAAATAAGACGCTTATTGTTATTGCCCATCGATTATCTACCATTAAACAAGCAGATCAAATTATTGTGTTAGGTCATCAACAAATTCTTGAAAAAGGTGACCATGCAAGACTACTGGATATGAACGGTCAATATAAACAAATGTGGGATATGCACATCGGTGCGAAAGATTGGGGGGTCTCTTCTTAATTTGTAATACATTCAAATATAAAGGAGGATTAACATGTTTCAGATTACATTTAAGATTTTAAAGTGGGCGACACCTTATAGATCAAGAATGATTTTAGGATTTGTAATGTCATTTATTAATTCTATTTTTATCGCCTTACCAATCTTCTTAGCTGCCCAAGTGTTTAACCGTGTGCTATCTCATAAACAAATTGAAATGTATGAAATTATGAGTGTGTTAGGCATCATGATTTTATTAGTATTAGCAAGATTTGTGACAGCTTATTTAAAGAATAGACTTCAAGAAAGTATCGCCTATGAAATGAGTGCGAAAGAACGTTTAAATATTGGTGATAAACTTAAGAACGTAAGACTAGGGTATTTTGAAGACCATCAAACAAATGAACTTGCAACGGTTGTTACAACAGATTTAACGTTCTTAGAAAATTATGCAATGAAGATGATCGATATTGTCGTAAACGGCTATATATTAATTACTGTATTAATTTTGTCGCTTTTAGTTGTGTCTTGGGAAGTGTCACTATTAGCACTTATTGGCGTAGTGCTCTCTTTACTTTGCATTCATTTATTAGAAAAGAAAAGCCATCAAAACGCGCCGCATTATCATCACGTTCAAAATCAACTTGTTGAGAAAGTGCTTGAAGTCGTTCGAGGTATTCAAGTTATTAAATCATTCTCAAAAGAAAATACGAGTCTTCAAAGTTTTAACAAAGCAGTAGATGAAAGTAAACGCGTGAATTCAAAAATTGAATTACAATACATACCGTTTAATTTATTGCATTTGTTGAGCTTAAAGATTCTTTCTATCGTCATAGTATTTATTGCATGCTTATTATATATCAATCAAAGCATTGATTTACCAACGCTTATTATGATTTCTATCTTTTCATTTGTGATATTTGAAAGTGTGGAGAATGTAAACAGTGCAGCACACGTGTTAGAAATGATCGATATGACGTTAAATGATATTGAAGAAATTAAGAACGCACCTATATTAGATGAAACAGGAAGAGATATCGAAATCGATAACTTTGATATTGAATTTGATCATGTAAGCTTCTCATACGGAGAGCACCGTGTGATTAATGATGTGAGCTTTAAAGTAGGGGCACAAACATCTACAGCAATCATAGGACCATCAGGAAGCGGTAAGTCTACCTTATGTAATTTGTTGTTAAGATTTTATGATGTAGACGAAGGTACAATTCGAATAGGTGGCGTTGATATCCGAGATATGACACTAAGTACACTGATGTCTCATATTAGTGCGGTGTTTCAAAAGGTCTACTTATTTAATGATACAATCGAAAATAATATTTTATACGGTAAGCCAGATGCAACTAAAGAAGAAGTTATCGCAGCTGCGAAACAAGCATGCTGTCATGACTTCATCATGTCACTACCGGATGGCTATCAAACAATGGTCAATGAGAAAGGGAATAATTTATCTGGTGGAGAAAAACAACGTATATCTATCGCAAGGGCGATATTAAAAGACGCACCAATCATCATACTAGATGAAGCAACTGCGAGTATTGATCCAGAGAACGAACATCTCATACAAAGTGCAATTGATGAATTAAGCAAAGACAAAACAGTTATCACAATCGCACATAAAATTGGAACAATTAAAAACGCCAATGAAATCATCGTATTAAACGAAGGAGAAATCATACAAAAAGGCGATCACGAAACACTCGTGAATCAAGCAGGAACTTATCAGAACTTCATCCAAATCAAGACACAATCAGAAGGTTGGAGATTGTAAGAAAACCAGTAGTATCTAAACACATATATTGTGCACTTAATAAACAATATTTTCTAGGCGGCTTATTCTATATGATCTATATAGGATAAGTCGCCTAATATTAATTTAAATACTATTTACTATCATTATTATATTTGATTAATAATATGAATTTTCTAAACTTGCGTATTCATTTTAAAAATGTTACTTTATTTATATCGTTAAATAGTAATGATTACGATTTAGGAAGTGTTAAAATGGAAAAAACAAATAAAGTAGTGATTATTGGTGCGGGTCCTGCTGGTATAGGTATGGCTATTGCATTAATTGAAATGGGATTAGATGATATTCTTATATTAGATAAAGGACAAGTTGGTGAATCTTTTAAAAATTGGCCATTATCAACTCGTTTTATCACACCTTCGTTTACAACAAATGGGTTTGGAACACCAGATATTAACGCAATCACACCTCATAGTTCCCCTGCTTTTACTTTTAAGAAAGAACATATTTTAGGCAAAGATTATGTTCAATATTTAGAAGCGCTTGTACAGATTTATAACTTGAAAGTTGACCAACATACAAATGTATTAGATGTATCCAATAATATATACAATGAAACATATAAAGTGTATACAGATCATGGGACTATTGATGCTGAATATATCTTTGTTGCGACAGGGAATTTTTCATATCCTTATAAACCGTTTAAACATGGTAGACATTATAGTGAGGTTGAAAAATTTTCAGATATAAATGGTGAACTGGCTGTCGTAATTGGAGGTAACGAAAGCGGATTTGATGCAGCGCTCAATTTAGCATTATCCGGTAAAATCGTCGATATTTATACTAATTCTACAAGTTATAAACAAGAAGATGCTGATCCAAGTATTCGACTTTCTCCTTATACACACCAACGATATGAAGAATTAAAGGAACTTGGTTATCCCATACGTATTCATACCGAACATGTGGTGAAAGAAATTGAGTATAAAAATGGTCAATATGTTATTCAATTTAACGGCGTACACGACGATGTGAAAATTTCCGAAGAACCGATACTTGCTACTGGATTTAATCCTGTTCAACATAATCGACTAACTCGAATATTATTTGAAAATGATGGTACAAATTTTATGCTAACTGACGATGATGAATCAACAATTAATCCTAATGTCTTTATGATAGGAGATACGGTTAAACATCAAGATGTTATTCTTTGTTATATTTACAAATTTAGAACGCGTTTAGCTGTTCTAGCAAAATTAATATGTGACCGAGAAAGCTTTGAAGCAAATGAAGATGCTATTGAGTTCTATCAATTAAATCAAATGTTTTTAGATGATTATGATTGTTGTGATGTGAACTGTTCATGTTAAAAGTTGAATATAATATTAAAAATGGAACTTGTTCACCGATACCAAACGGTGAACATTATATTGTGATTAAGCAGCTAAAAAAACTATCAACAGAGCAGAAATTACAGTTTAAAAGGTATATCATTCAAAAGCAATTAAAGCTCACACTAGATGAAAACTGTAAGCAAAAGATAGATGACCCTGACGAATCAAAATATATTATCTCTGAATTGAATATCTTAAGACAAGAACAAGCGAAACATATTCCTAAAGTAAAAGACATGTTTTTAGCTTTTGCTTTAATCATATTAATGTTTATGTTGCCAATATATATTTCTTATTATTTATCTCAATATATTCAAAATCATTGGGTAGAGCAGTTTTTAGACTATGTAATACATACTGTTCAATTCGACGAAAAGGCTTTGAATGACTTATTATTTGGGGATTATGGGTTATTGTCACTCGGCATATATTCAATCATTTGGGCATTACCCGTTGTCGTTTTCATTAGTATTTCTACGAATATTATCAGTGAAAGTCATTTAAAATCTTATATCGTTTGGTCAATCGATCCAGTTATGACAAAAGTAGGATTAACTGGTTACGATATTGTACCAGTTATTGAAGGATTTGGTTGTAATTCCGCAGCAGTATTGCGTGCTAACCATGACTGTAGTGCTTGTACTAAAAATAACTGTATAAGTATGATCAGCTTTGGTTCATCATGTAGTTATCAAATTGGCGCGACGCTTTCCTTGTTCAGCGTCGTCAAAGCACCATGGTTATTCTTACCTTATTTAATGATTGTGTTTATCGGTGGCTTAATACATATTAAACTATGGTCCTCAAAAAGCATGATACCAACCCATTATTATGTATTAGATAAAGTTAGAAAGCCTTCAGTTATAGCTGTTTGGAAAGAATCCAAACAGACTATTCTGTCATTCTTAGCTCAAGCATTACCGATATTTATGATGATTTGTGTATGTGCGAGTATCCTTTCTATGACACCTATTTTACTGTGGGCTGCAAATGTCTTTAATCCAATTTTACAGTTGATGAATGCACCTCAAGAGATGTCAACGGGTATTCTATTCTCAATGATTAGAAAAGATGGTATGTTGTTGTTCAATATGAATCAGGGCTCATTATTGCAAACGATGTCGTTAAAAAGTGTGTTCTTATTAGTATTATTTAGTTCAACATTTTCTGCATGTTCTGTAACAATCACTATGATAATTAAAAATTTAGGGTGGAAGCAAGGTCTAGGAATTGTCGTAAAACAAATGATTACAGCGACCATTTGCTTATGTGGAACTGTATTGATTATGAATTTATTTGGAGGGATTTAATTGATATTATCAGATCAAGATATTAAGCGGTTTATTAGTGAAGGTCAAGTAAGTGTCACACCTTATCGAGAACAACTTATTGAACCCGCTTCTATTGATTTAACATTAGGCAATCATTTTCTACTACCCATTTCACCAAAAGATAATGTGCAATCGTTGAAAGATCCTATTCAGTATGATGAAGTCGTTGCCAAGTCTTTTATTATACCTGGTAAATCATTTGTGTTAGCGACTACACAGGAATGTGTGAAACTTTCAAATATGATGACGGGTTTTGTAGAAGGGAGGAGTTCAATTGGTAGAGCGGGTTTATTTATACAGAATGCTGGTTGGGTAGATCCGGGATTTGAAGGTCATATTACTTTAGAATTATTTAATGCGAATGATTTCTCATTAAAAATTGAAGAAGGTCAACGAATTTGTCAACTCGTAATAGCGCGTACGCATTCACCTGCTATTTCTGGGTACAATGGAAAGTACCAAGGACAACTCAACACAACAGGTAGTAAAGTGTTTATGGATTTTGACAAATATTAAAGGTGGATTTGGTATGGAAATTTTTATCATCACTGGATTTTTAGGGAGCGGGAAGACTTCTTTACTGAATCATTTAATTAAAGATGTCCATGAAGAAGGTAAACGTATCGCTGTCATTATGAATGAGTTTGGTAAGAGGACAGTTGACTCTGAATTAATTCAGTCTGATGTAACAGTAAATGAAATCATTAATGGCTGTATATGTTGTGAAATGAAAGATGATGTTGCACATCAATTGCATATGTTATATATTGAACAACAACCAGAAATAGTTTTAATTGAATGTAGTGGTATTGCACACCCATTAGAAGTACTTGATGCATGTTTGACACCTGTACTTTCGCCATTTATAACAATAAGAAGTATCATCGGCATCATAGATATACCGGAATATCAAAAAATTTTAACCTATTCAAAACAAACACAACAACTTATCGATGTTCAACTAAAGTATTGTCAGGATATTATAGTAAATAAGCTTGATTTAATCGATTCGTGTGAGGCAATCAATGTTATTAAATCTATACAAGAACAATATCCAAGAGCAGAAACATTTACAACAACTTATGGAAAAGTAAGTTATCATCACTTATCTAAAAAAGTTAAAAACATCCCATTTAAGAATCAAAATCAAAATTTTCATAATCATATTTACCATAAATACTACTCAATTGATAAGCCAGTTCAAATGGAAAAATTCAAATTATGGTTACAGAATTTACCCCAAAAGGTATATCGTGTAAAAGGGTTTATAACATTCGAGAATAGTCCTAATAAATATTTAGTTCAAATTTCTAATAGTAATGTGCTTATTGAAAAGTATGATATAGACATAGATGATTATCTAATTTTAATTGGAGAAAAGATAAACGAAGAAAATATCTTTTTTAGTTTATATTGAGGAAGAGAGTACTCACAAAAAAACACTTTTGTAGAAATTCACATTATGTGAATTTAACAAAAGTGTTTTTTATAAAATGGGCCTAACTCACTTAGAAACTTCAAAGCGACAGCTGTTTTTTTGATTAGATTATTTGAAAGTGCACGATATCTCGTAGTCTTCGTGCGCCAGGGCACTATTTCAGGGTATAACGCACGATATCTCGTAGACTTCGTGCGCCAGGGCACTATTTCAGGGCATAACGCACGATATCTCGTAGTCTTCGTGCGCCAGGGCACTATTTCAGGGTATAACGCACGATATCTCAGATTCTTCGTGCGCCAGGGCACTATTTCAGGGTATAACGCACGATATCTCAGATTCTTCGTGCGCGGCCTTCACCTCACCGTGTTCCCTCACCAAACTCTATCATCCTAAACATTCACTACTTCTGTATTTACAACTTTTGTAAATGTTGTTTGATTGATGAGCTCGGTGAGGATATTATGTTGTGTTGGGTGTAGGTTGGGATGGTCGCGATCATCTATGATTGCCCATCCGCCTACTTCATACACTTCTAATGCATCGTCTATTATATTCTGTCGATTGCCTATAAATTTTACGTACTCGACTTCTTCTTTACTTGATATATCTTCAACTAAATCTCTAACAACATGACCTACAATTGAGATACCAGGTCCTGGTATATGTGAGAGTGACTGCACTTTTTCGACGATATTAGATACATTGCCTGATATGACCGTTTGTTCTGGTCGTGTGGCGCTAAAGATAACGGCTACTGGTATGTCGTCTGTGATTTCTGCTTTAATTTCTTTAACTAAAGTTGGTAATCTCTTAACACCCATATATATGGCGAGGGTGCCACCGTGTTTGAGTGTTGTAATATCAATAGATTGTTCTTCATTATCTTTGAAGTGGCCAGTTGTAAATGTAATATTAGTTGAAACATTACGTTCTGTTAACCCACGATTAAGTTCACTCATGGCAGCTGAAGCGGCTGTTATACCAGGTACGACTTCAAATGTAATGTTGTGTGATTTTAATGTAGAAACTTCTTCCGCAAGGCGTCCAAATATTGCTGGATCGCCGCCTTTTAGACGGACGACCGTCTTATTTATGCGTGATTTTTCAACAAGTAATTGGTTAATGTCTTCTTGTTTCATAGATTTGTGATAAGGTCGTTTACCAACATGAATCCATTCCGATTCTGGTGATGAAAATTGTAATATAAATGGATTCACGAGTTGGTCGTATAAAATAACATCTGCCCGCTTAATACATCGCTCTGCTTTTTTAGATAATAATAAAGGATTTCCTGGACCTGCACCGATTAAATATACTTGGGGTTGTGCGATTATAGACATACGTATATGTCTCCATCGACCACTTCTACAGAATAAGTTGCGACACATCCTTCATCTGGTTCTTGGACTTGACCAGTCGATAAGTCAATTTTTTGATCATGAAGTGGACAGTATACATAATCTCCACTCACTGTACCTTCTGATAATGGACCTTGTTTATGAGGGCAAACATTATTAATCGCACGAATGTTTCCTTCTTCAGTTAAAAATAAACCAATTTGGGTATCTCCGACGATGACTTTCTTACCGATTAACGGTTCGAGTTCTGAAATATGTGCAACTCTTACTTTCTCATTTGTTAATGTCATATTTACACCTTCTCCACTTCAAAAATGTGACGTTTATCTTTATTTAGCACGACTTCATGCCATGGCTCTGTATCGTATGCACGTTTCGCATTCATTATGCGCGCGTAAAGTTCATCTTGTTTTTCAGGGTCAAGTACAACTGATTTCACTTGGTCAAAGCCAAGTCTCTTGAGCCATGGTGCTGTACGTTCTGCATAAATGCCTGTTTCACGATAGTATTGCATGTATGCACCACATAGTTTGACAACTTCATCTTCAGTTTCAACAGTTGTCAGTAATTCACCTGCGACGACATCTGTACCACCATTACCACCAATGTAAATTTGGAAACCATTTTCTACACCAATGACACCGAAGTCTTTTACACCTGATTCTACACAGCTACGTGGACAACCTGAAACACCCATTTTGAATTTATGTGGTGTGTCGATATATTCAAATGTTTTCTCTAAACGAATACCTAATTTTGTTGTGAATTGTGTACCGAATCGGCAGAATTCTTTACCAACACAACTTTTAACTGAACGTGTCTTCTTACCGTATGCAGATGCTGAACGCATATCTAAATCTTTCCAAATTTGTGGTAATTCTTCTTTTTTAACACCGTATAAACCGATACGTTGTGCACCAGTAATTTTGACTAATGGGATGTTGTATTTCTTAGCTACTTCACCAAGACGAATAAGTTGATCGGCATCTGTGACACCGCCGCGCATTTGTGGGATAACAGAGAATGTGCCGTCTTTTTGAATATTGGCGTGGTAACGTTCGTTCGCAAAGCGTGAAGCTTTTTCATCTTCATGGTCATGAGGGTATACCATGTTTAAATAGTAGTTAATAGCAGGGCGGCATTTTGGACATCCACCTTTATCTTTAAAGTCTAATACGTGTCGAACTTCTTTAGATGTTTTTAAACCTTTAGCCCGAATTTGAGTAACGATTTGATCTCTTGTAAGGTTTGTACATGCACAAATACTTGTTGGCGCTGCAGCAACAAAGTCGTCACCAAGTGTATATTCTAAGAGCTCTGCGATTTGACCTTTACACTTACCACATGAGTTACCAGCTTTTGTCACACGTGTGACATCAGCTACGGACGTTAAACCTTGATCTTTAATCGCTTCTACGATGACACCTTTAGAAATGCCGTTACACCCGCAGATTGTTTCATCGTTATCCATTTCAGCAACGCTAATCGCATCAACTTCTCCTGCTTTATGAAGAATTGAAACGAGTGTATATTCATCGATTGTATCGCCTTTTTTCATCATATTATAAAAGCGATTGCCTTCTTCTGTATCACCATAAAGTACTGCACCGACAATCGTCTTATCTTTGACGAATATTTTCTTATAAATGTTATCGACACCGTTAAAAGTTTCAATACCACGGACACCTTCACTTTCAGTAATCCAACCTGCACTAAATAAATCGCAGCCTGATACTTTTAAAGAAGTAAAGGTCGTTGATCCTTTGTAACCTTCAGTTGGAATGCCCGTAATATGATCTGCCAGGACTTTACCTTGGTCATATAGTGGGGCAACAAGTCCGTAAACTTTTGAACGGTGTTCTGCACATTCTCCAACTGCGTAAATTTCTGGGTCACTTGTACGCATGAAATCGTCTACTATGATACCGCGTCCAATTTCTAATCCAGCGGCACGTGCTTCTTTCGTTACTGGGCGAATACCAACTGCCATCACGACCATGTCTGTTGCGATAACACGTCCATCTGATAAACGTATAGCTTCAACATAGTCTTCACCAATAATTTCTTGTGTATTCGCTTGTAATTCAAATTTAATACCTTGCTTTTCAAGGTCTGCTTTTAAAAGTTCTCCTGCTTTACGATCCAGTTGTACTTCCATCAGCCATTCTGCTAAATGTACGACTGTCACGTCCATACCTTGATCTACAAGACCACGTGCGCATTCTAGACCGAGTAAACCGCCACCTATAACAATGGCACGTTTTTTAGTCTTAGCTGTTTCTAACATCTTTTCAGTGTCATCTATGGTTCTGAAACCGACAACACCTTCTAGACGAGAACCATCAATTGGTAGAATGAATGAATCAGAACCAGTCGCAATAATCATTTGGTCATATGATACTTTCACGCCATGTTCTGTTTCGACTTGTTTTAGTTCACGATCAATTTTTACAACCTTATTACCTGTTATTAATCGAATGTTATGTTCTTCATACCATTCATAAGGGTTCATAATCGTTTCTTCTTTTGTCATTTTATTTTGAAGAATGTTTGATAACATGATTCGGTTATAGTTTGGATAAGGTTCTTTACCGATGATTGTGATTTCAAAGCGGTCTGGATCACGATCTAGAATTTCTTCAATTGTACGGACACCAGCCATACCATTACCGATCATTAAAAGTTTTGTTTTACTCATGCATATCCTCCTTCGTTGAATCTAACCATGCTTTAATTTTCACTGCATAGTGTTGTGTTCGTTGAATATCTTGGCCATGTGAGCTAATACTAATTGTTAGGCCATTGTGTTCAATATCTAAGGTGTTATAAAAGTTGGATTGTTTGCGATCCCCGGTATGATTGACCCATTGAGAGAGTAGGGCGTCTTGAGCTACTCGGTCATTCGTTTCGGGCTGGTTAGTTGCGATAATAATTAAATCTGCATGGGCAATATGTTCTCGTTGATAGTCTGCTTGTATAAGGCGAATATGTTTCGTTGGTTGAATCATATCAAAGTGCTCATGAAATTCGCGTGCGATAACATCAATTGAGCAAGGCTCTGATTTCAATTTAGAGAACTTTCTCCATGCAATTTTGCCACCACCAATGATTACGACATGTTTACCTTTAAGGTTAAGTTGTACTGGATACATCCGGTACCGCCTCACATTCAGCAATTCTTAAATGTACGATGTCTTTTAATAACGGATGAAAATTAATAGCCGTCGTATATGTGATAGGATTCGGTAAACCTAGAGACTCTATTTGACGTTTCGACTTATTTACAAGGAAACCATCATAGAAGAAAAATGGAATAATTAATAATTTACGATGCTTTTTAGCGATTTTCGGTAACGTTTCTTTAAAGCGCAGTTCACCATAGACCATACTCGGGTAACATGGATTTTGATCCGTTGATAGTTTGTGACAAATTCGTGTAAGTGCAACATCCGGTTCATCAAAGCGTGCATTACCGTGAGCAAGTACGACAATTCCAGTTTCATCATCAATGTCATCTTTGTAAGCTTCAAGTTGTGAAGCAACCCAGTTTGTCATAATCGGGTGTGTGCCCAATGGTTTACTTAATATAAACTGCACGTTCGGGTTCTTATCTTGAAATGATTCATATAACGCTTCGATATCTTCATAATAATGAGAAGCGGTAAACAATAATAACGGCACAAGATGAATACGTGAATATCCAGCATCAACCGATTGTTGAATCACTTCATCTAATAGGATCTCTTCACTTTCTAAAAAGGCCACCTCATAATCAATCTCATCACTATTAAAAGTTTGATGAATAAAATTTAATAACGTTTCATTTAACTTTCCTTTTCTCATACCATGAACAACTAAAATCGTCTTTCGCATGACAATCCCTCCTACATCTTTATTCTAAAACAATATAACGAAAGTTTGTGAATTTTTTCTCAAAAAGAAGAAAAATAGGGAATTCCCTATATATTAACGTGAAAAAATAAATCATGCATATGATTTTTTGTAATAACTGACAAAAATATTTTTTAAATTTTCAGATTTGTATAATTATAAATTTTACTAAACGTGATAGCATGAAATTGTTTATCAAAATAAGCAAAGGGGTCGTGCACATTGGTAAAGGAAAATGATAAGGCAAAGAACGAAGATAGGTCTAACAAAAAGTTTAGTATGCCACATATATATGTGATTTTATTTGTTTTCGGTGTGATTGCAACTATTTCTACATATTTAATTCCATCAGGTGAGTTTGATAGGGTTAAAGGGCCTGAGGGTAGAGAAATGGTAGACGCAGATTCATTTCATTACATAGATTCAGCACCAGTTGGTTTGGTTGATTTTATTTCGATTATACCACGAGGTTTAATTGAAGCAGGAGAAATTGTCTTCTTTACACTTATCATCGGTGGGATGTTTATGGTGTTAAGACGTACAGGTATTATTGAAATTGGTGTGGATAAACTTGCACGCCAGTTTATAAATAAAAGCATTTTGATTATTCCAGTATTAACAACAGTATTTGCGATTATTGCAACATTAATCGGTACAGCAGAGTTGTCACTCGTTTATATTCCGGTTATTATTCCGCTTATTATTGCGTTAGGTTATGACTCTATAACCGCTACATCTATTGCATTGTGTGGTACTGTAGTCGGCTTCACGGTCGGTGTATTAAATCCAATCAATACAGGATTAGCACAAAAATTATCAGGTATTCCAACATTTTCAGGACTTGGATTACGTTTAGCTATTTTTGTGATTGTACTATTTGTAACGATATTATTTATTATGAAATACGCTAAAAAAATTAAAAAAGATCCTTCAATCAGTTTAGTTTATCATGATGATACTGAGAAGCGACATATGTACAAAGATATTACGAATCAAGAACCACTCGTTGCGACTAAACGACAAAAAATCGGTATTGCCGTAGTGCTCTTATTCTTTATCATTCTTGTATACGGCGTTATTACACAAGGCTGGTTTATGGTAGAAATGTCAGGTCTTTTCATAGTTATGGGTATTGTAGTAGGTTTAGTCACTGGATTGAATACGCGTGAAATTTGTGAGTCATTTAATGATGGTTTCAAAGATGTATTAATGGGTGCCATTATTGTAGGACTTGCACGTTCAATAGCCGTTGTACTTGAAGACGGTAAAATTATGGACAGTATCGTTCACGGATTAGGTTCTGTTATCGATGGTGCAACACCAACAGTAGCAGTAGTCGGTATGTATATCGTACAAGTGTTGATTAATTTTATTATTTCTTCAGGAAGCGGACAAGCGTTAGTGACAATGCCAATTATGGCACCATTAGCAGATATGCTAGGTATTACAAGACAGACCGCAGTCTTAGCCTTCCAATTAGGAGACGGATTTACACATGTCTTCTATCCAACAAGCGGGTACTTTATGGCAGCATTGGCAATCGGAGGCGTATCATATACAAAATGGATCCGATTCTTCTTCCCACTCTTTATCGTATGGGGTGTCATTTCAATCATTTCATTAATCTTTGCGCAGTTAATCGGTTGGTCGTAGGGAGAAAATTAATAAGTTGTAGAAGGAGATTCAAGTTTGATAACTTGGGTCTCTTTTATTTATAGATTGATAATTATTATAACGGTGTGGCACAATGTATTTATTAATTAAAGGGGTGTCATATGAAGATAAATAGAGTCATCAATCATAATGTGATTAGTGTCACCCACAACAACCAAGAACGTGTTGTGATGGGGAAAGGGATAGGTTTTCAAAAGCAAGAAGGCGATATTGTGGAAGAATCAAAGATTGAAAAAATATTTGATTTAAGTAGCCAGGAAATTTCTGATCGCTTTAAAACGTTATTAATCGAAGTGCCGATTGAAGTGGTTCAAGCTGTTGAGAAAATAATCGAAGTATCGAAAGATAAATATCAAAAAGATCTCAGCGATACTATTTATGTTGCACTGACGGATCATATAAACTTTGCTATTGAGCGACAAAAAGAGGGAATGGCTATAAAGAATGGATTGCTATGGGAAACGAAGCGTTTTTATCCAACTGAGTATGAAATTGGTGTTCAAGCATTAGATTGGATTGCTGAAATTGTTGGTGTTCGTTTACATGAAGATGAAGCGGGATTTATTGCAATTCATTTGTTAAATGCAGAACATAATAACTTAGCAGACTATAATCAAGTCACAGAAATGGTGCAAAATATTTTAAGCTTAGTGAAATACCATTTTAGATTAGATTTTGATGAAGAAAGTCTAACTTACTATAGATTTGTGACACATTTAAAATTTCTTGCACAACGTATTTTCTCAAGTAACCCGCTTGATACAAATGAAATCGAACTTTACGAGATAGTAAAAGAAAAATATAAACATGCATTTAAATGTGTGAAGAAAATTGAAGTATTTTTATTGAAAAAGTACCAGTATGAAATGACGCATGATGAAGCGTTGTACTTAACGATTCATATACAGAGATTAATTTCCAGAAATGAAAGCGTTGACAATAAATAATTATGTGATATATTGATGTTACGAAAACAAAATAAACAATTAATTGTTTAGGATTGTTACTGTTCGGCAGGCGAGACCTAAATCATTAATAGGTGAATTTATCTAGGGATAAGTCTATCTATTTATGATTTGGGTCTTTTTTTATTGTTCTAAACAAGACGGGAGAGATATAAAGATGACAAATGAACAAAGGATGGCTGATGAAATACTTAAACACATTGGCGGTAGTAACAATGTTAAAAATTTAACACATTGTATGACACGTTTAAGATTTGTGTTGAAAGATGACAGTAAGGCTGATGATGATGCCATAAAAAATATTGATGGCGTTATGGGGTTACGTAAGCAAGGTGGACAATATCAAGTTATTGTAGGAAACAATGTATCACACACTTATACAGCATTGATGAAAAGTGGTGTCAGTGGTGGCGCTAAAAGTAATGAACCAGTTGAAAAGAAAAAGTTAACCTTTAAACAGGTGGGTATCAATATTCTTGATGCGATTATCGGAACGATGTCACCATTAATTCCTGCTATTATTGGTGGTTCGATGATTAAATTATTGGCCATGTTATTAAGTATGACGGGCGTACTGTCAGAAAGCAGTTCAACGTATAATATTTTAAATACTATAGGAGATGCACCTTTCTTCTTCTTACCAATGCTTGTTGCAGTATCTGCAGCGAGGAAATTTAACAGTAACGTATTTTTAGCATTGGCAATTGCTGGTGTTATGGTACATCCAGTATTTATGGAAATTATGGAAAAAGCAGCAGAAGGTAAAGAAGCAACTTTCGCATTTATTCCAGTTATGTCAGTGAAATATACTTATACGATTATTCCAGCAATCGTCATGACTTGGTTACTGAAATATATTGAAGATTTTGCAGATCGTATTACACCAATTGTAATGAAAAACTTCTTGAAACCAATGTTAATCTTATTAATTGCTGCACCAATAGCGATTATTATCGTAGGTCCAACAGGCATTTTGATTGGTACAGGACTATCTCAGATTGTCTTCTTTGTACATGATAAATTAGGATTTTTAGCAGTAGCTATCGTAGGTGCTTTATGGCCATTATTAGTTATGACAGGTATGCACCGTGTATTCACACCAACGATTGTTCAAACAATTGCTGAAACAGGTAAGGAAGGTATGGTTATGCCATCTGAGATTGGCGCTAACTTATCATTAGGTGGCGTTTCATTAGCAGTAGCATTTAAAACGAAAAATAGAGAATTACGTCAAACGTCATTGGCAGCTGCATCATCAGCCATTATTGCAGGTATAACTGAGCCAGCACTATATGGGGTTGCTATTCGATTAAAACGTCCAATGATTGCATCTGTTATTACAGGATTTATTGCAGGTGCTGTAGCAGGGCTTGCAGGTTTAGCAAGTCATTCTATGGCAGCACCAGGTTTGTTTACGAGTGTACAATTTATTGAAAAAGATAATCCAATGAGTATAGTGTGGATTATTGTTGTAATGGTTCTATCGGTTGTTCTTTCGTTTATCTTAACGTTAGTGCTTGGATTTGAAGATATTCCAGAATCTGAAGATGAATTATTAGATTTAGGTACTCAAGATCATCTAACAGTTGCAGCACCTGTTGAAGGGCATATTAAACCAATTGAAAGTGTTGAAGATGACGTATTTAGTAGAGAAGTAATCGGAAAAAGTATGGCAATTGAACCAACAGGTAATAAAATTTATGCACCCGTAACAGGTACGGTAACTTCTGTATTTCCAACAAAACATGCTATCGGTATAACAGGAGATAATGGTGTTGAAGTATTAGTACATGTAGGCATTGACACGGTGAAATTAAATGGAGAACCATTTACATCAACAATTGAACAAGGTGATCATGTAACTGTTGGCGATATTCTTGGAACATTTGATTTAACTCAAATTATTGAATCTGGTTATGATCCGACAACGATTATTGTCATTACAAATACAGATGAATATGAATCTATAACATCCTTTGATCACGCAGAGGTTAAAGCACAAACATCTATATTAGGAGTGGTTAAATTATGACAATAAAATATTTCCCGGAAAATTTTCTCTGGGGTGGTGCAATAGCAGCCAATCAAACAGAGGGCGCTTGGGATAAAGATGGTAGAGGAATCAGTAATATTGATTTAATTCCTCATGGTTCAAAGAGACAAGATATAAAGTTAGGTTATAAAAAGAGCGAACTTGATCAGAATGAATATTATCCAAGTCATACTGGTATAGATTTTTATCATCATTATAAAGAGGATATTGGCTTACTTGCTGAAATGGGATTGAAAGTATTTAGAACATCTATATCTTGGAGTAGAATTTATCCAAATGGTGATGAAGAAATGCCGAATCAGGCAGGTATAAATTATTACAAAGATTTATTCAAGACATGTAAACAACATGGTATGGAATTACTCGTTACACTAGCGCATTTTGATATTCCAATGGGTATAGTTGAAAAATATAATGGGTGGAAAAATAGAGAAACGATAGATTTATATATTAAATTTGCAGATACATGCTTTAATAATTTTGGAGAATACGTGAATTATTGGATTCCATTCAATGAAATTAATGTAGTGTTACACAGTCCATTTTCAGGTGGAGGATTATACTTTGATGATAGTGAAAATAGGGAAGAAATATTATATCAAGCCGCACATTATATGTTAGTAGCAAGTGCGAAAGCTGTTCGAAGTTGTCATCGTATTACACCACAAGCAAAAATTGGATGTATGATTGCCGGTGGTAGTTTCTATCCATACAGTTGTAATCCAGAAGATGTATGGCAGTCTATGAATGATGAAAGAACAAATACTTTCTTTGTAGATGTGCAAGCGAAAGGTAAATATCCATACTATATGGATTCATTTTTTAAGAATAAAGGGATTAACATTGAAATAGATGAGTCAGATAAAGAAATTCTGAAAGAAACGGTGGATTTTGTAGCATTTAGTTATTATGCGTCTCGAACGTCTATTGCGGATATATCAAGAGTTGAAAAAAATGAAGGAAATGTAATTGTATCAGCCAAAAATCCTTATCTTAAAATGAGCGATTGGGGATGGGTTATCGATCCGCTTGGTTTAAGGATAACGATGAATCAAATATATGAAAGATTTGAAAAGCCACTATTTGTCGTTGAAAATGGATTAGGTGCCAAAGATGAGATAGAAGCAGATGGTACAATCCAAGATAATTATAGAATAGATTATATGAAACAGCATATAGAAGCTATGTACGATGGTATTCAAGATGGCGTTCCATTGTTGGGATATATAAGTTGGGGTATTATCGATTTAGTGTCTGCATCAACAGGAGAAATGAGTAAACGATATGGCATGATTTATGTAGATAAAGACGATGTAGGAAGCGGGACACTCGAACGTCGAAAGAAAAAGTCTTTTGATTGGTATAAAAAAGTTATCCAACAAAATGGAATTGAAGTATAAAATTAAACTGAATAAGCACATATAAAACACATCACTTCAATCTGATACTAATCAGGTAAGTGATGTGTTTATTCTTGTAGATTAAATAATTCGTTAGATGATTTAATCATGGTAGGATGAGTATATATTATTTCGTAGCACACTATTTTTTTGTGTAATTATTAGTTTTATATATTAACAGACTGTTTTAGCTTTGCTAAAAAATGTTAGAAGAATTAAAAGTTAAACTATTTCATTATATATATAAAATTAGACTAATGGGAAAAATAAGAAAATTATATACTGGAAAATTTAATTACAAATGTATAAAATTATGAATAAAGGGTAATATACTTTTATGGAACAAAGGATGTTTGAAGGAGGAGCACTGATGAAGAATGTTATTTTACCAATTGTAAAAGTTACGACACCTATTGTTGGTGGACGGTTAATAGGGAAATTTGCAGTGAAGAATGCAAGAAAGGATTATAGTAAAAATGTGAAACCACCATTTTCACCACCTGGTTATATATTTCCTATTGTGTGGCCAATATTGTATATGTCAATGGGTATTGCTTATGCACTCGTATCTCACAAACCAGGGAAGAAGCGGATTAAGGGTGCTTATTATACACAATTGGGTTTAAATTATGGGTGGTCAATATTGTATTTTAAGTATAAATTAAGATTCAGCGCATTGATTGAAAGTGCTGTATTGTTAGGTGCTGTCTTGATGACAACGATAACATTCTTTAATGTGAAGAAGTTAGCGGGTTTGATATTGGTTCCGTATACACTTTGGAGTGCTTTTGCGACTTATTTAACAGCTGGTAACTGGTTATTAAATAAAGACAATCCAAGATATACAGATAAGTCAAATGTTTAAGCTTATAAGAACTTTCATCTATATAGCACTTTATTGGTTTATCACTCAAATGTTTATTGTACAAATTGGACTGCGTATACGTGATAAGTGGTTAGTACGAGATTTTCGATATTTTAAGAGTGGTTCTTTGGAACAAAATGGTCAATTATGGCAAAAACTTGTAAAGGTGAAATGTTGGAAAGATCATTTGCCAGATGGTCAAATGATACAATCGGATATTGTCAGCAAATCGCACTATAATCAGTCAAGTGATATAACGAATATAGAGAAGTTTGTGATAGAAACGAAACGAGCAGAATTGGTTCATTTATTATCTATCTTGCCAATTGTTGTATTTATCAAGTCGAAGAAAAGTATAAAAGTAATAAATATTGTTTATGTGGTCATTGCTAATGTTCCTTGCATCATTGTGCAACGTTATAACCGACCTAAGTTACAACGTATATATTTGAAAAAGCTAATAAGAAAAGGTGATTAAATGGTTAACAAACAAGTTGTCGTCATTGGCGGAGGATTAGGTGGTATAACAAGTGCTATCCGCATGGCTCAAGCAGGTTATCACGTAGATTTATATGAAAAAAATAACCACATCGGTGGAAAGGTAAACCGCATAGAGACGGGAGATTACGGGTTTGATTTAGGGCCATCTATCTTAACGATGCCTAAAATATTTCAACGTCTTTTTGAACAGTGTGGAAGAAGGCTTGAAGATTATGTGAGCATTCGCAAATTACCATTACAAATTAGAAATGTCTATCCTGATGGAACTGTTATAGATTTATATGAATCGATAGAAGACACTTTGATTCAGAACAAACATCTTTCATCTAACGATATGACACAACTAAAAAATTTTTTTGAGTATGCTAATAAAATTCATCATCAAGCTGAACGCAGTTATTTCGATAAAGGTATAGATCATTTGTCGGATATTATCCGGTTTCATGGACCTCTGTCAGCTTTAAAGCAGTTTGATTATTTTCATACGATGCAACAAGCAATCGATAAGCGGGTAGATAATCCATATTTGAGGGAAATGCTAGGTTACTTTATTAAATATGTAGGATCATCTTCATACGATGCACCGGCTGTATTAAGTTTATTACCTGAAATGCAACATGAGGAAGGTCTTTGGTATGTAGATGGCGGGATTCATAAATTAGCAGAAGCGATGGAACAATTAGCACGCGAATTAGGTGTCTCGATTCATTTAAATGCACATGTGGAGCGTATTATATATAATCAAAACAAAGAAGTTACGGGTATTCAACTTGATAATAATGTACATCAACATGCTGATTATATTATCTCAAATATGGAAGTATTACCTGTATATGAAAAATTAATGAATATGAAACAAAGTCGGTTAAATCAGTTAGAAAGCAAATTTGAACCCGCGAGTTCGGGATATGTTATGCATTTAGGAGTAGATAAAAGCTATCCCGAACTTAGACATCATAATTTCTTCTTCTCTAAAGATTCAAAGCGTAATTACGATGAAGTCTTCCATCAGTATATCTTACCCCAAGATCCGACTATTTATATAGTCAATACAAATAAGACTGATCCGACACAAGCACCTAAAGGACAAGAAAACATCAAAATATTACCGCATATACCATATATTCAACATCAGCAATTTAGTCAAGATGAATATCAAGCTTTTCGAGAACGCATATTAGACAAATTAGAGTCCATGGGATTACATGGTTTAAGAAAGCACATCATATACGAAGATATTTGGACACCACATGATATAGAACGTACTTATCAATCTCATAAAGGTGCTATATATGGGGTCGTTTCAGATAAAAAGAAAAACAAAGGATTTAAATTTCCTAAAAAGAGTCAATACTATAAAAACCTTTATTTTGTTGGGGGTTCTGTCAATCCTGGCCCAGGAATGCCAATGGTCACATTAAGTGGTATGCAAGTAGCTGATAGTATTATTGCTGAAGACGGAAAGTAGTTGATATAGATGATAATAATAGTATATGTTGTAACACTAATCTTGACGATTTGTACGATGCTAAGTGGGGCATTGATGTACTTCAGGCGCTGTAAGATTAATCCTAGTCATATGGAAGCTTCTAAGACACCTGTTAGTCTCATTGTTCCTGCTAGAAATGAAGCGAAAAATTTACCGAACTTACTTAAACGTGTGGCCAATCATAAAGATATAGAAATTATTGTCATGGACGATGACTCTACAGATCAAACTTGCGCAATTGCCGAACAATATGGCGCACATGTTTATAAAGTTTCAAAGCATGCTACTTGGAAAGGTAAATCGCATGCTTGTTGGGAAGGTAGTCAGGTTGCCTCTCACAATATGTTGCTGTTTGTAGATGCTGATGTTCAATTTAGTCGTCTTGATAGTATTTGGCAAATCGTAAACCAATATAAATTGCAACAGTATAGAGGGCTACTTTCTATACAGCCTTATCATATGATTGAACGATTGTATGAGAACGCATCGGCATTATTTAACGTAATGACGATAGTAGGTATGAATACATTCTCTATTTCGAAGTCTAAATATGATGACCAAATGGCATTTGGTCCAGTCATTCTAACGAATAAGCAAGATTACGAATTAACACAAGGTCACTTTAACGCAAAAGATTCAATTATCGAAGGTTTCGCTATAAGTAAGTCTTATCATCAACATGCTTTACCAGTGGAATTATATGAAGGTCAAGGTGTTGTGAATTTTAGAATGTATCCCCAAGGATATAAATCGCTTATAGAAGGTTGGAGTAAGCATATTGCATTAGGCGCTCAAGTAACGAAGCAATCAACATTGGCTTTAATCGTATTGTGGTTAATTGGTACTGTGACTTCAACAATAATGGTTATAATATCGTTATGGTTAAATCCTATATTTATCGCATTAGCTTTAATGGTGTATGTTTTATATGCCTTTCAACATTATATTATTTTAAAGAGAACTGGGAATTTTCATATCTTAGTGAGCGTTTGTCATCCATTGATGTTCATGAATTTTATGATGATATTTATGAAATCATGGTTTGATGTCCATGTGTTTAAAATAATTCAATGGAAAGGGAGAAAAATAAATTTATAAAAATTGCAACACTCAAAAGTATTCACATGGGGTTATCGAGGAGGACAATTAGTGAATCAATTAGAGAAAGATTATAGACACTGTCACAATATTATGAAGTTACATTCAAAGACGTTCTCATATGCATTTGATATGTTAGAACTGAATAAAAAGAAAGCGGTGTGGGCAATTTATGCCGTTTGTCGCATTATAGATGATAGTATCGATGAATATCAAGATCTCGAACAATTAGAATGTATCGCAAATGATTTGGATGCAATATATAACCATAACGTTCAACGATATCAAAGCGACGATTCCATTATGAATGCTTATCGCCATACGTTGAAAGACTATGCTATTCCTCACCAACCGTTACAAACTCTTATACATTATGTTAAAGAAGATTTACATTTAAAACGCATACAAACTGACGAGGACTTATCTCTATATTGTTATGGTGTGGCAGGAACAGTGGGTGAATTGCTCACACCCATACTAGCATCAAAACAAAAAGCGCATATTAAACAAGCTGAACACGCAGGAATTGCTTTAGGAAAAGCACTTCAATTAACAAATATTTTAAGAGATGTTGGAGAAGATTTTAAACGAGATAGAATTTATTTAAGCAGAGAACGATTAGCATTATATAATGTCGATTTATTTGCTATATATCAAGGTGGTATAACTCAATCATATATTAATTTATGGGAAAGTTATGCTCAAGAAGCCACTGCGTTATATGAAAAAGCTTTAAATGGGATGACTTATTTTGATGAAGAAGTACGTTATATTATTGAAGTAGCAGCAAGCATATATCTTGAAATACTTGAAGAAGTTAGACAATCCAGATACACATTGCATCAAAAAGTTTTTGTTAATAAAAGAAAAAAATTAAAAATTTATCGTGAAGTTATGGCGAAATATAATAGAGGTGAATCTATATGAGAATTGCAGTCATAGGTGGTGGTGTATCAGGATTAGCATCAGCTGCGCGGTTAGCCGCAAGAGGTCATCAAGTCGATATTTATGAGAAAAACAAACAAATAGGTGGTAGGATGAATCAAATAAAGCAAGATGGCTTTACGTTTGATATGGGTCCTACAATTGTGATGATGCCCGAAATTTATCAAGATGTATTTAAGTATGCTAATAGAGATATCAATGATTATTTAGAAATCAAACAATTGTCTCATATTTATGATGTTTACTTCAGTGATGACGATCAAGTGCGTGTACCTACAGACTTATCTCAATTAAGAGATATGCTTGAATCTATTGAACCGAATTCTACACATGGATTTATGTCATTCTTAACCGATATTTACGAGCGATATGAAATTGCACGAAAGCATTTCTTAGAACGTACATTTCGTAAGCCTTCAGACTTCTATAATCCATATACATTATATCAAGGTATGAAATTAAAGACATTCGATAAAGCAGATAACTTAATAGAAAAATATGTCGCTAACGACAAAATTCAAAAGATTTTAGCATTTCAAACGTTATATATCGGAATAGATCCGAAAAAAAGCCCCTCGTTATATTCCATTATTCCAATGATTGAATTGATGTTTGGTGTGCACTTTATTAAAGGTGGCATGTATCGCTTTGCAGAAGCGCTTCAAACTTTAAATGAAGAACTCGGTACACATATATACACAGGGACGAATGTAGAAGAAATCATCATTGATCCACGTTATAAGCGTGCGGAAGGTCTAAAAGTAGAGGGTCGCATTGAACGTTATGATAAAGTTTTATGTACAGCAGATTTTCCTTATGCCGCATCATCATTGATTAAAAAATCATTTCAATCTAAGAAATATACAACAGAAAATATCAATAATATGGATTATTCTTGCTCAGCATTTTTAATGTATATAGGTGTTGATTTGGATTTGTCAGAAGAAATTTTACTACATAATGTCATATTCTCACAAGATTTTGATGAAAATATTAAAGAAATCTTCAATGGCACATTATCAGAAGATCCTTCTATATATGTTTATGCGCCAAGCGTTGAAGATAAAACGCTCGCTCCAGAGGGTCAAACAGGAATATACGTGTTAATGCCAGTATCCGAGCTTAAGACTGGTCATGTAGATTGGACAGATGAAGCGACAGTATCACAAGTGAAAGAAATAGTTTATAAAAAAATGGCTACTGTTAAAGCATTAGCACATGTAAAAGAACATATCGTAACTGAAATCATATTTACACCTAAAGATTTCGAAAGTCATTATCATGCGAAATTTGGGGCAGCCTTTGGTTTAATGCCAACGCTTGCTCAAAGTAATTATTATAGACCACCGAATATAAGTAGAAATTATCAAAATCTTTACTTTGCAGGAGCAAGTGTACATCCAGGTGCAGGTGTACCTATCGTCTTAACAAGTGCGAAAATTACAGTAGACGCGATGTTAGAAGATATAGAAAAAGGTATATAAAAAAGCAACTAGGACATAGTAATCTAGAATGGTCATTAGATTACTATGTCCTAGTTTTTTTATTGTGTATTAATCAAATGTAATTGTTTGGGGTGTATCGACCTCATCATCATTCATAATTTTGATGGCTTTAGGTGTTAATTTAAGTACGCATAAATCGGGATCATTTTTAGAATCGAAAAATGAGTTATCTTGTTTATTCCAAAGCCAATCAATCGTATCTTTATCTTTGAGAATTTCTACGTGTGCTTCTATTTCAAGAAAGCTACGATTCTTTGTTTCGTCATATCCAATTAAGACATGTGCTCTAGGATTATCCTTAAACTCAATAACTTTTTGAGAATCAATGCTTGTCTTTGTATATAGTGTATAATCATCATGATAAAAAACCATATATCGACTATTTGGTATATTTTTAAGTGCTGTAGAAAGTACACCGATTCTAGATGTATCTAATATACGTTCAATTTCAGCTTTGACTTTATCATTTGTCATATCTCAATCACCTCTACAATCTATTTACCCTAAAGTCTCATATTGTATGCATAGTCATTATGTGAATCTGTATAACGAAAATTTGTCATATTACCATGATAGTTGCTCCAAGAACTTAACTAGTCGCTTATAAAATTCCTGTAAATAAGAAACCAATACTATTAAGTAAGAGGGAAGTTATGATTAATGTTTATACTTTTGCGCTAAGACGATTTCGTTATAATTTATATTCTCACGTATTTGTCCTGCAACGGTGTTATTGATTTTGTTGTGTTTAATGAGCTCGTCTAAATAGTGGCGTTGCATATATAATGCTTGTAATTTATGATTTGTAAATGATTCTTGAGATACCACTTGATGTAAATGGTTGCCGTCTTGTTTACGACGTTGTTCTTGCCATTTCAGTATTCTACTAATGTTGTAATACTGATTAATAACCAGACTTACTTCTAATACATTTGTACTATTCTGTTCTTCTTTCATACGTAACGTAACATGATGGTTCACGATACGCATAATTTTTTGAACGTCTTTAAAACTATTCGCGTATTCTTGCATTTTTGTTTCTTTATCCTCTGATTTGAAATGCTTAATTGCTTTTAATCGAATGACAAACATCTTGATGTAGTTGATAGCTTTATCTCTAAAGGAGGCATTACGATGTGTTTCAGATAACTCTACAACATTACGGTAGTTATTAATATCTTGGTACGTAGCTTTATCACTTTCGATTAGTCTTTCTAATGTTTCTGTTTCAACTGTATGGGCGATTTCTTCTAAACGTTTTAGTTCTTTAGTGTTTTTATTATTCGGTTCGGAATTAAGTAGGAATAATAACTCTCCATAATATTGATTGAGCACAGGTCTAAAATCTGCATTGCTATCAACTTTACTTTCCGATTTCAAATGAGCAATGACTTGTTGTATGATAAATATCTTAGCAGATTGATAAGTCATGCCTTTAGTTGATGAAGTCTTGGCTGTAGGTGTAATAAGAGGTAAGACCACTTGTGCTAATATTAGGCTTAATAAGACCATTAATGATGCAATAAATAATAAATCATTTCGATATAGAAAAGCGTCACCTTGTGTAATGACATAAGGTAAAGTTAGTGCCATTGATAATGAAATCGTCCCATGAATACCACACATTGTCATTATAAATGCATAGCGAAGGCGTGATGGTGGTGTTTCAAAGGTGTCATCATTTAAATAGGATTGGATATTTTTAGGATAATAAAAATCTTTATACCAAAAATAAACCCATACAAAACGACAAATATATATGGCTAAAGCAATCAGTAGTGTTGTTGTGATTAAGAATATTAAGTTATCAGGTTCTGTTTGGAAGATGTCTATTATGACTGTTGGAACAAGATAACCTAAGACAACAAATACAAATCCATTCAAGGCATAACTTAATGTGCTCCAAATTTGATGATAATTCATTTGAAGCTCGGTTTGAGCTTTAATGAGCCGGTCGCGTTCCCAGCCATGAATCAGTCCAGCAACAACGACTGCTATGATACCAGAAGCATGAAAGTGTTCTGCTAAGAAATATACAGCAAATGGCGTTAATAATTGAATAAATGTTAACGTATTATTATCTTTTAAACCTTTATTAGCTGTTAAATCTATTCGGATTCTTACAATAATTGTTCCAACAATAGCACCAATCAAGACACCAATGATAGTTGAAATGACAAACTGTTCAATAGCGTGAACTGCTGAGAATGCACCTGTAACTAAAGCTGTAACCGCGATTTTAAATGAAATAATACCTGCTGCATCGTTTAGTAAAGACTCTCCTTCTAGAATAGACATAGAACCTTTAGGTAATAATTTTCCACGTGTAATCGCTGAGACCGCAACAGCATCTGTCGGACAAAGTATAGCAGCAATGGCAAATGCGGCAGGCATCGGTAATTCTGGCCATATCCAATGAACAAAATAACCAACACCAATAACTGTAGTAAATACGAGTGCCATAGACATTAATAATATCGGTTTACGATATGCTAACAAATTAGAACGTGAAACATGAGTGCCTTCAACAAATAATAGTGGTGCAATAACGGCTATCATAAATAATTCAGAATTAAATTCAAAGTACAAATCAATTGGTAAGAAGAAGACACCAACGCCTAATCCAATTTGAATAAATGCAGTCGGTATATTAGGAAATCGGTTGTTAATAATCGAACTAATAATAACTGCCAAAATAAATATTAAAAGTGCTTCTAATAATTCCATATCAAACTCCTTAACATTTTATCAAACATATTTTAACACTTTTCAATAGAGCAGGACATTATATTTATGTGTCTATATAGATTGTTTATGAGTATTGATAATCAGAATTATTCAAATGGAATCATATTAGACGCATAGATTGCGATACGTATATTTAATGATTGGATTGGATCTTCTATATTAGTGCCTATTAGATTACTACATTTGTTTATACGGTATTTGACGGTATTTCTATGGATAAATATTTTCTCTGCTGTTTTTGTGATATCGCACTGGTTATCCATATAAATTTTTAATGTTTGTTTTAATTCTATGTCTTTTTTAGTCTTTGGATAGCTAAGTGGACCGAGTGTATGTTTCACAAATGGTAAGAGTTTCTCTTGTGGTATGAGCTGCAATAATTCTTGAATATCTTTCGAATGGTATTGGGAAATAAATGATTTTTCATTGTTAAATAAGCCATTCTCAAATGCTTCGCTTGCTTCAAAGAATGATGAAGGTAATTGAGAGAACTCTGTTACTTCATTACCTATACCAAAAGA
Source organism: Mammaliicoccus sp. RAM2 (assembly GCF_045897195.1). Lineage (NCBI taxonomy): Bacteria > Bacillati > Bacillota > Bacilli > Caryophanales > Staphylococcaceae > Mammaliicoccus > Mammaliicoccus sp. RAM2. Next base: position 71,993 of record NZ_JBJNWI010000008.1, on the reverse strand, counting down.
TATTTGGTCTTCAAAATAATCATTGTAACTGATTTGTAGTCGTTCAATCATCTCTAGGTGATCTTCTTGTTTATTCTGTATTAAAATGACAAAGCGATCATTGCTTGGTAATCGATAAACACTGATGTATGAGTCGATTTCGGATAATTTATCTGTTAACCATTGAAAAGTTAATTGGTGCAATTCGTTTAAGTAATAACTATTTTCTAAGTTAGTCTTAGCATCTATGCCACAAATGATAGTTTGGTAGTAGTCTGATGGGTAGATATAATATTGTCTTAATAAATCCGCATGTTTTTTGATAGATAATGCTTGGTCACTTTTGTTGTAGACGAGTGATTCAAAGAAGCGGTTAATGTCGTTCTTTTCTACTTCTTGAATTTTAGTATTTTTGTACAAGGCGAAACTAAGCACGCTCACAACTTGTTCAATTGTTAAAAGACTAAATGGATAAGAAAGTTTATTCACTTGAGATACCATTATGTAGTAAGGGAAATATGTGTAACCCAACACTTTAAAGATAACATGGTCTTTATTTTCGAATACTAAGTTGTTTTTATCTTGTGTGAGTTCCTCTTGTTGATGTGCATTGAAATAAGCGACGTGTTCAGATAATAATGACTGACTTTGTCTATAGTGATGACTGATCGCTTCAGGCTTCTTGAACGGATTAAATAATATAATAGGTACGCCAAGTAATTTACTCATGCGTTCAATCATATTATCAATGCTGAACCCTTTAATAAGCAGTTGGTTAAGTTCTTGTTGAACTTGCAATGCATAATTTAATTTGCCCGTTTCAGAGTCGGATATAAAGGATGAAATTTCATGCGTAATCTCACCTAAGTTCCAACTTTCAGGAATTTCTATTAACGGAAATTGCAATTCGTCTGCAAAATCTATCACATCTTGGTCAATTTTATGTAAAAATCTTGAGACTTTAATACCAAGACCAGCTGTTTGAATGTCACTTAAGTCTTTAATTAATTTCTTTAAATTCTCCTGATTATCTTGGAAAAGTACGCCCGTTGTTAAGATGAAGGCATTGCTAGATGTGAAATGTTTAATGTCATTGTTTTCAGTAATGTCTAGACTCGTTACTTCAGAAGATAAATCTCCTTTTCTATTAATAAGCTCTAAACCTTTAAATTGAGGTATAGATAAAATTTCGTTTAGAGTTGTCATCATAAGGCCTCCCGTTTTTGTTTATCTTTCAATGAAGATTATATAAAAATGAAAACGATTTTTTATAAATGAAACCGTTATTTTTTGTCAAAATGTTATCTGTTTTGTTCAAAATGACCAATGATTTTTATTTCTAAAATTTATTATACACAAAATTTGTACGAAACCTATAATTTTAAATTCTATATATGTTAAGAACTACAAAGAAAAACGCTTACATAAGTTTTACACTTGTATATGAAGAGTTCATAGCTAGTTATTAGCTGATTAATTCAAAGGAGACATATAGAATGGCAAGAGAAGCAAACGACGTGGCATTAACTCCAGCCGAATTTGAAAAACGTGGCTATAACAAAGATATAATGCCCAAAACGTCAGCACAAAGAAACAATTCGGCATTTAACTTTTTTACATTATGGATGGGTGCCGTTCATAATATACCGAACTATACTGCAGTAGGTGGATTCTTATTAATCGGACTATCACCTTTACAGGTAATATTCGCATTAATATTAAGTTCATTTATTATTGCATTATTGTTAGTAGCAAATGGTTATGCTGGTTCTAAATATGGTATACCTTTTGCGATGCAATTGCGTCATACATACGGAGATGTAGGTGCAAAGTTACCAGGTATACTACGTGGTGTTGTAGCTGGTATTGCTTGGTTTGGACTTCAAACCTTTGCTGGTTCACAAGCACTATTAATCTTATTGAATAAGATTTTCCCTGGATTCGCTGATATCGCAAGCGGTGTGACGATTCTAGGTATTTCAATTCCTGGATTAATCGCATTCTTAATATTCTGGGCAATCAGTTTCGCAATTGGATTTGGTGGTGGAGAAATACTTAATAAATTCACTGCCGTATTAAACCCACTTATATACATTGTATTTGGTGGTATGGCAATCTGGGGCGTCATGGCTGCAGGAGGCGTTGGCAACATTTTAGATTATGAAATTTCAACGAAATCTAGCGGTATTATTTACCCAGCGATTTTATCATTTATTTTAATCTTTAATTCATTATTAGGTGTATGGGCAGGACCTGGTGCAAGTGTATCTGACTTTACTCAAAATGCGAAATCTACGAAGACGCAAATTGTCGGTCAAATTTCAGGTATCGTTGTTGCACATATCTTATTCGCGATTGCGAGTGTATTCATTATTATTGGTGGTTCTATTTATCTAGGTCACCAAGAGTGGAACATTTTAACAATCATTAATGAATGGGATAGTTTCTGGGCAATTCTCATATCAACTGGTGTATTATTAATGACAACTATTTCTACAAATGCGACAAGTAATATTATTCCAGCAGCGTATCAATTAAGTGCGTTATTGCCCAAGTGGATTAATTATCGCCGTGGTGTAGTCATTGCTTCAGTACTGAGTGTTGTGATTATGCCATGGAAAATGATGGAGAACGAGGATAGTATCTTCGTATTCTTAAATGCTATTGGGGCAATACTTGGACCTGTAGCAGGTGTCATGATTGTACATTTCTATATTGTGTCTAGACGTCACATTGATATAGATAAATTGTATTTTGATTTACGTGTAAAAGATCAAAAAATACCACGCATTAATATTTCGGCATATATCGGAACAATTGCTGGTGTTGTTATTTCATTACTTGGATTCTTACCAGGATTCACAGTGATTTCAGACTTTTCATGGTTTATCGGCTTTATTGTAGCCGGCGGTGTTTATATCATTTTACATTATGTATTTCATGCAGATAAAAGTAAAAAAGAAGGAGTGGCATATAATGAAGTATGATTTAATTATCAAAAATGGTTTAGTTATTTTAGAAGATGGCGCGCAAAAAGTTGAAGTTGGTGTCAAAGACGGGAAAATTGCGGCGATCGGACAAGAATTAGGAGAAGCTGAACAAATTGTTGATGCAAAAAATCAAATCGTTTCACCAGGTATGGTAGATGCTCACGTGCATATTACAGAACCAGGTGGCGGATACCGTGACGGATGGGAAGGTTACGTAACAGGTACTAATGCAGCTGCTAAAGGTGGCGTAACATCATTTGTTGAAATGCCATTAAACCAAGTACCAGCTACTACAGATAAAGCTTCTATCCAAGCTAAATTTGATGCAGGTAAAGATGAGTTAGCTGTAGATGTTGCAAGTTACGGAGGATTAGTACCATATAACTTAAACGGTGGTATTCAAGAATTAGATGAAGCGGGCGTTGTTGCCTATAAAGCATTCTTAGCAACTTGTGGTGACCGTACAATCGAAGGCGATTTTGAAAATGTTGATGACTATTCATTATATGAAGGTATGAAACAAATTGCTAAAACGGGAAAAATCTTATCTATCCATTCAGAAAATGCTACAATTACAGATCGTTTAGGTGAAATCGCTAAAGAAAATGGAGAAACAACATTAAGTGCATATGTGGATTCTAGACCAGTATTTACTGAAGTTGAACCAATCCGCAAAATCGTATTATTCGCTAAAGAAACAGGTTGTCGCGTGCATATCGTACACGTTGCTTGTGAAGAAGGCGTTGAAGAAGTGATCAAAGCTCAACAAGAAGGTGTAGATATTACATGTGAAACATGTACACACTACTTATACTTCTACAAAGAAGAGTTAGATTCAATCGGACCAGTTGTTAAATGTTCACCACCAATTCGTGAACAATCTCGATTAGAAGGTATGTGGAATCGCGTATTAAACGGAGACATTAACTTCGTAACATCTGACCATTCACCATGTACACCAGATTTAAAAGATACTGACAATGCATTCGAAGCATGGGGCGGTATTGCAGGATTACAAAATAACGTAGATATACTATTTGACGAAGGCGTTCAAAAACGTAATATGTCATTACAAAAATTTGCTGATATCATTGCAACAGCACCAGCAAAACGCTTTGGATTAGATACGAAAGGAAGCATCGCACTAGGAAAAGATGCAGACTTTGTATTTATCAAACCAGAAGCACCATATACATTACAAGCAGAAGACTTAGCATATAGAAATAAAATGAGTCCATATATTGGTCGAGAAATCGGCGCGCAAGTTACAAAAACAATATTAAGAGGACAAGAAATTTATGATCAAGAAACAGGTGTAACAGAAGCACGCTTAGGACGCTTTATCTAAGAATTATATATAAGGAAAGGCAGGGACCATCGTGGTGTCCCTGCCTTTTTTCGTATTGGAGGGGTGAGCTAGGTTTTTCTAGGAGGAAGGGGCGGAATCTCTTGGCTTAAGTATTGAATAAAGCCAAGAGATAGTGGAAATCATGGCTTAAGTATTGAATAAAGCCAAGAGATGGCTGAAGTCGTGGCTTAAGTATTGAGTAAAGCCAAGAGATGGCTGAAGTCGTGGCTTAAGTATTGAATAAAGCCAAGAGATGGCTGAAGTCGTGGCTTAAGTGATGAATAAAGCCAAGAGATAGTGGAAGTCGTGGCTTAAGTGATGAATAAAGCCAAGAGATAATGGAAGTCGTGGCTTAAGTATTGAGTAAAGCCAAGAGATGGCCCAAGTCATGGCTTAAGTGATGAGTAAAGCCAAGAGATAGCCCAAGTCATGGCTTAAGTGATGAGTAAAGCCAAGAGATAGCCCAATATATGAGTTAAAATACTAGTAAACTCACATCCCCTCAACTCACATCCCTCACCAATCCCCCTCAATATCCTACTCCAACACGGTGTCGAGCTTGGCTAGTTCGATTGTTGTTTGTATGAGGAGGTTAATGCCTTTTTCGATTTGGTCTGCTGTGACGGATTCTTTTGGTGAATGGCTAATACCTTCTTTACATGGTATAAATATCATACTTGTTGGACATATGGGTGCGATGATCATAGCATCATGTCCTGCGCCACTGTACATATAATTATATGTGTATCCTAATTGCTGACAGTTGTCTTCGTTGATTTGTGCAATTTTATGATTGAAACTGCGTGGTGTATCTTGACCTAAATCTTCCAATTCATAATGTGCATTGCGATGATCTGTTATGCATTCAATGTGTGATGTGATTTCATCAACGACTTGTTCTCGTACGGCTTCATTCTTACCTCTAATGTCTATTAAAAGTGTGACTTCTCCTGGTATGGCATTCATTGTATTTGGATATACATCTGCATAACCGACTGTTGTCACAATTCCTTTATCATGATAAGCACGTCCAATTTCTTCGATTTTTAAGATGATTTCTGCGGATGTTGTCAGTGCATCTATTCTCATTGGCATGGGTGTTGAACCTGAATGACTCGTCACGCCTTGAATTTTTAATTTAAAACGATGCGGACCTGCTACATCTGTCACGATGCCGATATCTTTATGTTTCTTCTCTAAAATAGGACCTTGCTCGATGTGTAATTCTAAAAATGCTTTAATATTGTTTCTTTCAAATAATGCTGCTTTACCATGCATGTCTTGAGCAAGTGGTGCGACAATATCATAAAGTACATTCCCGTCGTTATCTTTAATATATTTCATATCTTCTTTCGTCATATTGCCTGTGAGATATTTACTACCTAATGTCGCTTCATTAAATCTTGTAGATTCTTCACAAGCAAAGGCAATGATAATAATGGGATGATCCGTTTCTATTTGATATTTATTTAAATATTCAACAACTTCCAACGCACCAACAACACCAAGTAGTCCGTCATATTGCCCGCCGTCTTTAACCGTATCTATATGAGAACCTAATACGACTGGTTTAAAGTCTGGATTTTTACCTTCTCGACGCGCAATAACATTTCCGAAGAAATCAAAGTAGACATCTAGACCAGCTTTTTGGCAAAGCATTGAGAATTTAAGTGCTGCTACACGTTCTGAATGTGTAAAAGCAATTCGGTTAATACCACCATTTTCAGGATTACGTGCAAATTGATTAAACGTTTCTAGATTTTCCATGACATTTTGAATGTTCATCATTTATCCTCCTTGAATTAAGTTTGATGATTGACTTAAAAATTGTACGGCTTGTTTATACAGTGAAATACTTGTTGGTGTTACTTCACGATCAAAATCATGTTGGTCTAAATCGAGCGTTTCTAAATGACTATGCTCAATTTGGCGGTAAGTATGTTCACTTTCACTATACGGAACATCTGGGTCACCTTTGCAATGTACAATGAAAGTCGGTGGAAATTGTTTTAATTCTTTAGTTGAAATATTATATGCACTTGCTGTTGATGATTGAATACCTAAATAAGATAACCACTTCGCTTGGCCGCGTACATATAAATAAATCGGATATCTCGTTTGTAATGAGCCAAAAGTTAAAGGATTAGGTTGTATAAGTTGATTTAATATCGCTGGTGTAATTTGAGTTGATAAAGCTTGGTATTGTGCGTTCGGTCTTAAAAATGCAGGAACATGAACACGTGCATAGCCATAAAAATCAAGAATGCCTGCAACTTCACGATAACGTGCAACCATTAAACTTAAGAATCCACCAGCTGAACGACCAAATGTATAGATTGGTAATGCCTCATATAAGGCACTGATTTCATCGTATTGAGCTAATGCATCTGAGATAATCGTATCAATCGGGCTCTCTGGTGCTAATCGATAAGAAACGAGTACAAGATGGTAGGACTCTGTCAAAATATCTATATACGTTTGTGGTAAGTCATCACGTTGACCAAAAATTAACCCGCCACCATGAAAGTACATGATAACCCCTTGAGGGTGTTCATTTTTAGATTCGATGATGGTATAGGGTAATTGAAAACTATCATTTGATAAACACATTGAATGATTTTGAGTCAAAACAACTCAGCCTCCTAGAAGATATATTTTCCTAATCATAGTATCTCAAATTAAATTTAGGTCGTATTTGTATAAAACATATAAAAGTTAAGCGAATTATTGTATGTTTTGTGAATGATAACAAAAATGTAACCGCTTATAATAGTAATTGACATGAAAAGGAGATGAATTATATGGACATCCGTTCTTCTTTCGAAGCGCTAGATAAACAGTTTACTTCATTTGGAGGTTTGACAGGTGGCGGTATTACACGCTTACTTTATTCAAAAGAATGGTCAAACGCTGTTCGCGCATTAAAAGAAACATTAGATAAAGAAGGATTTGAAGCACAATTCGATGACATTGGTAACTTAAGAGGTCGTATTGAAGGTAGTAAATACCCAGAAGAAACGATTATGTCTGGTTCTCATATTGATACAGTTGTTGAAGGTGGCCATTTAGATGGTCAATTCGGTGTATTAGCAGCACTTGTAGCGATGCAATCATTGAAAGCAGAATACGGACAACCATTACGTTCTTTAGAAATTTTAGCTTTAGCAGAAGAAGAAGGCAGTCGCTTCCCATTTGCATTCTGGGGTAGTAAGAACTTCTTCAACTTAACAGGTAAAGACGATGTAGATACAATTGCTGATGCTGAAGGTATTCAATTTAAAGATGCTATGCGTGAAGTAGGATTTGATTATCGTACAGAAGACAATGACTACAGTCGCATTAAAGCATTTATCGAAGTTCATATTGAACAAGGAAAAGTGTTAGAAACAGAACAAAAATCAATTGGTGTCGTTAACGGTATCGTTGGACAAAAACGTTATACAGTTAATTTAAAAGGTGAAGCAAACCATGCAGGTACGACACCAATGGGCTTAAGAAGAGATGCTGTCATCGCATTTAGTAAAATCGCGACACAATTGACAGAATGTGCAAGAGAATTAGGAGATCCATTAGTATTAACATTTGGTCGCGTCGACCCAATACCAAATACCGTAAATGTTGTGCCAGGTGAAGTGACATTCTCAATCGATTGTCGTCACATTGACCAAGATGCATTAAATCAATTTGCTGAAGAAATCGATGCATGTATTAAACGCGTATCTGAAGAAGAAGGCGTTGAACACGATATTGATTTATGGATGGACGAAGCACCAACCTTAATGAATGAAGATTTAGTTAAGACAATTGAACGCGCTGCTGAAACAGTCGTGGGTGAATCGGATTGGAAACTGATGTCTTCAGGTGCAGGTCACGATTCACAAATCTTCGCACAATATGTACCAACTTCTATGTTGTTTGTGCCATCTATAAATGGTGTGAGTCACAACGTTGAAGAAGAGACAAATGTTGAAGATTTAGTAAAAGGTATCGAAGTATTGAAACAAGTATTATATGAGCTTGCTTATCAAGAATAAATAAATTTTTAAAAATAGAGATAGAGAAAAGGAGTATTGATCATGGGTTACATTAATCATAATCAAGGTTATAGAGAAGGACTTTTAGAAACACGTTCAGTTATTAAGAAAGACAACTATGCAGTTATTACACCAGACGGCTTAGTAAACAACGTTGTACCAGGTTTCGAAGATTGCGACGTTACAATTTTAGGTTCACCAAGATTAGGTGCTCGCTTTGTAGACTACTTAGTAACATTAAAAAATCAAGGCGGAAATAGACAAGGCTTTGGTGGAGGCGGCGTTCAAACATTTATTTACGTTGAATACGGTAAAATCAACGCATACGCAGATGACAAAAAATATGAATTAGCAGCTGGTGGATACTTATACGTACCAAGTCACCAAGTTATGACTTTTGAAAACAGCAATCAAAACAATGATAGCCGCGTATTCTTATATAAAAAACGTTACCAACCTTTAGAAGGATTCACACCAGAAGTTGTAACTGGAAATGTGAATGACATGGTTCAAGAACCTTATGAAGGTATGGAAGAAGTTACAATTCTTGATTTATTACCTAAAGAATTAGCATATGACATGAACATTCATATCTTGTCATTTAAACCAGGTGCTTCACACGGATATATTGAAACACACGTTCAAGAACACGGTGCTTATGTATTAAGTGGTCGCGGTATGTACAACTTAGATAACGAATGGCAACCAGTTGATAAAGGTGATTACATCTTTATGGGCGCTTATGCACCACAAGCAACTTATGCTGTAGGCTTAAACGAACCATTCGCTTATATTTACTCTAAAGATGCAAATAGAGATATCGAAATTTAAGGAAGGTTGTTAGGAATGGCAGAAGAAGGATTAGTATACGTAGAACGTGGAAAGCTGCGCCAGTTATTTAAAGACAAACTGACAAATGCAGGTTTATCTGAACAACATGCTGACAAGACAGCAGATTTGATGATATTTGCAGATGAGCGTGGCATTCATTCACACGGTTCTGTGCGTACACAATATTACGCAGAACGTACTGCAAAAAAAGGATACAATTTGAATCCAGAATTAACATTCACAAAGACAGGTCCATCATCAGGTACTTACTTTGGAGATAATGCAGTTGGGCACTATGTTGCTTATGAAGCAATGGAAGAAGCAATTAAGTTAGCTAAAGAAAGTGGTATAGGCATGGTCGGTATTAAAGAAATGGGCCACAGTGGTGCGATTGGTTACTTTGCTGAACAAGCGTCAAAAGAAGGCATGGTCGCTTTAACAGTATGTCAGTCAGATCCAATGGTTGTACCATTTGGTGGTACAGAACCGTACTTCGGTACAAATCCAATTGCTTTTGCAGCACCACGTAAAAATGGTGAACCGATATTATTTGATATGGCAACAACCGTGCAAGCTTGGGGAAAAATCTTAGATGCACGTTCTAAAAACAAATCCATTCCAGACACTTGGGCAGTAGATAAACAAGGTGAGCCAACGACAGATCCATTTGAAGTCGCTGCGCTATTACCAGTCGCGGGTCCTAAAGGTTATGGATTGATGATGATGGTAGATATTCTAGCAGGTAGCTTGTTAGGTTTACCTTTTGGAAAACATGTTACATCAATGTATGAAGATTTAAGTCAGTATCGTAGATTAGGACAATTTCATATCGTCATTAATCCAGCATATTTTGGTGATGAAGAACAATTTTTAACACACGTTTCTGAAATGGTTGATGAACTTCATGATATTAAACCGGCTAAAGGCTTTGATCAAGTTTATTACCCAGGTGAAATTCAAGAGGACGTTAAAAAACGCTACAAAGAAAGTGGCATACCGATTGCCGAAAGTATTTATGAGTATTTAATATCTGATGACATTTATTAAATAGCTGAGAAGAAGTGAAAGAGACAATTGAATGTTATAAATGACGACTGTCGACATTTAATATCGTACGTCTTGAGTACCTTCTTTTTTTACGGCTAAAATCATGATTTTATGTATATAAATTACACTATTCGAGTAATGAGGAGGTTAAGATATGCGTGTTTCAAAGAAAGAATTATTTGATTTAATGAAGAATAAATTAGCTAAAGCGGGCTTAAACGAAGGTGCTGCAGAAGATGTAGCAGACGTATTAACATTTGCGGATTATAGAGGTATTCATTCACATGGTGCAGTACGAGTAGAGTACTATGCTGAGCGAATTGCTAAAGGTGGCATAACAGCCAATCCGAATTATCAATTCGAACAAACGGGTTCATCAACAGCTATATTTGAAGGAGATAATGGTCCTGGTCATCAAGCGGCTAAACAAGCGATGGAAAAAGCAATCGAGATGGCTAAAGAAAATGGCGTTGCCGTTGTTGGTGTTAAGCACATTTCACATAGCGGTGCGTTAGGTTACTTTGTAGAAATGGCAGCTAAAGAGAATATGGTCGGTTTAAGTATGTGCCAATCAGATCCAATGGTTGTGCCATTCGGCGGTACTGAACCATATTTCGGAACAAATCCAATTGCATTTAGTGCACCATCAAACGATGATCGTATTATTACATTTGATATGGCAACGACCGTTCAAGCATGGGGTAAAGTGCTAGATGCAAGAGCGAAAAATCAATCAATCCCAGATACATGGGCAGTTGATGCGAATGGTGAACCAACGACAAATGCAAGAGATGTTCATGCACTTGTCCCAGTTGCAGGACCTAAAGGGTATGGCCTTATGATGATGGTTGATATTCTATCAGGTAGTTTACTAGGTGTACCACATGGTGTACATGTTTCATCAATGTACAAAGATTTAACGAAAGGCCGTGACTTAGGCCAATTACATGTCGTGATTAATCCAGCCTTCTTCACGGACTTAGACCAATTTAAATCAAACATTTCAACAATGCTCAATGAATTAAAAGCACAACCAGCAGCACAAGGATATGGAGAAATTTTCTATCCGGGTGAACGTGGCCGATTACGTAGTGAAAAATATGACGAAGAAGGCATTGAAATTGTTGATGATATATACAACTACTTAGTTTCAGACGATGTGCACTTTGATCGTTATCACGGAAAAAATAGATTTGCAGAATAATAACGGAGGAATAGTATGTTACACACAATTATTAAAGAAAACACTTACCAAGATTCGATTGTATTAATGTTATTATCGAATAAATTATCTGCTATTGATGGTATTAACCAAGTATCCATTATGATGGGAACACCTGCCAATAAAGATATTTTTAAATCTTCAGGATTAGGTACGGATGAATTAGAAGCAGCGAAACCAAACGATATTATCATCGTTGTAGATACAGAAAATGAAGAAAAAGTTGAAGAAGTAAACCAAGAAGTTGAAGCAGAATTGAAAGGGAAAGGTGAAAGTGAAGACCAATCTCAAAAACAAAACGAAGCTTCAAATTGGAACCGTGCATTAGAATTAGCAAACAATCCTAACTTAGCATTGATTTCAATTCCTGGGCAATATGCAGCGATGGAAGCTGAAACAGCATTGAAAAATAACTTAAATGTATTTATGTTCAGCGACAACGTAGCAAAAGAAGACGAAGTACGTTTGAAAGAAATGGCACATGACAAAGGTTTACTTGTAATGGGTCCTGACTGTGGTACAGGTATTATTCATAGTTTACCACTTGCATTTACAAACACTGTAAATGAAGGGGACATCGGTGTTGTTGGCGCTTCAGGTACAGGTATTCAAGAAGTAACAACAATCATTGACCGTGAAGGAAAAGGTGTTACAAATGCTATCGGTACAGGTGGCCGTGACTTATCTACAGAAGTAGGCGCGATTACGATGTTAGACAGTATTAAAGCACTTAATGCGGATCCTAAAGTGAAAGTCATTACAGTTATTTCTAAGCCACCAGCTAAAGAAGTAGAAGAAAAAGTATTGAATTTATTACGTAATATCGAAAAACCAATCGTAACGTTATTCTTAGGTTCTAAACCTGAATATACAGAAGCAAACATTCACCACGCTTATACATTGGAAGAAGCGGCACGTGTATCTGTTCAACTTTCAAATGGAGAAACACCTCAATTTAGTACAGCAATTCAATCAGATATTAACATCAAATTTGCTGATAACCAAGATGGCGTTAAAGGTTATTACTCTGGCGGTACGTTAGCTTCTGAAGCAGCAATGTTATTAAAAGATACTTTAGGCGACAATTCAGATGCAGAAACACCAGAAGGCTTTTCATATAAAGGTGGTCACCATGAAATTATCGACTTAGGTGATGATATTTATACACAAGGTAGACCTCATCCTATGATTGACCCATCTAAACGTATCGAAATGTTAGAACAATCCGCAGACGATCCATCAACAGCTATTATTATGTTAGATAACGTGATCGGATACGGAAGTCATGATGACATGGCAAGTGAACTTGCGCCAACGATTCAAAAAGTGTTAGACAAAGCACAATCAGAAGGTCGCAGTTTAGCAGTTCTTGCTACAGTTGTAGGTACTGAGCATGACCACCAAGGTTACGACAAACAAGTTAATATCTTAAAAGAAGCTGGCGCAATCGTATGTGAAACAAACAATCAAATGGTGACGACAGCACTTCATTTACTTGGTAAAGATGTTGAACAACCACAATTAGAAACAAAATCATTCGAAGCAGAATCTGTTGATTTAACAGTTGATGAAAAAGTCTTGAACTTAATTAATATGAAACCAAGTGTGATTAATATCGGATTGAAGAGTTTCACAGAAGCTATTCAAGCTAATGATGCGCAAGTTGTTCAGTTTAACTGGCAACCAATCGCAGGTGGCGACGAGAAATTAATGAAAGTACTTCAATTCTTAAACAATTACGAAGGAGAGACAGTATAAAATGGCTTATAAAACAATAGACGAAGCTAACCAAGCAGTCATTGATAAGATGATCGCAGCAGCACCATTTTTAGTAGATGTTGTGCCTGCTAAATCTAAAATTCCAGAACTTAAAGAACATGTATTATTACATGCTGGACCACCAATCAAATATGAAAACATGACAGATCCTATGCAAGGTTCATGTGTCGGTGCAATTTTATTTGAAGGATGGGCTGAGAACGAAGAAGCGGCACGTAAGTTGTTAGAAGAAGGACAAATTACGTTCATCCCTTGTCATCACGTTAACGCGGTTGGACCAATGGGTGGTATCACATCAGCTAACATGCCTGTACTTGTTGTTGAAAATAGAGAATCAGGTAATGAAGCCTACTGTCAAATGAATGAAGGTATCGGTGCTGTATTACGTTTCGGTGCTTACAATGAAACAGTTGTAAACCGTCTGCACTGGATGAAAGATGTATTAGGTCCAGTATTAAGTAAAGCTCTTCAAAAAATGGATGATGGCTTAAACGTTAACGTATTAATCGCTAAAGCAATTGCAATGGGTGATGAATTCCACCAACGTAACATTGCAGCATCATTAGCATTCTTAAAAGAAGTAACCCCTATCATTGCTTCATTAGAAGATGTAGAACCTGAGAAACGTACAGAAGTACTACAATTCTTAGCTGATACAGATCAATTCTTCTTAAATATCGCGATGGCTACAGGTAAAGCGATGATGGACGCTGCTCGTCAAATCGAACACGGAACAGTTGTAACAGCAATGTGTCGTAACGGTGAGAACTTCGGTGTACGTATTGCAGGTATGGGTGACGAATGGTTCACAGCACCTGTTAACACACCTCAAGGTTTATATTTCACAGGTTACTCAGCAGCTGATGCGAATACAGATATTGGTGACTCAGCGATTACTGAAACAATCGGTGTCGGTGGTATGGCAATGATCGCAGCACCAGCTGTTACAAGATTTGTTGGTACTGGTGGATTTGATGATGCATTACAAATTAGTAATGAAATGACTGAAATTTGCATTGGTGAGAACCCTAACTTTGCGATCCCAACATGGAACTTTAAAGGGGCTTGTTTAGGAATCGATGCACGTAAAGTTGTAGAAACAGGCATTACACCTGTTATCAATACAGGTATTGCGCATAAGATTGCTGGTTACGGACAAATTGGTGCAGGTACAGTACATCCACCAATCGAATGTTTCGAAAAAGCGATCACAGCGTATGCTGAAAAGTTAGGATTTAACGCGTGATTCTACAAGCAACTGCAATAGGACAGAATGCTAAGAAACATTTAGAACAACATAAACAATTTTATGTGCATAGCATATTTAATAAAGGCTTCAATATCGTCAATGAATCGAATGATCTTATCTTTATAGGTACAGATGAAAATGGAACATTTCCATTTGGTATATTAGTCGATTCACAAACAAAGCAAAGTTTATTTAACGAAATCGAATTAAATCAACAAATTGTAGTGGGTCCTACTGCTATTCAAATAAGTAAGACATGCCAACTCGTTTGGCATGTTCCAACTTTAAAGGCATCTGACTTTTCGGAACAGACTGATATACAAACGCTTAAAGAAAATATCGCATCTTATAACTTTCAGATGTATGAGCAAGGCGATTTTAACAAAGAGAAGATGCAACACATATTAAACGCATTAGAATTTGGAAATGCTGAACAAGTTGAGGAACAATACCGATATCTGATTGGTAGAGGACAAGGTTTAACACCGTCCGGAGATGATATGCTGACAGGTATTTTATTTATTCATTTTATCCATCCTTTTATTAACAATAATCATTTAGAACAATTAAACATATTACTGCAATCATCTCTAAGCACACTTGTAGGCGAAACATTTTTAAAATGTGCTCTGCAAGGTCAATTTAGTTCAAAAATTTCTAAACTACAACATGATCCATCAATCGCGCGTCTAGACCAACTTTTAAAAGTAGGTTCTTCATCTGGAAGAGACACGTTATATGGCATGTATGTAGCATTAACATTAAGGAGTGAGACGTATGGGTAAGCGAGTTGTACTTGCACTAGGTGGTAATGCGATATTACAACCTAATCAAGAAGCGTCATACGATAATCAATATAACAACGTGATGTCTGCTACACGTAAAATGGCAGAATTGAAGAAGCAAGGACATAACATTGTGATTACACATGGTAACGGGCCACAAGTCGGTAATATTATCGCTCAAAACGAAGCGGCGAAAGATATTGTGAACCCACTTCCAATTAATGCATGTAGTGCTGAATCTCAAGGATTTATCGGCTATATGATGGAAGAAGCTATTAAAAATCATTTAAACGATTTAGGTATTAGCAGTGATGTATTAACATTATTAACAATGGTAGAAGTAGACAAAGATGACCAGGCATTTAATAATCCAACTAAACCAATTGGTGTATTCTTCAGTGAAGAAGAAGCTAAAAGATTAGAAAAAGAACATGGCTTTGTCATGGTAGAAGATGCTGGTAGAGGATACCGTCGTGTTGTACCTTCTCCAGAACCACTTGTTATTCATGGCGTGAACCAAATTAAGAAATTAATAAATCAAGCGATTGTGATTTCTTCAGGTGGCGGAGGTATACCTGTTTACCGTGATGAACACGGTGATATTAAAGGTGTAGAAGCTGTTATCGATAAAGACCGTTCAGGTTTGAAATTAGCGCAACAAGTTGAAGCAGATACATTTATGATGTTAACAGACGTACCAAATGTGTGCGTGAACTTCGGTAAAGAAAACGAAGAAAAACTTAAAACAATTTCAGTTGAAGAAGCGAAACAATACGTAGCAGAAGATCAATTTCCAGCAGGAAGTATGTTACCTAAGATAGAAGCGGCTATTCAATTTGCAGAATCAGGTAAAGAAGCTATTATTTGTTCGTTAGATGATGCAATTGATGCATTAGAAGGAAAAGCGGGTACACGTATTTTATTAGATCCTTCAGTAAAACCAGTTTCTTGTTAATATGAAGCATTTGGTTTTGTGCTGAACAAAGTTGTTAGAAATTCTAACGTCCAAGAAAACGAAACAAGATCGTTAGCCGACATACTAAACTTTATAGACCGAAGAAAAACCCATCCCCCTATGGCTAACGATCAAGTCGCTCAACATAGCAGCATTGCACTCAATCATATCTCTGATATACTATTAAAAAAGTCTGGGACAAAGTGTTGTTCCAGACTATCATATTATATACACTTCAATATGAATGAACTATACTAATGTTGCGTTGATGGTTTTATAAGAAAAATTTTTAGAAATAAGGTGGTATAAGATGATTGAACCCTATAATACACATAGAATTCAAAAAAATTGGGGCATCATAATTGCGATTGTATTTATCGCATCTACGCTACGTGCACCACTAACATCAGTAGGTCCAGTAGTTGATGAAATTAAAGATGTTATGCAAATTAATAACAGCCTTGCTGGTTTTTTAACAACAATACCACTCATTATATTTGCAGTCGTCTCGCCATTAGTATCTAAAGTAACTAAACGTTTGACGATGTCTAATACAATCGTACTATCAACGATATTAGTAATTGTTGCTTTGTACATACGTGTTGCAGGTGGTTTTAATTTATTTATTATTGGTACAGTTTTACTAGGTATTGCGATCGCATTTGGTAATGTTGTATTACCGAGTTATGTGAAATGGTATTTTCCATTACAAATTGGATTAGCAACAGGTATTTATAGTGGGACAATGAACTTTACTGCAGGATTAGGTGGGGGACTAAGCTTCCCTATGTCTCAATCTCCATTAGGATTCAGACTGTCTCTTGCTTTTTGGATTGTATTAGGAATTATCGCATTGATTTTATGGATTCCAAAGGCAAGTAAAGGCGCTAAACTCGAACGCCAAGATAAACTATCAGAAGCACAAAATCAACATACAAAATTAAACATTACAAAGTCTAAATTAGCATGGTTAGTAGCTTTAACAATGGGATTCCAATCAATGGTATTCTATACAGTTGTTGCTTGGGTGCCTTCTATATTAGTAGATAGAGGTCTAGACCCATCAACTGCAGGTTATTTACTCATGCTTAACCAATTTTCACAAGTGCCAATGACATTTACATTCCCGATTATTGCGTCTAAATTAAAAGACCAACGTATATTAGTTGTGATCATCACAATACTATTCTTAGTTGGATTTGGTTTATTCTTTACGCAATCATTAGTATTACTCGTAATCGGTATTATTATCGCAGGTTTAGGTATGGGTGCATGCTTTAGCTTATGTATGACATTCTTCTCTATACGTGCACGTACAAGTGACGGAAGTATCGCATTATCAGGATTCGGGCAATCTATCGGATATTTAATAGCTGCCATCGGACCATTCTTTATTGGTTATTTACACGATGCGACAGACAGTTGGATATCAGGCATCATCGCCTTAATCGTTATGTCTATTCTGTTCTTTATAGTAGGATACCCAGCATCTAAAAATAGAGTTGTAGAAGATGAAACGATTTAACAGTTACAAAAAAGTCTGAGACAAAGTTACTGTCTCAGACTTTTTTGGATTGTAGCTAACTTATCATTCAAGAAATGCTAGATTTCATTTTGTTCATAATAGTCTAATAATGTCTTGATAGACTCTGCTACATTAAGGTGTTGCTGGCTGTCGTGTGATACTAAATATGTTGCGAATATTGATAAGAATGTTAAGATGTTTTGTTTTTGCACACCATAACCCATAATACCAATTCTCCATATTTGTCCTTGTAAGTCTCCGAATGATCCGGCAATTTCTACGCCGTAGTTTTGTAATAAACCGTTTCTAAAGGCATTATCATCGATGCCTTCTGGAATTTTAACGCAGATGACCATTTTCATTTCGTTAGATTCGTCACCGTAAATTTCTAAGCCTAGTGCTTTTAGCGCTACTTTTAAAGCTTCTTGGTGATAACTATGTCTTTTAGCACGTGCTTCAATCCCTTCTGATAGTGCTAATTTTAATCCAGTATATAATGCATAAACAGATGTTGTAGATTCTGTGTGATGATTGAGGCGTTTAGGGCTCCAGTAGTCTTGTAACTGTGTTAAATCTAGATAGTTACTGCTAATGAAATGTTCTTTTTCGGTAGATTCATTAGAGCGAATGCCTAATTCTACACGTTTGCGCTTATTAATTTCTTCGCTGAAACGCTCGTTAAACGTAATCGGTGTAATACCTGAAGGAATAGATAGACATTTTTGAGCACCACCAACGACTGCGTCTAGTTCCCATTCATCTACAGGAATAACCATACCTTGATAAGTTGCGACCGCATCTACTACTGAAAAGATACCTCTCTCTTTACAAGCACGTCCTAATTGATCGATAGGTTGCAATCTTCCAGTTGATGTTTCACCATGTACAATCGCAAGTACTTTAGGTTTATATTCATCTAAAGCTTCAATAATTTCTGCTTGATCAAAGACTTCGCCCATTGGTTTATGTATATTGTGGACGATACCTCCTGCACGTGTTACGAGTTCAGTAAATAAATAACCAAATCGACCAATTACAGGTACGAGTACTTCATCACCAGGTTTCACGATATTTGATATAACGGCTTCTAAGCCAGCACGGCTTGTGCCATCAATTGGGAAAGCCCATTTATTTTCTGTTAAGAATGACTGACGAATTAATGACATTGTTTCATTCATGATATTTACAAATTCATAATCGAATTGACCGAGTATAGAATTCGACATTGCTTGAGAAACACGTGGATCTACACTTACAGGTCCAGGTGTCATAATTAATCGTTTGTTCACTTTTAAAGTATCCACATTGCTAACCTCTTTTTCTATAAATTTTGTCATTATACATTATATCTTAGATTTTTATATAATTATTCGTCAAAAATGCTGATTATTCCTCCGTTTTTTGTCAGAATATTACAAAAAAACATTGGAACGGTCTATGAATTTAGATATCACTAATTTTAAGTGTTTTTGTACCAATAATTCACTCGTAAAGCCTTATATATTCGATTAAAAGTTTATGTTTGACTATATAGTAACTATACACCTTACCATTATTTGAGTAAGGAGGATTTATCATGAAATTTAATAAATGGTTTTCGTTAATTTTGGTTTCTAGTGCGTTATTTTTGATCGTTATTGATATGACTGTATTATATACTGCTTTACCTACGATAACGTATGAATTGGAAGCGAGTGCTTTTCAAAAATTATGGATTGTAAATGCGTATCCTTTAGTTGTAGCAGGGCTTTTACCTGGTTTAGGTACGTTGGGCGATAAAGTAGGGCATAAGAATATGTTTTTATCTGGTTTAGTAATCTTTACTTTAGCATCAGTTGTCGCAGCTTTTTCTCCAACATCTGGTACTTTAATTATGGCTAGAGTTATATTGGCTATTGGTGCAGCAACAATGATGCCGTCAACACTTGCTATTATTAAACAAGTTTTTGATGACAAAAAAGATAGAGCACTTGCGCTAGGCATATGGTCTTCTATTGCATCAGCAGGTGCTGGATTAGGACCTTTAATAGGTGGTTTATTATTAACTAAATTTTGGTGGGGTTCAGTATTTTTAATTAATGTGCCTATTACGATAATTGTTATTATCATTGCTTATATACAAATTCCTAATATTAAAGGCAATAAAGATAAAAAATGGGATATCACAAGTTCAATTCTGATTATGATAGGGCTTATAGGGACTGTCTATGCTATTAAAGAAGTCACAAAAGAAAATCCTTCAAATGTACTGATTATACTGACATTAGTGATTGGATTATGGTCGTTGAAATTATTTATTAGTCGACAAAAACGACTATCAAATCCTTTAATTAGTTTAGACATATTTAAAAATAAATACTTTTTATCAGGTGTGATAGCTGCATTTACTTCAGCATCCATATTAATTGGCTTTGAAATGATTTTATCTCAACGGTTACAATTAATTTTAAATCTGACTCCATTAAAAGCAGGATTAGTCTTAATGTCTATGGCAGCAGCAGCTTTTATAGGGGCAATTGTACAGGGTAGTATCTTAACACGATTTGATACCATCAAAATTCTCATCTATAATTTAACCATTTCATTAATTGGTATTGTAGGATTCACAGCATTTCTACACAATGATTTATGGATTCAAATATTATTTCTTAGCATCGCAGGATTAGGGTTAGGCGGTGCAATGACTGTAGCATCAAATGCAATCATGACAAACGTTGATGACGATAAAGCAGGTATGGCAGCTTCAGTAGAAGAAGTGTCATATGAACTCGGAGGGTCAATAGGAATAGCCGCACTTGGTGGTGTATTCTCATTTACTTATACTTATTTAATGGAACGCTCAATGTCGATAGCAGAAATACCAGCAAAAGCAAAAGGCAGTTTTGAAGAAACGATGATTGTAGCAGAAAATTCAAATGGACTATTAAAAAGTAAATTACTAGAATTAGGCACAAATGCATTTGATCATGCATATTCATTAATCCTAATCATAACAATCACAATCATCGCTGCAATTATTCTATTATTGTGGAGAATATTAGCAGAAACTGGTAAGAAAATAACATAAAAAAAGACTACTTATTTCCCAGAAAATAGAGGGATAAGTAGTCTTTTTTAGGTGTTGAGAGTCATGACACCATGCTATAATTAGAACATAAAAATTAATGTGCTTATTGATTGCCTATATGTTCACCGTGCCTTATTAGATCATGGTGAAATATAGAATAGACTATACGCCTTAATTTTTTACACTCAGCCGACCTTCCAAAGTTGCTGAGTGTTTTTTAATACTTAAATAATAACATGAGTGTATTTTGTTATCAAGAATAAAAGAGGGAACTCGTTGTGATTTGGTCTAACTCAACTCAACAACTCTTGTACAACATCTACCATGTCATCATGTATAACGATGTTTGCTGAAGCATCATAAGGTGTTTCGTCTTTGTTTATAATGACGAGGTTTTGTCCTTCGAAGTTTGAGATGAGTCCTGCTGCGGGTTGCACGAGTAAGGATGACCCGAGTACTACGAGTGTGTCTGCTTCTCTTATTTTGTTTAATGCGTTAAATATTGTGTCTTGATCGAGCATTTCACCATATAATACGATGTCTGGTCTAATGGTATGACCACATGATTCGCAATGGTGTAAATGGTTATCGATAACATAAGATTTAGTATATGTTTGTTGGCATTTTGTACAATAAAATCGATTTAAAGTGCCGTGCAATTCATCTGTATTTAGACTGCCGGCATTACTATGAAGACCATCGATATTCTGTGTGATGACACCGAGTGAACGATGGTCTTTTTCAAGTTGGGCTATCCATTGATGTACGATATTAGGTTGTTTATCGGTGAAGAGTAAATATTGGAAGCAAAAGTTCATAAATCCTTCTGGATCGCTTTGTAAATAATCAGTACTTAATAAATATTCTGGAGAATAGCCATTTTCTGAGATTTGATCATATAATCCACCGAGTGAACGGAAGTCAGGTATACCACTAGCAACTGAAATACCAGCTCCCGTAAAAAAAGTAATATTATGAGATGAATCGATGATGTTTTTAAGTTGTTGAATTTGTGTATTCATGTTAATCACTCCGGTTATAATGAATTACTTTTCTAAGTATTTAGGGAAGAATTCTGTATATAAATCAATAAATTTAAGGTAGGCATCTTTAGATACATGTTCATCTACTTGATGCGCTTGGTCTACTGTACCAGGGCCATACATAATAAATGAGAAGTTCTCATCTTTAGAAACTAATAAATCAGATGCATCTGTAACACCTGGTGATGCTTCAGTTGGAAGTGTAGTGTTTAAATGTTTTTCGCCCATTTTCACAGCTAACTCGATTAATGAATTTTGGCCAGTTGTGTAAACGGGTGGTCTAGACATGTACGCATCAATTTCAATATCTGTCTTATCGGTTTCTATTTGTTTTAAAATTTCATTAAAATATGAAATGAACTGATCATTATCATGTTCTGGAATCGTACGAATATTGAATTCCGACTCTGCATGTTCAGGGATAGAGTTAACTTGGTTACCACCATTGAAGATAGTTGCATTCATGATTGGTTTGCCAAGTAGTTTATTTGTTTGATTGAATTTCGTAAAGCCTTCATCTGCTTTATATATAAATTTTACAAGCGGTGAAATGGCATTAAATCCAAGATGTGGCATTGAGCTATGAGATGCTTTTCCTCGAGAAGTGATGCGAATATCCATTGAGCCTTTATGTGCATATATAATTCTATCTTGGGAGGGTTCCGCAATAACGAGTGCTTCAACATAATCCATATAGCCTTTGTCGTGAAATGCTTTAGCACCTTCACCAGCGATTTCTTCACCAGCCGTTGCAAGTAAACGGATTCTACCATGCTTTAGTAAACCTTGATCATGTATGTCTATCATACTGATAACAAGCGCAGCTAATCCAGACTTCATATCAGCAGAGCCACGGCCAAATAACTGACCATCTACTTCAGTTAGTTTAAATGGATCATATGTCCATTTACTTTCATCACCAGCAGAAACGACATCCATATGCCCAGAAACACCTAAAATAGGACCATCTTCACCAATTTCAGCAACTAGATTTGCACGCGTTTCACTAATTTTAATGATTTCGGACTCGATGTTATGGTCTGCTAATAATTTCTGTAAGTACTCACATACTTCAATTTCATTATCATTAACAGATTGAATACTTACTATATCTCCTAAAATGTCTACTTTCTCTTGATCAGTAAATATACTCATAACCAAAACTCCATTTCTATATAGTTTTTATCTCAATTACTATTATATAGCTGAAATCTTGTACTTTGAAATTAAACACATTGGGGAGATGTAGATATGTGGTGTGAAAGTCATGGCTTAATGTTTGAATAAAGCCACGAGATTGCGAAAGTCGTGGCTTAAGTCCCGAATAAAGCTAAGAGAAAGCCCAAGTCTTGTCTTAAGTGATGAGTAAAGCCAAGAGAAAGCCCAAGTCATGGCTTAAGTCCCGAATAAAGCCAAGAGATTGGTCAAGATGTGAGTTAAAGGAATAATAAACTCACATCCTTCTTAAATTTAACATTCCATTTACTCCGAATTATTACTATCAACATCATACTACTTCCGATATCATTCTTTCGCATTTTGATAAAATATTTTATTAGCTGCAGTTTCATCAAAAGTATCTTGAACGAGTTGAATGTCTTCAGAAGTAAAGCGTTTAGGTGCACGTGTTGATGGTAAATCTGTACCAAACATAAGTGCATCTGGATTTGCTTGATAAATTTCTTTCAATGCATCTTGTACATTTAAGTCAACTCTACTGAAACCAGTTGCTTTCACATGAACGCCTTTGTCGACTAATCTTAAAAGGTATGGAAGACCTTCCTTAGACAGACCGAGGTGATCAATGGATACAGCCGGTAAAGATAATATAGTTTCTTCAATGTCTGGTAAATGCATAGAATCAATATACAGGTCACTGTGCCATCCTACTAAGTCATATACACGTTTCGCAAAATCACTCAAATGTGCTAAGTTCTCTGAACCACTACGTTTAACATTAAATCTTAAAGCACGAACGCCTTTGTCATTTAAAGAAACAATTTCTTCATCTGAAACACTATAAGGTAATTGGGTCACACCACAGAAATCAGAACCTAAATCACTCAGTGCTTTAAGTAAATATTGTTGATCAAACCCTTGAAAAGAACCGGATACAATTGCACCACCAGCTATATTCATATCTTGTGTTTCTTCTTGATAATCCTTAGTTAGATAACTCGGCGGCATTTAGCCGTTATTCTGTTTTACTTCATAATTAAAGTCAATAATATGAAAATGCGCATCAAAAATCTTCATCAATAATCCTCCTTTTAAAATCACTATACTATACCAAAAAAAGTTTAATAATACCTATTCATTATGGTAAGTCATTTGGAAACGTTATAGAAAAACATAATAATTGTCATTAACAAAATTTAAATTTGTAAAAAGGATTAATATATCAATAAAAGATAAATGAAAATAAGTTTGGCAAAACTAGTAATAATAACATTTTTAAAAATATTTTAAAATTTTTTTAAAAATAACTACCATTAGTTAGGTATAAATAGTATAATATGTAAACTTGAGTAAATAATAACTAACAACAGAATATTTTTTAAAAGTGAAGGGAAGAGAAAGATGAAAAAAATAAAACGGGATCTTAAATTTTCTATTAGAAAGTTCAAAGTAGGAATTGGTTCAGTTGCAATCGGGGCGATATTTTTAATCTCTAGCAATGGAGAAGTAGAAGCAGCTAAACTTACAAACGAAAGTCAAATGACAATTAAAGGAACAGAGCAACAAGAAAGTAGCCAAGAAGAAGCAACGAGAACAAAACAGGGAAATGAACAGACAACGCAAGATACAGAACAAGCAGAAACAAAAGAAGTATCAGAAACACAAAAATCTGAAGTGCAAGAACCGGTAGTAGAAGAATCGCAACAAGTTGAAACGGATGCTACTAAAGAAATAGAAACGACAGATGTAAATCAAAAACAGGAAGCACCAAAAGAACAAGAACAACAAGAGGCACCTAATGAAGAAATTGAAGTGTCAGAACCAAAGGGAACTGAATCAAACAAAACAGTTACAGATACTAAACAGGTAAATGAACAACAAAATTCATCTCAAGTAAGTAATAAACAAGAAGTACAAGAAACTAAACAAAAACAACTAGAAACAACGGTAAGTAAAGAACAAAAAGGTTCTGAAGCAACACAACCAGAAAAGTCAGAAACAAACACTCAAGTAAGCAAGACAACTCAACCTGAAGTGAAAGAAACTAAGACTAATAAAAAGGTTGCAAGTGTTAAAGCGAATACGCAAAGTATGAAAGTTGCTAGTACATCTGCTGCAATAACATCGGGTACTAATAAATCAACAGTTACAAAAGATAATTTTACAGATTATTTCAAGTTAAACGGGGACGCGACATATGATAAAAATACGGGAAAAATCACTTTAACTACTGATGCTAGAAGTAAAAAAGGAAGCTTTTCATTGAATAGTAAGATAGATATGTCTCAAAGTTTTACTCTTAAAGGGAAAATTAATTTGGGCAATAAGAATGCGACACAAGGTGGTGCCGATGGAATTGGTATAGCATTTCATCCAAACTCAATTAACGATATTGGTTCATATGGTGGAGGACTTGGTATCGGTGGACTGTCTAAAGCATTTGGATTCAAGTTAGATACATGGTACAACGAATCGGGAGAAACAACATTTGTAAAAGATCCTGTATCATTTTCTAATAATAAAAATAAAACCATGGGGGCTTTTGTATATACTAATTCACAAAATGCGGCTGTTACTGATGAAAATTCAATACAATTTATTGGGGGTCCAATAAATAATAATTTTAATGATATTACAATTGAATATGACGGTGATAGCCAAATTGTGAAAATAACTTATACAGATAGTTTAGGTACTCACATTTTTTCTAAAAATATGGGTTTATATATAGATCCAAATGAGAGTTATACACTATCTTTCTCAGGTTCAACGGGTTATTATACTAACAAACAAGAGTTTCAAATTAATCAATTTGATTATGTTGCTAAAGGCATTTCAAATGTTAAATATGTAGACAAAGATACAGGACTAGAAATTATTCCGGGACAAGAATACCAAGGTAATATTAAAGAAACAAGTAAAATTGATAATAATAAAACTAATTTGTACAATAAAGGATACGATTTCGTAAATGTACAAGCTTCTGATTCCAGTAATTTTAATTTCCAAACTGATACCGTTACTTATACAACGAAAGGACAAAATATTGTTTACTATTTTGTTAAAGCCAAGGGTCAATTGGTTGTCAAATATGTAGATGAAGACGGTAATGAGATACAACAGCCTATTTTATCTGAAGATAAGGTTGGTACTAATTATGCTAGTACTCATCCAAATACAATTGGTGATTTTGACTTTTATAAGGTTGACGGTAATTCAACTGGTAAATATGAACGTGAAAAACAATTAGTCACTTATATTTATAAAAAGGCAACTGGTCAAATTATTGTGAAGTATGTAGATGAAAATGGAAATGAGTTGCAACCATCAAGTAAAACAATAGGTAAAGTTGGAGAAAATTATACAACCTCTCATCCAGATCAAATTGGTTCTTATAAATATAAACAGGTAAATGGGCAACCAAGTGGTATATTTACTAGGCAAGATAATACTATAATATATATATATGAAGATAATACAAGCGAATCATTAAGTACAAGTGAATCGTTAAGTACGAGTGAATCATTGAGTACAAGTGAATCATTGAGTACGAGTGAGTCATTAAGTGAAAGTGAATCGTTAAGTACAAGTGAATCGTTAAGTACAAGCGAATCATTAAGTACGAGCGAATCATTAAGCACGAGTGAGTCATTGAGCACGAGCGAATCATTGAGTACAAGCGAATCATTAAGCACAAGTGAGTCGTTAAGTACAAGCGAATCACTAAGTACGAGTGAATCATTAAGTACGAGCGAATCATTGAGTACAAGCGAATCATTAAGTGAAAGCGAATCATTAAGCACAAGTGAGTCGTTAAGTACGAGTGAATCATTGAGCACGAGCGAATCATTGAGTACAAGCGAATCATTAAGTACCAGCGAATCATTAAGTACAAGTGAATCATTAAGCACAAGTGAGTCGTTAAGTACGAGTGAATCATTAAGCACGAGTGAATCATTAAGCACGAGTGAGTCATTAAGCACGAGTGAGTCATTGAGCACGAGCGAATCATTGAGTACAAGCGAATCATTAAGCACAAGTGAGTCGTTAAGTACAAGCGAATCACTAAGTACGAGTGAATCATTAAGTACGAGCGAATCATTGAGTACAAGCGAATCATTAAGTGAAAGCGAATCATTAAGCACAAGTGAGTCGTTAAGTACGAGTGAATCATTGAGCACGAGCGAATCATTGAGTACAAGCGAATCATTAAGTACAAGTGAATCATTAAGTGAAAGTGAATCGTTAAGTACAAGCAAATCGTTAAGTACAAGCGAATCATTAAGCGAAAGTGAATCATTAAGTACAAGTGAATCGTTAAGCACGAGTGAATCATTGAGCACGAGTGAGTCATTGAGCACGAGCGAATCATTAAGCGAAAGTGAATCATTAAGTACAAGTGAATCGTTAAGCACGAGTGAATCATTAAGCACGAGTGAGTCATTAAGCACGAGTGAGTCATTGAGCACGAGCGAATCACTAAGCACGAGTGAGTCATTAAGTGAAAGTGAATCGTTGAGTACAAGCGAATCATTAAGTACAAGTGAATCATTAAGTGAAAGTGAATCATTAAGTACAAGTGAATCATTAAGCACGAGTGAGTCATTAAGTGAAAGCGAATCGTTAAGCACGAGTGAATCATTGAGTACAAGTGAGTCGTTAAGTACCAGCGAATCATTAAGTACCAGCGAATCATTAAGTACAAGCGAATCACTAAGCACAAGTGAGTCGTTAAGTACCAGCGAATCATTAAGCACAAGTGAATCATTAAGTGAAAGTGAATCGTTAAGCACGAGTGAATCATTGAGCACGAGTGAATCATTGAGCACGAGTGAATCATTGAGCACGAGTGAATCGTTAAGCACGAGTGAATCATTGAGCACGAGTGAATCGTTAAGCACGAGTGAGTCATTGAGCACAAGTGAATCATTAAGCACGAGTGAGTCATTAAGTGAAAGTGAATCGTTAAGCACGAGTGAGTCATTAAGTACGAGTGAATCATTAAGTACGAGCGAATCATTAAGTACAAGCGAATCATTAAGTACAAGTGAATCATTAAGCACAAGTGAGTCGTTAAGTACGAGTGAATCATTAAGTACAAGTGAATCATTAAGCACAAGTGAGTCGTTAAGTACGAGTGAATCATTAAGCACGAGTGAGTCATTAAGCACGAGTGAGTCATTGAGCACGAGCGAATCATTGAGTACAAGCGAATCATTAAGCACAAGTGAGTCGTTAAGTACCAGCGAATCACTAAGTACGAGTGAATCATTAAGTACGAGTGAGTCATTGAGCACGAGCGAATCATTGAGTACAAGCGAATCATTGAGTACAAGTGAATCATTAAGCACAAGTGAGTCGTTAAGTACGAGTGAATCATTAAGCACGAGTGAGTCATTGAGCACGAGCGAATCATTGAGTACAAGCGAATCATTAAGTACAAGTGAATCATTAAGTACGAGTGAATCATTAAGTACAAGTGAATCGTTGAGTACAAGCGAATCATTAAGTGAAAGCGAATCATTAAGCACAAGTGAGTCGTTAAGTACGAGTGAATCATTAAGCACGAGTGAGTCATTGAGCACGAGCGAATCATTAAGTACAAGTGAATCATTAAGTACGAGTGAATCATTAAGTGAAAGCGAATCGTTAAGCACGAGTGAATCATTAAGTACAAGTGAATCATTGAGTACTAGTGAGTCATTGAGTACAAGCGAATCATTAAGTACGAGTGAGTCATTAAGTACAAGTGAATCATTAAGCACGAGTGAGTCATTAAGCGAAAGCGAATCATTAAGCACGAGTGAATCATTAAGTACAAGTGAATCGTTGAGTACAAGCGAATCATTAAGTACAAGTGAATCATTAAGCACGAGTGAGTCATTAAGTGAAAGCGAATCGTTAAGCACGAGTGAGTCATTAAGTGAAAGCGAATCGTTAAGCACGAGTGATTCAACAAGTGACAGCACATCAGAGAGCATGAGCGAGTCAACGAGCGAAAGTAGTTCAGAAAGCACGAGTGATTCAACAAGTGACAGCACATCAGAGAGCATGAGCGAGTCAACGAGCGAAAGTAGTTCAGAAAGCACAAGTGAATCAACGAGCGATAGTACTTCAGAGAGTACAAGTGATTCAACAAGTGAAAGCACATCAGAAAGCATGAGTGACTCAATAATTGAAAGTGACGCTATGATTTCAGATGAGCCGACAAATACAGTTGGTACAAATATGAACAATATAGTTCAAGATGATAATTATGAAATAAATACATTAAATAATAATATTGAAGAGGTTTTAGATTCTAGTGAAATCATGGATCATAATGATGATCAATCTTCTGATGATGAAAAGTTACCTGATACAGGTGAAAGTAAGCAAAATTCTGGTTTAATGAGTGGCTTGCTTGCAGCTTTCGGTGGTGCTTTGTTACTTAGAAGTCGCCGTAAAAATAACCATGATAATCAGTAATTTTAAATTACAGGCTAAGGGATTTCTCTCTTAGCTTGTTTTATTTAATATAAATACTATATAATAATTTAAAAAGAGAATTGGGAAATGTTGGTTATTTTGTATATTTTATAATAATGCTAATTTGTAAAGAAGGGACTTTTTATGACAATATATAATATTAATTATAGTATTGGTTGGGCGAGCAGTGGTATCGAATATGCCCAATTTTATAGAGCTAAGATGCTTCGTGACCAAAAGGAAAGTTTGAAATTTGTGTTTTTAGATTTATTAACACATGAGAATATTCAAACTTTAACAAGTCACATGGGATATTATGACGATGAGATTATTTGGTTATACCAATATTTTACGGATATTAAAATTGCACCTACTTCTTATACAGTGGAAGATTTAATTGATACGCTTGATATGAAAATAACGCGTCGAGAAGAACAGAAAAAAACGATTAAATTATTTAGTGAAGTGAATCAAACGTATGTTGTTTGTTATTTGAAGGAACAAGGCAAGCCATATGTGGATAGAGCTGAGTTTGTTTCTCGTGGGAAATTAATTAGAAAAGACTTCTATACTTATACAAGAACATTCTCGGAATATTATGCGCCACATGAGAATAGAGCGAAAGTTTATATGAGACAATTTTATAATGAAGATGGTTCTATTGCTTATAATGAGTATTTAAATAATAACGGTCATTTATACATGTTTAAGGATCGAATTTTATATTCTAAACAAGAATTTGTTGCTTATTTTATGAAATGCTTGCATTTAACATCAAAGGATATTGTGATTGTTGACCGATCCAAAGGTATGGGACAACCTGTTATTCAAAATAAAGGCGATTCTAAGTTAGGCGTGGTCATTCATGCAGAACATTATAGTTCGAATTTCACGAATGATGACTATATACTATGGAATAATTATTATGAATATGTATTTTCTCATGTAAATGAAGTGGATTTTTATATTGCAGCAACAGATCGACAAAAAGCAGTTCTGAGTCATCAATTTAATCAATATTACGGAAATCTACCAAAGATATATACAGTGCCTGTTGGTAGTATTCATGATGTGATTAAGCCAGATAATAGAAAACCTTATTCAGTCATAACAGCATCAAGATTAGCCAATGAAAAACATATAGATTGGTTAGTGAAAGCTGTCGTCAAAGCAAAACAATCTATTCCTGATTTGATATTTGATATATACGGAGAAGGCGCTGAAAGAAACATGCTTCAAAAATTAATCGAAGAAAATGAAGCGAATCACTATATCAAGCTTTTAGGACATGTGAAGTTACAAGATGTATATGCTAATTATGAATTGTTTTTCGCAGGTTCAACAAGTGAAGGTTTCGGTTTAACGTTGATGGAAGCTATCGGCTCTGGTTTAGGTATGATAGGATTTGATGTCGATTATGGAAACACAACATTTATTGGTCATAATGAAAATGGATATTTAATTCCTATCGATAAAAGTCACCAATCAGAACAAGAAATCGTCGACAATTTAGCCGAAGCGGTTATTCAATTTTTCAAAAATGATACTTCATCATTTCATGAGAAATCTTATGAACTTGCTGAACAATACAAGACTGACAATATTAAACAAAAGTGGTTTCACTTAATTGAAGAGGTGCTACATGATTAATCTATTTGAATCTTTCGATATAAGAACACAACGACTTTATAAAACATTTGAGAACGCAAAGATGAATGTACAAACCATTGTAATTGAAGAAGATGGATTCTTACCTTCAAATGTCATAACACCTTATCAATTTTTCGCTAATAATGATAATCATGCTTCAAAACCTTTATTCTTTAACCAAGTGCCATTGCCAAGATTTTGGGAAATTGAAGGTAATAATAATTCAGCAGAAATTAAAAATATGGGCGAAGTAAAAGGTAGAATTATATATAAGAAGAACTACGGTCTTAGAATAGTTGAGCGAATTGAATGGTTGAACAAACAAGGTAGAACTCAAGTCATTGACTATTATAATAATAAAGGTTTAAAGTATGCGCAATTAATGGTTGATGATAATCAAAGACGTATTATTAAACGATGGTTCAACGATCGAAATGAAGAAATTATAAGTGAGAATTTCGTAACGAATGATATTATGTTGAAATGGAAAGATAAAGAATATATCTTTCAATCAAAAGTTCAGTTTGTCATATTCTATTTAAAGATGAGCGAAATGCCGTTAGAAAGCTTTTTAATTAATTCTCTATCTATACCATTCGCAGTCCTTCATGACTTAAAAGTAGAAGGACACGACTATTTGTATTGGCAAGAACAAATGAAAGATGATTTACCGGGAAATATGAAGCTTATGTTAGCTGATAAGATGAGAGGTAGTAAAATTTTAATACCAAATAATGAGGAATATGATAAAGTACGTGAACTTATAGAATCTGAACATCAAAGTAGAATTGCGAAAGCAGGTTATGTATACGAGTTTAAAAATAATCATAAAGAAGCGCGCAATGTGCTTACATTAACGAACTCTGATCAGATTCCACATATTGAAGATATCGTTAAAGCTCATCCGCAATATCAATTTCATATTGTTGCTATTACTGAGATGTCTCAAAAGTTACTACAACTTAATAAATATCATAATATCACGCTACATCCTGTAGCAACTAAAGAGAAAATTCATACTTTATATGAAACATGCGACATTTATTTAGATATTAACAAAGGTAATGAAATTCTGGATGCTATTAAAGTAGCATTTGAGCACCAGTTATTGATTTTAGGATATAAAGAGACAGTGCATAATGCGGATTATATTGCTAAAGAAAATCAATTCTCGTTAGAACATAAAGATCAATTAATCCATGCACTAAAAGAGATAGAAGCGGAACCTACATTAGCTGATGTTAAACGAGAAAGTCAATTGAAGCATGCAAGTTCATTACAAGCACAAGCATTTGAAGCGCTGTTTGAATAATATACGCCTATAAAGCATACTCCTTTACTATGACCTTATCTTATTTCTTGGTATGATAAGTATGATATAAAGAATATTAAGATAAGAGGTGTTTCAAATGATGTTTATTGCTGCATTCATCCCTGTATTCATTGTTGGCTTTATTATTCTTGCTATTATGGAAGAGAAAAAGAAGAAAAAATAACTTTTCGACTTTTTATATAAATTGAATTTATCTAGACCTACCAATAATTGATGTTGGTAGGTCTTTTTATTTTTAAAAATAATTTTTTGAAAATTGTAAATTGACTCTATAAATAGACAATGGTAAGATATTTCTTATTAATCCAATCGGAATAATAAATTATTGGAGGGGACAAAGATGAAAAGAATGAAATTAGGATATTTTTTAACAGGTTTTGGACATCATGTTGCGAGTAGTAGACATCCTGAGTCTATTAAAAAGGGTGGTATGAATTTAGAGAAGACAATTGAACAGGCGAAGATTTTGGAAAAGGCTAAGTTTGATTTCTTGTTTGTATCAGACAGTTTATATGTTGATAAGAAGACACATCCTGATATGTTTTCATTTTTCGAACCTTTATCACTTATGTCTATTGTAGCTAGAGAAACGAAGCATTTGGGTCTTATTGTAACGGGTTCAACGACATATTCTGAACCGTTCAATTTAGCAAGAATCTTTGCTTCTTTAGATCATTATAGTAATGGTAGAGCTGGTTGGAACATTGTTACTTCTGGAATTAATGCGACTGCATCAAATTTTAATGGAACAAATAATGTGGATCATGATTTAAGATATGAGCAAGCGGATGAATTTGTAGAAGTTTCTAAACAGTTATGGCATTCATGGGAAGATGTGAATCCTGAAAAGTTACATGATGAGGGTAGATTATTGCCTAATTATCAACCTAAGACGATTGATTATAAAGGACGATTTTATAGCGTGAAAGGTCCGTTAAATATTGAACAACCGCCTCAAGGTCACCCTTTACTTGTGCAAGCAGGTTCTTCTAAGAAAGGTATTGATTTTGCTGCTAAGTATGCAGAAGTCGTGTTTACCGCTCAAAATGATGTGGATGCTGCGGTTCGTTTTGCTGAAAATTTAAAAAGTAAAGTTAAAGAAAAAAGAGGCGATCACCAAGACGTTGTAATTATGCCAGGAATATTTCCGTTTATTGGTGAAACGAGAGAAGCGGCAGAAAAAAATTATAACGAATTACAAGATTTGATTCCTAAAGAAATGGGATTAGAATTATTATCTTCTTATTTAGGTGATACAGATTTAAGTGGGTATGAATTAAATACACCGTTTGAGGATATTGAAATCGATCAAGGAAACAATATTCAAAGTCGTGTTGATTTGATTAAAGAAACAGCTAAGAAACATCATTCTACACTTGAAGATGTTATGAAACATGTAGCTGGTGCAAGAGGGCATCATATTATCGTTGGGACTCCTGAAGATGTTGCAGATAGAATGGAGGAATGGTTTACGAAAGGTGCCGCAGATGGCTTTAATATTATGGCACCACTCAATCCTACACAATTCCAATTATTTGTAGATAAAGTGGTTCCAATATTACAAGATAGAGGGTTAGTGCAAGAAGATTATAGCGAAGGAACATTACGAGAAAAAATTGGATTAAGTTATGCTAAGCAACATAATTAAGAACGATTAAAACAGTTAAAGCTGTTATTCTTCTGAAGAGGTGGTCATCAATATGTATGTAGCTTTTACACTTGTTTCATGTGCATTCTTTATCGGTATTGTCGCTTGGTATTCTTACTATAAGACGAAAAATACAGTAAATAGTTCTGGCGGATTTTTCTTAGGTGGCAGAGGATTAACCGGCGGATTTATCGCAGGTGCCTTAATCCTTACTAATTTATCTGCCGAGCAATTAATAGGATTAAACGGACAAGGTTATCAGCATAACTTATCAAGTATGGGATGGGAAGTAACTGCTGGATTTTCAGTCATTATATTAGCGACTATTCTATTACCCAAATATTTAGGAGGTGCTTTTACGACGCTTCCTGAATTTATAAATACACGTTTCGACCATCAAACGAGATTATTAATTGTCGTGTTATTTATGGTGGGTTATGGTTTCATTACCATTCCTTCAGTACTGTATTCAGGCTCTTTAGCTGTGATACAAATTTTTGATATACCGAATATGTTTGACATTACGTATGAACAATCCATCTGGATTATCGTTTGGGTGATTGGTATTATCGGAATGCTGTATGCAGTTCTTGGTGGATTAAAAGCAATTGCCATTTCAGATACATTAAATGGTATCGGATTGTTGATTGTCGGGGTACTAGTACCGATACTTGGATTTATTGCACTTGGCGATGGCAGTATGTTAGCGGGCATGAAGACAATCGCTACAGAACATCCAGAAAAGCTTAATTCAATCGGTTCACAACAAGATGATGTGCCCTTTGGTTCGATTTTTACAGGTATGATTTTTGCTAATTTATTCTACTGGGGTACGAATCAATATGTGATTCAAAGAACACTCGGTGCGAAAAGTTTAGCAGAAGGTCAAAAAGGTGCGTTATTTACAGGATTTCTTAAAATTCTTGTACCATTCTTAATGATGATACCAGGCGTTATCGCATATCATTTATACGGTTCAGGATTAAAGAATATGGATTTAGCTTATCCAACTTTAACAAAAGACGTCTTTCCAACATTTTTAAATGGTTTCTTTCTAGCTGTACTATTAGGTGCCGTATTCTCAAGCTTTAATGCGTTGCTCAATAGTGCATCAACATTGTTTGTTTATGATATTTATAAAGTACTCATCAATAAAGAAGCGACTGATAGACAAATGATCAGAGTGAGTCAATGGTTTGGCGTAACCTTGGCGCTTATCACATTCTTTATTTCACCAATGTTAATGAATGCACCACAAGGCTTATGGACAATCATTCGTCAGTTTACAGGATTTTTCAATATACCTATCATCGCAATTGTACTGGTAGGGATATTTTCTAAAAGAATTCCAGCTATCGGACCTAAAATTGTGATCATATCACATGTCATTGTTTACTATTTACTCATATGGGGCTTGCCAATGTTTTTCCATTATGAGATGACGATAAATTTTATTTACATACAAGGATTATTGTTTGTCGTTGAAGTCCTTTTAATGATTGTTATTGGAGCAATCAAGCCATTAAGTACACCATATCAATTCAAACCAAATCCTAAAGTGGATATGACACCATGGAAATACACCATTCCAGTGACAGTAGTCTTATTTGGGTCAATGATATTCACATTCATATTATTCTCGCCAATAGGATTAGCCTCACAGGAGAATATCGTTTCACCGTTGTTCTGGCCAATGGTCGTAGCACTTGTTATAGTAGTGGGCGTTCTGTATTACGTCAGTCTAAAACAATGGTCACATAAATACGAATCAACCCTAAAGCAGCAATACAATAAACAACTCAAAGAAGAATTAAATATAGAACAACAAGGAAATGTTTTACCGAATAGCTTAGAACAGTCGATAAAATGATGAGAGATAGTGTGGTAATATATAGTGTAATTTTACTTGTATAAGTTCAGAAAAATGTGTTAAAATTTAGGAGCAAAATAAATAACCATCAGGCTCTGGTTAGAGGACTGATGGTTAATAAGTAAAGGCTCACAGGTGGATTGTGAATACTAAACGAACCTTAATAAGTGTAAGCTAACTATACTGCGAATATAGTTAGCTTATTTTTTATGCCATTTTTTCCATTGGTAGTATTGATACATGATATTAATCTTAGACTTCAATTTATGATCGTGTCTTAAAAAAGCAGAGCTTCTCCAAAAGTGTTTCCAACCTTTCTTTGTCCAATTATCAAATGTAAGAAACTGACCCCTTGTTCGTAGTGATTTTGGTTTATTGAGATAGAATACATTTTTAATTAAGCCGACACCAATTAATGGTCGATAACGATTCTTCGCGCTATATGGTTCTAAAGGAATGTTGATTAAAGCATGTTTGAACATCTTAGTCCAAGTCTTCGGATTTTCTTTTCGATATATACGCATCGCTTCCTGTAAATCATTAGGTAATTGATAGTTCAGAACACGTCCATCCAAGCGTTTAACTTTTACATAAAAATACATTTTAGACACAGATGAAAATTACCTCCGAGCGAAAATTAATACCATAATTATACAATAGAAATATAAGGAAGGTCTAACAAGAATGTATGGAGAGAAGGGGGGTGTTGGAGGTGTGAACATTGCAAGTGGTGTCTGACAAGCAATATTGGAGGTGTGAATATTGCAAGTGGGGAGTGACAAGCAATGTTGGAGGTGTGAATATTGCAAGTGGGGAGTGACAAGCAATGTTGGAGGTGTGAATATTGCAAGTGGAGTACGACAAGCAATGTTGAAGGTCTGAATATTGCAAGTGAGGTGCGACAAGCAATATTGGAGGTGTGAATATTGCAAGTGAGGTGCGACAAGCAATGTTGAAGGTCTGAATATTGCAAGACCTGCCGAAAGAAGATAATGGCATCATATGTTAAAATAACAGTAATTAAAATGAATGCTACTAATGTTGAATAATGATAAACAGAATACCTCTATTGACGCCAATCGTACCTATTGTTAGCAATTATGCGATTTAAAGAGCGTTAGGTGTTATGAGGTGCATTATGTATAATAAAAGAAATAGATTTAAGGAGGGGTTTTATGAGTAGGCAAAGAGTTTCAGCATCTCAAGTAGCCAAATTAGCAAATGTATCTCAATCAACAGTATCGAGAGTATTTACACCTGGTGCAAGTGTGTCTGAAAAAGCACGAAAAAAAGTTATGGCCGTTGCGAATGAATTGAATTATAAGCCGAATGCATTAGCGAGAGGGCTTATTATGAATAAGACAAATCTAGTAGGTATTGCGATGAAAGCAGTGCAGAATCCTTTCTACCATGAAACACTTGCAATATTTACGAAAAAATTAAAAGAAATTGGCTATTCAGTGCTATTTGTAAATTCAGAGAATGAAGAAATACAGCAAGAAGAAATCAATCAATTTTTAGAATATAATGTCGAAGCGATTATTGTGACAGATGCGATTTTGTCTTCTGGTTTAGTTGATAAATTATCTAAAGCACAAATTCCAGTCATCTTATTTAATAGGAGAGATGAATCTTCAGATAGTTATTCAGTAACGTGTGATAATATCAATGCTGCGACGAATATTGCAGATTATTTCTATCAAAGAGGACACAAACATAATGTGTTTATTTCAGGATTATTGAACACTTCTACGAACCAAGAGCGATTAACTGGATTTAAACGTTATTTTGACGAGAAGAACATGGAAATAGATGTTATTCATGGTGATTATACATACGAAAAAGCTTATTATCTTACTTATGAATTTTTAAAATCAGGGAAAAAGATAGATGCATTATTTGGTGCAAATGATGTTACAGCACTAGGCGCCTTAGATGCAATTAAAGCGTATGGTCTA
This sequence comes from Mammaliicoccus sp. RAM2, assembly GCF_045897195.1. NCBI lineage: Bacteria > Bacillati > Bacillota > Bacilli > Caryophanales > Staphylococcaceae > Mammaliicoccus > Mammaliicoccus sp. RAM2. Next base: position 34,033 of record NZ_JBJNWI010000008.1, on the reverse strand, counting down.
TCTGTTCCAGAAGACGTTGAAGTTATAGGATTTGATGATATTAAGATGGCTTCTTGGCCAAACAATAATCTCTCAACTTGGTCGCAACCTATTGAGGAAATGGTTGATGGTGTCATAAATATTTTAACAGATCCAAATAGCGTGGTTGAGCGAGATCAGTATATTCAAGGAAAATTGCTTAAACGAAAAACAACTGTACATACTTGACAAATGTAAGCGTTTAACATAATCTTGTTATAACACAAATTGCATACGTATTCATACTTTTGAAATGTTCAAAAGTATTCTTTTATATTACATTTTGAATACGTATGCAAAAATATAGGAGGTAATTGCAAATGAAGTTTATCAAAGAAGGTATGGCTGAAGCAATCGTAAAAGAAAGTGACGAAAAGACGAAACAAATTGTTACAAATACTTTGAAAGACATTGAAGAACAAGGTGATAAAGCAGTAAGAGATTTATCGATTAAGTTTGATAAATGGGATCCTGAACAATTTAAATTATCTCAAGCACAAATTGAAGAAATAGTAGACTCTATTCCTGAAGACGTTAAACATGATATTGCATTTGCTCAAGATAATATTAAGAAATTCTCAGAAGCACAAAGAGACTCTATGAAAGATATTCATGTTGAAGTTATGCCGGGCGTATTTTTAGGACATAAAAATATACCTGTAGAAAGTGTAGGATGTTACATACCTGGTGGTCGATATCCAATGATCGCATCGGCACATATGAGTATTTTAACAGCTAAAGTTGCAGGTGTAGAGCGTGTTATTGCTTGTACACCTACTATTAATGGAGAAATTCCAAAAACAACTGTCTATGCTATGCATAAAGCAGGAGCTGATGAAATTTATATATTAGGTGGCATTCAAGCTATGGGAAGCATGGCAATTGGTACAGAAACGATTCAATCAGTTGATATGATTGTGGGTCCAGGTAATGCATTTGTTGCTGAAACGAAACGCCAAGTGTTTGGTCGCGTAGGTATAGATTTATTAGCTGGCCCGACTGAAACTCTAGTCATTGCTGATGAAACAAGTGAGCCAGAAATGATTGCAACAGATATTTTAGGGCAAGGTGAACACGGTCCAACATCACCAGGTGCTATTATTTCTACTTCTGAAGAAATTGCGAAAGAAGCGATGAAAGAAATTGAGAGACAATTAGAAACTTTACCTACAGCTGATGTAGCCAGAGAATCTTGGAATAATTATGGTCAAGTGATTGTTGTTGAGGATGATCAAGAAGCAGTTAAAGAAGCTAATAAATTAGCATTCGAACATGTTGAAATATTAACGAAAGATCCAAGTTATTATTTAGAACATATGAAAAATTATGGTGCATTATTCTTAGGTCCAGAAACAAACGTTGCTTATGGTGACAAAGTCATCGGTACAAACCATACTTTACCAACGAAACAAGCAGCGAAATATACAGGTGGCCTATGGGTTGGTAAATTCTTAAAAACAGTGACATACCAACATATAGACGATCCTGAACAAAGTGCAATGATTGGTGAGTATGCAGCAAGACTTTGCCAGTTAGAGAACTTTGCAGGCCATGCAGAACAAGCATTATTACGTGTTAGAAAATATGGTAATCAATAGTCAACAGTGAATGCTTAATTAAGGAGGCTTTACAATGTTAGGGATAATAGGACTTATCGGGGGACTCGTGTTACTGACGATATTAGTAATGCGGGGCATGAATTTGTTAATTGTTGCACCAATATCAGCATTGTTTGTTGCTTTATTAAATGGCGTACCCGTCTTTTCACAATTTGCTGAAAAAGGACAAACTGACTTTATAACCGGATATATGGAGGGCTTTTCAGGGTTTATAACTTCTTGGTATTTGATGTTCTTAACAGGTGCCATATTCGGTAAAGTCATGGAAGATAGTGGTGCAGCTGAAAGTGTATCACATTGGATTATTAGTAAAATAGGTATGAAACGAGCCGTACTCGCAATCGTCCTTGCATGTGGCGTCTTAACATATGGTGGGGTAAGTCTATTTGTTGTAGCATTTGCAGTATATCCAATGGCTGTTAGTTTATTTAAAGAATCCAATTATCCAAGAAGGTTTATTCCAGCCGCTTTAGCATTAGGATCTACAACATTTACAATGACTTCAGCCGGTTCTCCTGAAATACAAAATTGGATACCTATTCCTTACTTGCACACAAGTCCCTATGCAGCATGGGAAGTCAGCCTTGTGACAGCACTCTTTATGTTAATAGCTGGATATCTGTGGCTCATGCATATGATTAAAAAAGCAAAACGAAATGGTGAGGTATTTATTGAAAGAGAAAATGATCAATTTGAAAAAAGAAACCATTTACCAAATCCATTTTTAAGTATGATTCCATTAATTGTTGTGTTAATCGTGTCTTTTCTACTACATAACGTACTTGAACAATCAGCGCTCATTATTTCGTTATCAAGCGGAATTATAGCAACATGGTTATTAAATCGTAGTTATTTCAGAGATTTTTGGAAAGCAGTAGGAAAAGGAACGGAAGGTGCGTTAATAGCACTTGGTAATACATCAGCAGTAGTAGGTTTTGGGAGTGTAGCTAAGATTACACCAGCCTTTAATGATGCGATAGAATATGTGACACATTTAAATGGATCGCCACTCATAACTGGGGCGATCGCTGTAATGGTTATCGCAGGTTTAACAGGTTCATCTTCAGGTGGACAAACAATCGCGTTACCAATACTCGCCCCACACTATATAGATATGGGTGTAGATACAGAAGCATTGCATAGAACAGTAGCATTATCATCAGGAACTTTAGATTCCTTACCACACGGTGGTTATGCTGTTACTACAATTAGATCTATAGCAGGAGAAACACACAAAGACGCATATCCAGCATTCGGCGCAATGACCGTACTCGTCCCAATCGTAGCCGTTATCATAGCCATTATATTATTCACTTTAGGCATGTAATTGAATGTATATAGAAATAGACAAAATATACCAAATTATGATATTATGTAAATGAAAAAAGGACAACGTGCGCTAACACGTTGCCCGATGAGCCCGTTCGAAAGACGGTGACCATAGTCGATTAAAAAAAGTAACCATTTAACTGGTCAAAGTTAGAGATGGTTACTTTTTTGTGCTTAATTTCACAATTGTAATGACTAAGCCAATTAAGACTACGATAAAAGTACCGAAATCTATCATCAGCTTAATTGCATCGACAATTGGAATCACAAAAGGCGTCTCCTTTCTAAAGATTTTGTAGATACTTTCATAAGCACCACCTCACTCTATACTGAGATTAGCCACCATCAATCCAACTTGCTCTGTTATATTATACCAAATTACCAGTATTTGTAACATAATTTTTGGTTGTTATAGACATAATATTGCGGATTATTGTATAATTTAACTATAAAATGGCGACGTACACTAACACGTTGGCCAGTTAGCCCGTTCGAAAGACGGTGGCTGAAGTTTTTAGAACAATAATAAGTAATCATTCCAGAACTCCGTCAAAAGTTGGAATGGTTACTTTTTTGAATGTTGCTAATTAATATTAAACCAATGATTGATATGACAACCATTAGAATTTCATAATCAGTCATTCTACTACTTTCAAGGAGCAAAAACCAACATCATAGGCATCACCCTTGAAATAGAGATTAGTCACTATCTTTAGAACTTGCTTATATTAAAATAAAGATAATATCAATCATTCTGTAAACTTGATTAATAGTTGGGAATGGTTATTTTTTTGTAATAATTTAATGCTCATAGCACAAATTAAAGAGTATTTAATATAATTTGTTTAAAGTACAAGAAGCGGGTGATTAATAATGAAAGTGGTTCATACTAATGACATCAATAAACAAGTACTCATCGATTTGTTTATTGATAACTGGGGAGATGATGAAATGGTTGTCTCTTCAGGAACTTATCAATTATCAGATTTACCAGGATTTGTTGCATACGAAGAAGCGGAAATAATTGGTGTGATTACATATATAATAAGAAATGATCAAATAGAAATTATTTCATTGGATAGTTTTAAAGAGAATGTAGGAATAGGAAGTCAATTGTTGAAAAAGTTAGAAGAAATATCTGAGGAAAAGGATATAACAAAAATTTCAGTCATAACGACAAATGATAACTTAAATGCTTTGAAGTTCTATCAAAAAAGAGGATATAGCATCATAAAAGTCATATCAAATGCAGTAGAAAAAGCAAGAAAGCAAAAACCATCCATTCCACTATTAGCAGAAAATGGGATTCCAATTCGAGATGAAATAGTGTTGGAGAAATATTTGTAGAGAATTGAAAAGTCTAGAACAATGATGTCCTAGACTCTTCCCTACGCCTCAATGATATATCTATATATTTCGTCTTTTACAGGTGATTCCATAGATAATGTCATTGTGACGATATTTTGTTGTTTAGCGTTTGGCATGATTGTTTGTTCTGCTGAATCTTTAATGTAGTGGGCTTTTCCCAGGTAATAAAATTCTTTTCCGTCTGCCACGTCTTCTTTCTTTACAAAGATATACATGTCTATATTATTTTCTTGATGTGCTAAGATTTTTTGGACTTCTTTTGATTTTAATGTACGATTACTTCTTGTAAACCATTTGAGTTCATCAGGGCTTAGGAATTCGTCTTCGTACTTTGTATTATCACTGATATCATCTTGTTTATGATATGTAATGAAAATTGGTAAAGTATTATTTCCGAATTTATAGCCGTTAATTGTTCCGGACTCATCAGATTTCCAGTTTAGTAATTTAACGAAGTCTTTTCTTGTATATTTGTTATATAGTAGTAGGCCATTTTGGCTACCGTGATGTACCATATTATTGTATTTAGCTAATTCAATAATGTCATCAACGTATGTTTTGAATACTGTTTTTTCTAATGCTGCTGAAAATGTATCAGTCAGTCTAACTTCATCATCGATTATGTTGATAATAGGGTTACCATACGTTTTGTTTATTGTAATGCTAAAGAAACGATGGTCTAAAATTTTCAAGGTTGTCTGAATGTCATCGTTTGTAACGTTTGAATCAATTTGTTGTGCGATTGGTAGTAGCTCATGTATTTTATGAGGTCTTCTAATAATGGCTTCTAAAATTGTATAATCAACATTTTTTAAGCCTGGTGCGATTTCTCGAGACAAGAACGTTAAGTTGAGACTTTCATTTTTAGTTAGTGTGTCTTCAATTTTCTTGAATCTGACTAGGAATTCATGATAGTTATTATAAGTACTGTCACTAGAATATATCACGCTAGGATCTATAGAATTCTGTCTAATGAAATCCATTAATAATGGCGTTCGACCAATTCTTTGTTCAACTTCATTAAAAGCCTGTTTAATGTGAGTTGCTGAACTCAAGTTGACTTGTTTCAGTGAATCATATATTTGTTTCTTAGCTACTTCTTCAAAGTTGATAGTAGAAACACCTGTTAATGCAGTATTATCTGCTATAAATCTTCTATAATTATCTTTATTTTGTGATTGATCACCAGATAATGCGACTGGAATGAGGTAGTTTTTCTTATAGTTACCTATGAAATCAATAACCGTTAAATATTCTTTGTTTTCCGCTTTTCTCAAGCCTCTACCAAGCTGTTGAATAAAGATAATACTTGATTCTGTCTCTCTTAACATGACAATCTGATTTACAGGTGCGATATCAATACCTTCGTTAAATAAGTTAACGGTAATAATGTAATTGATTTCTCCTGATTTTAGTTGTTCGATTGCTTCTTGTCGTTTATCCATGTTGTCTTCACCAGTCAATGCAAGTGAAGGTACGTTAAGAGCAGTTAATTTATTAGCGAGCTCCCATGCTTCATCTTTTCTACTTACGAAAATAAGTCCTTTAAGCGTATCACCAGAATAACCATAGTATTGTGTCTTTTCTAGAATATGTTTAACTCTTTCATCAGAAGTTAAATCCGCTAAACTACTGTAATCATCTGTAGATTGACCATTAAGCACATAGTCTGTGACACCAAAATAATGGAAGGGACAGAGTATTTCACTTTCCAGCGCTTTTTGTAATCTAATTTCATAAGCAATGTTGTAATCGAACATTTCAAATATATTTAAATTATCGGTTCTTTCAGGTGTTGCGGTCATCCCAAGTACAAAATCAGGTGTAAAGTAATTGAATACCTTTTGATATGATAAGGCAGCAGAGCGATGCGCTTCATCGTAAACGATATAATCAAAGTATTTTTCATCAAACTGCCTAAAAACATCTTCTTTTGATAATGTTTGAATCGTTGCAAATAAATATTTAGCGTTAGTATTCTTTTGTTTCCCTGTTAATAAGCCAAAGTCCTCATCTTGTGCTAATGGCAGTACTTTTTTAAATTCTTGAATAGCTCTTTTTAAAATACCTTCATTATGAACAATAAATAGAAATTGATTAGGGTTGTAACTTCTCACATCTAATGCAGAGAGAATTGTTTTCCCTGTACCAGTAGCTGAAATAATTAGTGCTTTATCTTTATGCTCTTTTCTGAGTTCAGCTAATGAGTGTAAAGCTTCTTTTTGCATAATGTTAGGTTCGATTCTAACTGCTTCATCAATATTTCTTTGGATTTCATTTTGTTGCTCAGTAATACGATATGCTTCTTTTAAATTACGCGCATCATATGTCTTCTCATAATCTTGAATCCATTCATCAGAAAGAGGCGTACTATTATGCCATAGTTCATCAAATTGAGCCTTAACATTATAAACAAGATCGCCGTTCTTTTGCGTAGAAAGTAAGATATTATGTTCGTAGTTTACTTTTAAAGCATTAGAAGTTAAATTAGAGCTTCCGACAATCATGGATGAATAATGTTCATGGTCAAATACATAACCTTTAGCGTGAAATCCACTAACACCAGTTAATTTTACATCTACATTTTTAAGCTTTAATAATTCTTTATACATTTTAGGCGTGTTGAACCCTAAATAATTCGAAGTAATAATTTTACCTCGAACACCTTTTTTGCCTAAATCATATAGATGAGATTTTAAACTTGCTAATCCACCTTCTGTGATAAAGGCGACTGAAATCGTGAATGTCTTACATTTATGCAGTTCATTAATAATAGTTGAAAGTACATTTTCTTCATTATTATTAACCAATAATTTCGGCATGAAATTACCTTTATGTGAAATTGTACGATCTATAAACCCTTTGTGTAGCGACTGATTAAAGTCTTCTAATAAATTGTTCATATTTATACCTCATCTACAATGATTTTGACAGCAGGTATATCGGCCGGTGCCCATTCTAAAGTTTCAAGATCTTTAACATCAAGCCATTGAATACTTTTATGTTCAGTAAGTGTAGGCATTTTCTCTTTCAATTTACATTTATATGTATGAAGGTTAACAATTCCAAAGTCATATTCATAAGAAGTAGAAGTAACTTTATCATCAACTTCAAGATCACATAACATTTCTTCACTGATCTCTCGTTTTAAAGCTTCTATTTCAGATTCATCTTTTTCTATTTTACCGCCAGGGAATTCCCACATAAGAGGTAAACTCATATTTTCATTTCTTTGTGCACAAAGTACTTTATCATCATTAAAGATAATTGCACCTACAACTTCGATTTGTTTTTTCAAAATATTACCTCCAAAAATTATGATATTTGTCTATATTTTATCAAAAATTGTTCTCAAGGTTAATAAAATGTAAAATTACGATCCATAAAAATTCAACTTTAGATAATTTCCAGTGATTTATTATATGAAAACGAAGAATATGATATATTCTTAATAATTAATAACATTTGTAATGTTTACTAAAGGCGGTTATGTTTTGAAGAAGCAAAGATTAAAGTTGAGTACGCTTGTGATTATTGTGGTTTGTATTGTGGTGCTATTTTCTTTATTAATTACGTGTTTATTAATCAGTAATACGATTAAGGATACGATTCATAGTACGACGAAGGAGAAGGCGGAGGTTATTGGTAAGGCGATTGCTGGTTCTGAGGTTGTGCAGCAGTCTTTGGCTGATGATAGTGATGATCGTAAGATTCAAGATTATACGTCTAAGATTCAAAAAACAACGGACGTGAGTTTTATTGTTGTGATGGATATGAACGGAATTAGAAAATCTCACCCGAATGAGAAATTGATTGGTAAGCATTTTAAAGGTGGCGATGAATGGGATGTCTTACATGGTAAGGCTAGTTCGTCTATTGCAAAAGGGACGCTTGGTTTAACGATGCGTGCTTTCACGCCTATTTATGCTGATGGTAAACAAGTGGGTGCGGTATCGGTTGGTGTGCCAATGCAGACGGTGTATGAAGCTTTAGCAGATGGTAATAAGAAAATTATGATTGGATCTGTGATTGGTTTAATTGTAGGTGCTATTGGCGCGTATTTATTATCGATTTATATTAAGCGTATTTTGTTAGGACTTGAACCTTCACATATCGCGAAAATTCTAGGTGAACGGAATACGATGTTACAGTCTGTTCATGAAGGGATTGTGGCAGTTGATAAAGATGGCAAAATTAATTTGGTTAATAAGTCTGCAATGGATATTTTTAAGAAAGCAGGTCTTAAAGGAGATCCTATAGGTATGCCAATTAATGATTATATGGCTTCGACGCAATTACCTAAGATTGTTGAGCTTGGAAAGCCTGAACTTGATAAAGAACAAGATATTAATGGCGTGAAGATATTGGTGAATAGAGTACCATTAATTGTGAATCATGACATAGTGGGTGCGATATCAACGTTTAGGGATAAGACGGAAGTGCATAAATTATCGGAGCAGTTAGTAGGTGTTCGGACGTATGCAGATACGTTAAGAGCTCAATCGCATGAATTTAGTAATAGATTGCATGTAATTTCTGGTATGTTGCAGATGGAACATTACGATGATTTAAAACAGTACATACGCGAAATTGTAGAACTTGGTAGTCAAGAAAGTGGAGATATCACATCGAAGGTTAAAGATGCAGCGTTAGCTGGTTTCTTAATTGGTAAGCTTAGTCTGGCACGCGAACAACAAATCAAGCTTTCTATAGTTAATCATGCTACGATACCAGAACCGAAAGATTCACATGTTACACATGAAGTAATTACAATTATCGGTAATTTAATTGATAATAGTATAGACTCATTAGTATCATCATCACTTAAAAAGAAAACAATTGACGTACACTTAAACTATAAACAGGATCAGTTAATGATAGATGTAATAGATTCAGGTGTAGGACTCAATCATGAACTAGATGAACATATATTTGAAAAAGGCTTTTCTTCTAAAGGAGAGAATAGAGGATATGGTTTGCACCTTGTTCAACAAAGTGTTGAAAAGCTTGATGGTCAAATATCAATTAATGCGCATGAAGCAGGAAATGTACAGTTCTCAGTTGTTATAAACTATCCGAAAAAGGGCGAAGATAAATGTTAAATATACTTATAGTTGAAGATGATCCAATGGTTGCGCAAATCAATCGTCAATTTATAGAAAAAATAGATCCTGAAGCATTAGTTGATTTTGCACAGAATGTAACAGAAGCAATGGAAGTCATTCAGTCAAAGACGATCGATTTATTATTGTTAGATATATACATGCCAGAAGAAAATGGATTAACTTTTTTGAAATATGTAAGAGAGCAAGGTTATCAAGTAGATGCGATACTGATAACAGCTGCTACAGATGCTGAAGATATTCAGACAGCCTTCAGATATGGCGCGGTAGATTATTTAATTAAACCATTTGAATTTGAAAGATTTAAGAAGTCTTTACTTAAATACAAACAAGGACAGACTTTCTTTAAAGGTAATCATCAAATTAAACAAGCAGATATTGATGCAGAGTTCTTGAATAAACAAGTTGTTACAGATGATTCAGAACTGAAATTACCAAAAGGTGTCACAAAAGAAACGTTACAAAGCATCATTGAGAAGATGAATGACTTTGAAGATCATGCATTTTCAACAGATGATATTTCTAAAGCAGTTAATATTTCAAGAGTATCTGTAAGAAAGTATTTAAAATTCTTAACAGATATTGAAGTACTGGAAGAGTCTTTAACATATGGTATTGGCCGACCGATCTACTTCTATAAGTTAAACAAAGACAACTTAAAATATTTACAAGGATATATGTCATGATATATCTCAATAAAAAACCAAACGATTCGGTTCGTTTGGTTTTTTTAATTACAAAAAGATAATTAAAATTTCATAAGCTATAATTTTTGGTTGCGTTTTCATAAAATGAATTTATATCAATTAAGGGGGATAAAAATGAATACGAAGACCAATTTGGAAGCGGTTACCGAGAAAGAGTTACCTATCCAAAATAATATAAAAAGCTTATGGGAAAAATTAATGAAAGCTAAAATTGGTGTATTGCCATTACCGTTATACATTGTCTTAGCTGCAATTATATTAACAGCATCTATATATAATACGTTACCAGCAGATATGATTGGTGGATTTGCTGTAATTATGATTTTAGGAATGTTGCTCGGTGATTTAGGGCAGAGAATTCCTATATTAAAAGAAATAGGTGGACCAGCTATATTGGCATTGCTTGTACCTTCTATTTTAGTATTTTTAAATGTGATTAATACATCTTCAATGGAAGCCGTTACGAATTTGATGAAGACGTCTAATTTCTTGTATTTCTATATTTCTTGTTTAGTAGTCGGCAGTATTTTAGGCATGAATAGTAAAGTATTAATTCAAGGTTTCACACGTATGTTTGTACCTTTAGTAGTGGGGACAGTCTTAGCTGTCGTAGCAGGCATGTTAGTTGGATTATTGTTTGGATATGATTTACAACATACTTTCTTCTATATCGTTGTTCCAATTATAGGTGGTGGTATTGGTGAAGGGATACTTCCATTATCTATTGCATATTCATCTATTTTAGGTGGATCAGCAGAATCATTCGTATCTCAAATGATCCCAGCAGCTGTTATTGGGAATATCTTCGCAGTTGTCAGTGCAGGACTTATGATGCGTTTAGGAGAAAAGAAAAAGCATCTTTCAGGAAATGGGAAGTTAGTAAAATCTGAAGATGGTAATGAAGTTCCTGAAGAAAAAGAGAAAGTCATTGATTTCTCATTAATGGGTGCAGGGTTACTCATTGCTTGTACATTCTTTATTGTTGGTACACTTGGTCAGAAATTCATTGGTGTCCCAGGACCGGTTATTATGATTTTATTTGCAACATTAATTAAGTGTCTTAAAGTGATGCCACACAAAATGGAAGACGGTGCGCATAATTTATACAAATTTATTTCAACAAGTTTAACTTGGCCGTTAATGGTCGGTCTCGGTATGCTTTATATTCCATTAGAAGATGTTGTGAAAATTGTGACACCAGCCTACGTTATCGTATGTGCTTCAGTTGTATTCATCATGATGTTATCAGGATATTTCGTAGGAAAATTAATGAAGATGTATCCCGTTGATGCAGCAATCGTAACAGGTTGTCATAGTGGATTAGGTGGAACAGGAGATGTTGCGATATTATCAGCATCTAAACGTATGGCATTAATGCCGTTTGCACAAGTGGCTACTAGAATCGGTGGTGTATCTACCGTAATCTTAGCATCACTTTTATTAAAATTATTAAGCTAAATATAAATAAATAAGGAGTAAATAAAAATGACTGAAAGTAATGAATACGGAGAATCTATAAATTTACATCAAGAACGCGCAGGTAAAATTGAAATCACGAGCAAAGTAGATGTGACTTCAGAAGAAGATTTAAGTGTTGTCTATACACCAGGTGTTTCTGCAGTATGTAGAGCAATTGCTGAAGATGAAACAAAAGTAAATACTTTAACTGCTAGAGGTAACATGATTGCAGTTATTACAGACGGAACAGCTGTACTTGGTTTAGGTGATATCGGTCCGAAAGCAGCCATTCCTGTTATGGAAGGTAAGAGTATTCTCTTTAAAAAACTTGCGAATGTTGATGCTTTTCCAATTTCATTAGACACGAAAGATACTGAAGAAATCATATCAATTATTAAAGCGTTACAACCTAATTTTTCAGGTATCAATTTAGAAGATATTTCAGCACCTCGTTGCTTTGAAATAGAGAAGCGTTTAATAGAAGAATTAGATATACCTGTATTTCATGATGATCAACATGGAACAGCAATCGTCGTACTTGCTGCGTTGATTAATGCACTTAAAGTTGTAGATAAATCAGACAAAGATGCCAAAATCATTATAAATGGCGCAGGGTCAGCAGGCATTGCGATTGCGAAATTATTGTTAGAAGCAGGTTGTCAAAATATCACCCTCGTTAGTCTAGAAGGGGTCTTAAATAAATCAGAAGAATGGTTGAATGATGCACAAAGAGATATTGCAGAATATACAAATTTTGATAATGTACAAGGTACTCTAGAAGATGTCATTAAGGATGCAGATGTATTTATTGGCGTATCAGGTCCAAAAGCATTATCAAAAGAACATGTTCAATCTATGAACAACGATCCAATTATCTTTGCATTAGCGAATCCAACACCAGAAATTTATCCAGAAGAAGCGTATGAAGCGGGTGCAGCAATCGTTGGAACAGGTCGTTCAGACTATCCAAATCAAATTAATAATCTGTTAGCATTCCCTGGTATATTTAGAGGCGTATTAGATGCCAAGACACAACATATCACAACTGAAATGAAAATAGCTGCAGCAAAAGCCATAGCAGCAACGATTCATAAAGACGAACTCAATGCAAATTATGTCATTCCAAATTCATTAGAAAAAAGAGTCGTCGATCAAGTAGCAGCATCAGTCCAACAATGCGTAGAAAATAAAACAGAAATTTTGGTGTAAGATATATTTAGAAATAGTTTAAAAAGAATAGAGGAATCTATTCTTTTTTTATTTTAGGTTACTATAGAAAGTCATTTTGATATGAATTACAATACATTTATAAACTTTTTTATGAAAATTATAGTTCGGAGGAAGGAATTTGAAACAGATATTTTCGGGAATGATATTAGTTTTACTACTTTTAATCGTTGGTGTATTTGGTTTCATCGCGTATCAATTTATTGCTGGTGATAATCGTATTGAATTTTCTAGTAATCAACAAACAGCTGATAAAGAACCGAGTAGTGAAGAAAGTAATGACAAAGAATCAAGTGATGATTCTGAGGAACCAGAAGGCGATCCTCCAAGCATCGATGTCCAAACGACTCAATTTAGCCAAGATTTTATGAATTCTGATGTAAGAAGGGGATTTTATGGAGTAGGTATTGGATTGTCGCGAGATGCCATTGAAAAGAAATTCGGGAAGTCAGATGGACGAATAGAAGTTGGGCAATCTCATGCTGAAAAATATGGCAATGTAGCCGTAAGATATAATAGTAAAGATAAAGCAGAACATATATACGTAACGCCGACAAATGTAACAGTAGAAGCATTTAAATCCGTTCACGGAACACCGACTATAGAAAATAGCGATGGGTTAGTTTATGATGATAATCCAAACAATTCCTTCTCAATATTAATAACGACAAAGAATGGTAAAGTAACAGCCATTGAAAATGCCAATCAAATACAAAGATAATATAATGCCAGCTATGATGATGTAGCTGGTATTTTTATATGTAATAGGAAATGCCTCTAAATGAATATATTACACCTTTATGGTAAAATTTATATTTAAAGGGGGATGGTTTTATGAGTAGAGTAAAGTTTTTGAAAGATTATAGAGATAGTCATCTAGACCAGTTCAAGGCAATTAGTGAATATTTATTTTATCATCCAGAATTAAAGTTTAAAGAATTTCAATCTGCAGAATATCTCATGAAGCAATGTGAAGAGTTGGGTTTTAAAGTTGAAGGTAATGTAGCAGAAATTGAGACGGCTTTTGTTGCTTCTTATGGATCAGGTAAGCCAGTCATAGCAATTTTAGGAGAATATGATGCGTTACCAGGTTTATATCAAACACCAAACTCATCTTCGAAAAATGACGAAGGGAATGAGGTTGGTCATGGATGTGGTCATAACTTATTAGGTACGGGTTCACTAATGGCGGCAGCTATGGTTAAAGATTATATTGAAGAGCATCATTTAGAAGGTACAGTAAGATACTATGGTTGTCCTGGTGAAGAAATTGGTTCTGGTAAGACATTCATGGTTAGAGATGGTGCTTTTGATGATGTTGATTTTGCATTATGTTGGCATCCGTCACCTTCTAACAGCGTGATGAATTTGTCATCACTCGCCAATTACTTAGTGAATTTTCATTATAAAGGTATTTCATCACATGCTGCTAATAGCCCTCATCTTGGTAGAAGTGCCTTAGATGCTGTCGAGTTAATGAATGTTGGTGCCAATTATTTGAGAGAGCATGTTACAGAAGATGTGAGATACCATTATGCATTACACGATGTAGGTAGTTCATCTCCAAGTGTTGTACAAGACTCAGCAACAGTACAATATTTGATTCGTGCCAAGACAATTGATACAGTTCATGATGTCTATGAGCGTATTAAGAAAATTGCACAAGGTGCTGCTTTAATGACTGAAACTGAAGTAGAAATCGACTTTGTTAAAGGATGCTCAAATTATATTCCGAATACACAATTAGGCGCTCAATTACATCACTCATTAAATGAAATTTATGAGTATCAAGCGAGTCGTGATGATGAACAATTTGCAAAAGAAATTTTTAATTCATTAACAGACAATGAACGAAAAAATAAATTAACAAGTTTAGTAGGGTTTGGATTTTTAGATGATGAAGGGGTATTAGAAGATAAATATATTTACGATAAAGTCAGTCCTTATAAAGAGACAGATCATATATTATCAGGCTCTACCGATGTATCTGATGTAAGTTGGGTAGTACCAACTGGCCAAGTGTCATGTGCGACCTCAGCTATCGGAACACCATTACATACATGGCAAATGACAAGCCAAGGATTATCAAACTTAGCAGTACAAGGCACAAGTAACGCTGCTATGACAATGGCACATACAGCAATAGAACTATTAGATAACCCATATTTAAGATCACAAGTACAACAAGAATTTAAACAATTCCGTAGTAAAAATGAATATACAAATCCAATACCAAAAGGCGTATTACCTAGGTAATAATTGGAGGATGAGTTTAGTGTCAGTGGAAAGGTGAATAGGGGGAAGAGATAGTCGAAGTCATAGCTTAACTTCCTAGTAAAGCCAAGACATCACCCAAGTCATGGCTTAAGTCCTGAATAAAGCCAAGAGATAGTCAAAGTCATGGCTTAAGTCCTGAGTAAAGCCAAGAGATAGTTGAAGTCATGGCTTAAGTCCTGAGTAAAGCCAAGAGATAGTTGAAGTCATGGCTTAAGTCCTGAATAAAGCCAAGAGATAGTCGAAGTCATGGCTTAAGTCCTGAGTAAAGCCAAGAGATAGTCGAAGTCATGGCTTAAGTCCTGAGTAAAGCCAAGAGATAGTCGAAGTCATGGCTTAAGTCCTGAATAAAGCCAAGAGATAGTCGAAGTCATGGCTTAAGTCCTGAGTAAAGCCAAGAGATAGTCGAAGTCATGGCTTAAGTCCTGAATAAAGCCAAGAGATAGTCGAAGTTATACCTTCCCCTCATACAAACCCAACATTCAATTAATCTCTCCATCCTACATACGACAAAAAAGCATGGCCAATTTTTAATGGTCATGCTTTTTCAATATTCTATTGTTATTTACTTTGATAGTGTTTTACGATTTCGTATAATGCGTTAATACCATTAAATATATCATTTTCTACGACATCAAATTTTGGATGGTGATGGTTATAATCATGATTGCTTCCGATATTCATATAGATTGCATCTTTTTTACGGCTCATCACTCTGTCTATAAAATAAGTAGCATCTTCACTTCCACTAGGTGTGGATTCTTCTTGAATAATATTTAATGATGGCAACTTCTCTTTTAATAATTGATAAACTGTTTGTTCCATATCTTCGGATGGCTTAATACTAATGGCTTCACCGACTTTTGTCATTGTAATTGTGACACCAAACATTGCTTCAACGCCAGCCTTAATTTCTTCTACACGTTTCATCATAAATTGATTCACGTCGTTATTTTCTCCTCTTACTTCCAATTGTAGAAATGCTTCATCTGCAATAACATTTCTGCCACTACCTGCTTGAAGTGTACCGACATTTACACGAGATGCACCTTTTTCATGACGTTCTATTGCATATACTTGTTGAACGAATGTTGCTGCAGCGAGTAGGGCATTGCGACCATCTTGAGGTTGTGCTCCTGCATGACTTGAAACACCGTTTATTTGAACATCTAATTTAGTAGAAGCTAAGAATCCTTTTACGGATGTGATAATTTCATTAGATTGAGCATTTAATCCGATATGTGCGCCAACAAAGTAGTCGACATCATCTACGACACCTTGTTCTACCATAGATCTAGCACCTCGAACACCTTCTTCTGCAGGTTGGAAAATGAGCTTAAGTTTCCCTTTTAGTTCAGATTCATGTTCTTTTAAAAGTTCTGCAAGGCCAATACCGATAGTTGTATGAACATCATGTCCACATGCATGCATAAAGCCTTTGTTTGTAGAAAGGAATCCATTGGCTTGAGGATAATGATCGCTATCCTTATTTTCTGTAATTGGTAAAGCGTCCATATCAAATCTAAGTGCAAATGTTGGACCAGGAACTTGAGTATCTAATGTTGCAACGATTCCTGTATATCCATCTCTGAAATGTGGCAGTTCTTCGTCGAGTTGATCTAATTTTTCAATATGTGAATTAAATTCAACTTCAGTAGGATACCCCATTAAATAATCTTTATTCATCACTTCTTGACCACTTTGAATGTCATATCCAAAAGAATCTAGATAGTTCTTAACGATATTTGCAGTTCGAATTTCTAAAAATCCTACTTCAGGAAAAGCATGTAAATTACGTCTAAGATTGATTAACTTTTGTTTAAAATCTTCGTCAAAATTCATGAATATCACTCCTTACAAATGTCTTGTTACGCCAGGACCTAAAGGTAATCCTGTTAAATAGAAAATCGTTAATAAAATAATCCAAGTAATAATAAATGCAACCGTATAAGGTATCATTAATGAAATAAGCGTACCTATACCAGCCTTTTTATCGTACTTATTTAAGAAAGCTATAATGACGACAAAATATGGATTCAAAGGTGTAACTATATTAAATGATGAATCAGCTACACGATAAGCTGCTTGAGTAAAACCTGGATGAATACCAAGTTGCATAAACATCGGTACAAACACGGGTGCTTCTAGCGCCCATTTAGCTGAACCTGAAGTGATTAATAAGTTGAGACATGCTGTAAATAAGATATATAACAAGATTAATGGTAGTCCTGTTAAATGAATACTTTTCAAGAAATCAGCGCCATTTACAGCAATCCAAGTAGCCATATTAGACCATTGGAAGAAACTGATAAATTGTGATGCAGCAAATATGAGCACAATATAGCCTGACATGTCATTAACAGCTTGTGTCATAAATTTACCTACATCGTGTGTGCTTTTAATCTTTTGATCAACAATACCAAACGTTGTGCCGACAACAAGGAAGAAACCAAGTATAACGGGAACAATGCCAGCTAAAAATGGAGATTCAAGTATGTCGCCTTTTTCACCTAATAAAGGACTATTTGGTATTAATAAACCAACAACAAATATAAGTATATAAATTGCAGCTGCAATTAAAGCGTAAATGAAAGCTTTTTTGGCAGTAGGTGAGTCTTCATGTTCATCTAAATCTTCAATATGACCTTTATAATCACCTAAACGAGGTTCTATAATTTTAGTCGTCACTTGTGCACCTACAATGGTTAATAATACTGTAGAAATAATATTAAAATACCAGTTTGCTACTGGAGATACGACCATATCAGGATCAATTATCTTTGCAGATTCCGTACTGATACCAGCAAGTAATGCATCTGTACCTACAACTAATAAGTTAGCTGTAAATCCTGCACCAGCCGCAGCGAACCCTGCAGCTAAACCAGCTACCGGATGTCTCCCTAATTTATAGAATACCATAGCTGCTAATGGAGGAATTAATATCGTTGCAGCATCAGAAGCAATATTACCCATAATCCCAATAAACACGACTGCATATGTAATTAAAGCTGGTGGCGCATTGACAATGGTTTTTTGAATAATGTATTCTAAAAAGCCAACTTTTTCTGCCAAGCCAACACCAATCATCATGGATATAACGAGACCTAAAGGTGCAAATCCAGTGAAGTTCGTGATAAGGTTAGTGAAAATGTATTCAATACCTTCATTTGAAAATAAATTTTTTACATCGAGTGCTTTATCCGCACCAGGAGGTTTAACCGTTGCATCAAACAAACTAAAAATAAATGATAATACCATAACGAAAATAGCTAAGTATAAAAATATAAAAAATGGATGTGGCAATTTGTTACCGATTGTTTCAATTCCGTCTAAAAATCTATTAGACTTTTGCTCTTTTGTTGTCATATTACATCACCCCTTCAGGTGATTATATCATTAAGAAGAACGAAAATTCCAAATATTTAGATAATTTAACGAAAAAATGTTTTGCTAGCTTAGGCAATCGTCATACTAATGAGGACATGTTATGGATTTAGAGGAATATGCGTGGAATGAACATGAAAGGGAGCTTAAGAAAGCTCATAAAGTTGAAATACCTTCTAAATATAAAGTGAAAATTCAAGATGATATTGAGAAACGAATAACTTTAGAGACATTATTAGAAGAACTGACACAGAAAGAACTTGTCGAGTGGGCGATTACAAATGCGAAGAGATTTATTGATGATATAGATATAGGCAATGATGAAGACAAACAGACAATTATTTCAGAAACAGAACACAAATTACAACTTAGAAAAGAAGGGCAAATGAGTGCTTATGAACTTAGACAAGCTGGATTTTTAGCGAATAAATTATCACAAAGGTCACTAACAGAACAAAGTAAATTTGCAGCACGTGTATACGCACAAGCAATCGCAACAGGACATATGAGAGGACATGCAATTGTATCATCAGATTATGCTATTAAAGTGATGAATATCATATCTAACAATGATTTAAAGTTAGTGACTGAAGAAAGAAATAAACAAATCCATATAGCGAAAGATATCATGGAAAGATGAGTATTGTTTGAGTTGAGGGTTTAGTAAAGCCAAGAGAAAGCGGTAGTCGTGGCTTAAGTACTGAATAAAGCCAAGAGATAGTCGAAGTCATGGCTTAAGTCCTGAGTAAAGCCAAGAGATCGCTGAAGTCATGGCTTAACGTCTGAATAAAGCCAAGAGATCGCTGAAGTCGTGGCTTAAGACCTGAATAAAGCCAAGAGATCGCTGAAGTCATGGCTTAAGTGATGAATAAAGCCAAGAGATAGTCGAAGTCGTGGCTTAAGTGATGAATAAAGCCAAGAGATAGTCGAAGTCGTGGCTTAAGTACTGAATAAAGCCAAGAGATAGTTAAAGTCATGGCTTAAGTGATGAGTAAAGCCAAGAGATCGCTGAAGTCATGGCTTAACGTCTGAATAAAGCCAAGAGATTGCTGAAGTCATGGCTTAACGTCTGAATAAAGCCAAGAGATAGTCGAAGTCGTGGCTTATCCTCATACAACCCCAATATTCAATTGATTTCTCCATCCTAAATACGACAAAAAGCAGGGTCATTTCTTGATGACCCTGCTTTTTCAATATTCTATCGTTATCTACTTTGATAGTGTTTAACGATTTCGTACAATACGCTAATACTACTAAACATATCATTTCCTACTCTTGATTAATAAATACATAAAGAATGGTGAACCGATGAGTGCGGTAAAGATTCCTGCTGGGATTTCTTTTGGTAAGAAGAGTGTTCTACCGATTAAATCACTTAATAATAGTATGATGGCGCCGATTATGGCACTATAAAATATTCGATTTCTAAATTGATGTGCACCGAGTTTCAGTGCGATGTGTGGTGCGATTAATCCGACAAACTGTATACCGCCTACATAACTCATGGATATACCAATTAGGATACTCATAGATATTAATGCAATGATAGATATATGTTGATAAGGATTGCCTAATGCTAATGATAAATTTCTACCTAAGTAATGAATATCAAATGAACGTGCATAATATGTTAGGATGACCATGATGATAAATAAGATGCTTCCTACAATCATGACTTGTTGATATTCTGCTTGATGAACGGAACCTGTAATCCAAATTTGAGCTTGAGCACTGCGTTTATTTGAAGTTAATATTAGGAACATTACAATTGCTTGGCAAAGTATATTAAAGCTTATACCAATTAGTATGAGACGATCTCGTTTGTAACTTTTTCGCATTGCTAAAAAATATAATAATGCCGTAACAATTATCGCACCAAGCATTGAAAAGATTGGCTGATAAGCAATTGGTAATAATAAAGCTTCGGTACTTGTTGTTAAGACAATGAGAAATACTAACGAGCCAACATTAGCACCTTGAGATATACCTATAACATCAGGAGAAGCTAATGGATTCTTCGTAATAAATTGTAAGACACATCCTGCAATGCCAAGTGCTGCACCCGTTACAATTGCTAATAAGACTCTCGGCAGTCTTAAAGTATTAATGACTAAGTTTGTATAAGGATCTCCAAGTTTAAATAGGCCACTTAATACATTTTGAGGTGCGATAAAGCTATCACCTAACATGAGTGTGAGGAAAGTCGTTAACATGAGCATGATGATAAGTATGATAAATTTCTTCATTCTGTTAACTCCTTACGATTAAGAATTAAATAAATGAATATTGGTGCACCAATAAGAGCTGTTGTAATACCGACTGGCAATTCTCTCGGCATTAATAAATATCTGCTTAAAATGTCGCTTAATAATAGAAGACAACCACCTAGAACACCTGATAAAGGTATGACAATAAAATGGTTATGAGATTTACATAACAATTTCGCAACATGAGGTGTAATCAGTCCTATAAAGGCAATTGGACCAGCTAATGCAACGGCAGATCCACTTAACAGGACAACAGCAATCATCGTGAATACTTTAATGGATAATATTTTAGCACCGAGTCCTTTTAATGCATCATCACTTAGCATATAAAGATTAAGCGGCTTGGCCATATAAATAGATATGATTAAACCAACGATAATAAATGGCCATATGTACATTAAAATAGTGATATGTTTATTCGCTACTGAACCATTTAGCCAATATATTAATTCTTCTATAGCTGATTCGTTATAGATGAGTAGACCTTGTGTGATGGCCATACAAAAAGCACTAATACTTGCTCCGAATAAAGTTAATTCCATCGCATTGAATGGCTTAAATGGTAATGTAGTGGCTAATATAATTAAAGTTGCAATGATGACGGTACCAATAAAAGCCATAATGGTTTGTTGAAATACACCGTTCATACCAAACGCAACAGTCGTAATCACAACCATTAAACTAGCACCACTATTAACACCCATAATGCCAGGACTTGCGAAGGGGTTTCGTGTAATGGTTTGGATCATCACACCACTAATACCCATTAAAACACCGACAACCCCGCCCAAAATTGCGCGAGGTAGTCTTAATTGTGTCAGTACACGTTGATCTTTAATTGTTTCTCCATGGATATAATGTTGCCATATATCTGAAAAGGTAAAATGTTTATAGCCAAGCATCATGCTTAAAATGAATAGCACGACAAAAATACCTGAAAATAGGAGAAATAACCAAAGATATTTATTTTTCATTCAATTTATCCTTTAAATCATCAATCATCATATTGGCAGATAATACACCACCTGAAGTGTTCCAAACAGCATCATCTACTTTATAAACATGACCTTTTTTAGATGCATTTAATTCTTTAAAGGCTGGATCGTTTACCCATTCTTTTTCTAATGCTGAAACTTTCTTATCATCTTCTTGGAAAGTAAAGTAGAAGATGTAATCTCCATCCATTGCTTTAATACGTTCTTTTGTAACACCTTTTTCTGCAAAGTCGTTCTTATCTTGACCTTTAGGGCGTTTAATACCAAGTTCGTCTAAGATGACACCTGAGAATGTATCTTTATGATAAATTCTTACATCACCTGGCATAAAGCGAACCATTGATACTTCTGAGTTTGCTTTATCTCCAATCTCTTCTTTTGCTTTTTTAACGTGATTATCGTAATTCTTTAAGACTTCATTCCCTTTATCTTCTTTATTTACAGCTTTCGCGTATAATTTAAAGTTGTTTTTCCAGTCGCCACGTAGTTCTTTAGAGAATACAGTAGGTGCAATTTCAGAAAGTTTCTTGTATTGTGCTTCTTGTCTGAATTTATTACCGATAATTAAATCTGGTTTAAGTTTCGCAATTTTTTCTAAGTTGATTTCACTTTCTCCACCCACAGGTTCAATGTCTTTATATTTCTTCTCTAAATGTTTATACCATGGATCGCCAGCATATGAATTAGCAGCACCAACAGGTTTAACGCCCATTGAAACAAGTGCTTCTGTACCTTCGTTTGTTAATACAACAACACGTTTAGGATTGTTAGGTACTTTAGTCGTTCCCATGGCATGTTTCACTTCATGTGTATCTTTGTTTGAAGATGCCTCTTGTTTATTACCACAAGCTGCTAGCATTACAACAAGTACTACTATAACTGATAAAAGCTTTCTCATTTCTTTAACCTCTTTCTTAAGTTGAATTATGATAATGATTTTCATTTTCAATTATAAAATATTACCTTTTTTTGTCAATATATTTTTAGAATATGCTTTCAAATTAAACAAAGTATTTTTAAATATACTTAATAAGCGGCAATTCATGAGATAAAAATTGTAAATGGCTAATGTCATATCCGTAACTTCCAGCTAATTTAAATACAACCCAGTCACCGGTTTGTATACTTTCAATATAATAGGGAAGACCAAATACATCATTTGGTGTACATAGTTTCCCAGCTAATACGACGGTATCATTGGTAATGGACTTCATTCTGTTAGAACTAGTATGTGAATGAATAATTTCAAATGGTTGATGATGTTGCCACGCTTTTGGAAATCTAAAATGATTTGTGCCACCGTTTAATAAGACGAACGTTTGATCATGCATGGATTTAATATCGTAAACATTAGCGGCATAATAACCTATAGGACTTGTAATAAAACGTCCAAGTTCAAAAGTTAAGCGTGGTAGATGATGGATACGTGTTGCAAAATAATCAAAATCAAAACATGTTTGACAATCGTAGTCGATACCTATACCACCACCTACATTAATCGCATATTCTTCCGGTAAATGTGATTGATATTGATGCGTAAATTCAAGTGCACTTTCAATGAATGTGACGTGAGCATCTTCGTCCAAATTATTGCTCATTGCATGAAAGTGGAAACCTGTTAAAAATATTTGATCTGTATCGTGACAGATTTGAATGGCTTCATCTAAATCATTGTAAGGCATACCAAATTGTGTTGGGACACCCGCCATTTTTAATTTAGCTGTTGATTGAATGTTACTTAAATTAATACGAATCATAACTTCGATTGATTGTTGTTTGTCTTGAAGTAATGATTGCAACGTATCTAACTCAAAGAGACTCTCTACTTGAATAGATTTCACATGTGCATCTAAAGCGTATTCTAGATGTTGTTTCGTCTTTACAGGTCCGCCGTAAATGATTGGAATTTCTTTTGAAATAGATCGAACCTTTTCAATTTCTCCAGTAGAAGCGACTTCAAATCCCGAAACAAAAGGTGCGAGTGTTTCTAAGATTTTTATATTAGAGTTGGCTTTCACTGCATAGAAAATATCATGTTTCGTGACAGAGCTGATCCAATTGATGCGCTTCTTTAATTCGGTTAAATCATATATATAATAATCGTGATTACTGTCTGTTAACACTTCTTTAATTCTTTCCATATTGATTCTCCTTATTTATCATAAACATGACACAGATGACCATGATGAGCAGTCCAACAACCATTGTTATATATACAATTTGTAAATTGAACTGTTCAAAGATAAAGCTTAGTAATATACCACCAAGTGGAATGAAACCTTTATCCATCATTGAAATGGATAATACTGATCCTCTATATTTCGCTTCAACAAGCTGTTGGACGAGTATACGATTGGTCGTTCTAAATGCCTGTGATGCCAATCCCATTATTAATAAGACAGCTGCATATAAATATGTATCATGAATAAACAATAATAATATGATGGTTAACGTAAATATCATTGCCCATCGTTTCAAACTTTTCATCGTATTCATATTTTTAGTGCGCATAAACATGACTAAAATTATAATAGATCCAGCAGCAATCATGGCAGTAAAGAGTGAATAAATCATCGTACGGCTGCCAAATTGTTCATCTACAATGCTAGGTAGAATAATCGTATACGAAAATCCAAAAAGCATCGATAAGACACTGGATAACATGAGCATGACAATAACAGGTTGTTGTCTTAAGTACGACCATATTTTATAACGTGTCTTCTTCTCATGATGGACCTCTGGCAAAGTTTGGTTGAATAATATAACCATTAAACTCCCAATAATAGGTAGGGATAATACAATATTAGAATTCAGTTGAGCTAATAATATCCCACCTATAAATGGTCCAGTTAGTCTAGCAATATTTAAAATTAAAGCATTTAAACTGATCGCTTTATGAAGCTTGTCTGGTTCTACAAAACTTTGTATAAGTGCATTTCTTTGTATCGTATCAATTGCTTGGAAAAATGAACGTACCATAATAATAGAAAGTATGATGTAGATATTCCATTTTTGCCAAAAAGCATAGACGACACATACTGTGAATAACATATTTGCACAATGGATGATGTACATGAGTTTCGTAGCACTAACAGTATCGATAATTTTGCCGATTATAAAAGCAAATGCTAACTGTGGCATTAACCGTGCAAAATTTATATATGCAATGTAAACAGCGCTTCCAGTCATTTGTAACGTTATCCAATTTAATGCGATGATATCTACCCAATCGATTGTTCGAGCTATAAACTGAGAACTGACAAAACGATGATAAGGATTAAACTTTAACTTCATCACTTATGAGAAGTGGGTTGGCTTTTTGGATATAAATATCTTGATCTTTATTAGATACGCGCATCGTTAATAATGCTTTCTCGTTTATAGTCTTTTTGTAAAAGGCTTTGATATCTGCCTCTGTATGTTGAATGTCTTGTGATAATAAATCTTCAAATACGGCTTTAAATATACGGTTAATATGTAGCCATAACATGTTTGAATCATATGCATAATCTTCACTGAAATGATGCACAAGTGTGTTGAGATGATTACTCAATAATGTGTTTTGTACTTTCTCATACATACTTTCAGTCGTTGCATTTGTTAAAGCATTGCTTAGTTCTAACCATTCAGGCACGCGAGAAGCATCTATTCTTAATCCGCCAAAGTCTCGTACATGTAAACGTGTAGGCATACCGTTTATAAATTCAAATGACATATTTTGTAGGTGAGCTTCTAAACCAACACCGTATTTCGTCATGAGTGTTAACACAGTTTCAACGAGTAATGAGACATATTGGTCAAACCAAACAATCGGTGTTGCTGTTGCACGAGCAGTTTCAATCATATCGACGTAGATTTTTTGGTGATGTTCATTCAGCTCAAACAAACATGTCGCTGTATAAAGTGATGCATGAGCAGGTATATATTGCGTATTATTTTCTCTCAATATGAATGATAAATTACGCTGTTTATCTACTTCGTCATGAATGTAAGTCATTCCGCCATATTCTAATACGGGTAAGCTGATTTCATTAAGACGGTCGTCATTCTTATAAATAAATTTGAAATATTCACCGATATTTTTAGAATTGATAATACTGTTGTTACTAATAGAACGTATTGTTGACGTCATTTGTGAATTTACGGGTAGTTTGATAATAGGTGTTATCGTATCTAAAGGACAAACGGTTCTAAATGATGAAGTACTCTTTACGAGTCCACCAGTATGTTGAAGCGGTATAATATTTTGAGATTTGATCTCTTCCGTATAAACTTTTGGTATGACATGTTCGAATTGAAACGGATGTACAGGTATCAAATCATAATCTTCAGGTATTTCTCCTAAATAACCACTAAAGTCTGCTAAAGTTTTTACCTCAGAAGCTTCTAAATTATTATATAGAAACCCTTTTTTAACGAATAACCAGTTTAATTTGAATGCATGATTATATTCAGGTGAATATTGCATAACTTCTTTGAAAGACAATCCTAACTTTGTCTTAGCACATGGGTGAATGTTATGCCCAGTAATTACATATTGCTCACTATGTAATAATGGATGGTCGCTTTTAGATGTATAAGAACAATGAATAAAACTAATTGCTTGGTTGATGAGGTGATTTTCAATTTCAACATGCAATTTGTGGTAATCGTGATGTTCGTCACTAAAATGATTAAGCCAGTCTATTAATTCAAGTGGATCTTGAACAAAGCGAGTTATTGTATCATCTGTAATTTGTACGCGATGGTTCGCTTTATCATAAGTTACAAATATAGAATCGCTAATATATAAAGTTGTGATTGTTTTAAAGGATTCTACATGATGTATAGGAGGTGTTACTTCTTCATGTAAGCATGTTAATAATTTCTTGAATGTTGTATGAATGCTGTCTTGAATACATTGCTCGATGTAGTGTTGTTCGTATTTATCTGTATGTTGATATACCTCATTAGTCCAACTCATTTTATTTGGCCTCCATATATAACGGGTTATTGATATTTGTATATTGGTAATCGTAACCTTCAGCGTATATTCTCATTTTTAATAGTGATTTAATTTTAAAGGTTGGTTGTTCTAAAATATTGATGTCAGGCGCACTATTTACGTGATGATCAGCTATCATATTTCGAATGATTTGATAACCTTTTGTACTGTCATAACCATAAGTAGCCAACACTTGTATAAGTTGGAACAGGTGATTGTATAAGACTGCATGGGAAAATACTGATAACAAATCTTCAAATGAGTCAGTAATCAAGCCTGTTGAATCATCAATATCTATATTTCTTTCATATAATCTCACGCCACCAAAGTCTCTTATATAAATAGAAATAGGCATGCCATCTTTAATGATGACAGTGCTATTTTGCATATGTGCTTCTAAACTAATACCTTCTTCAAGCAATAATCTATAAGTAGCTTCTAATAAATTATGTGTATATTCTGTTAAGAATAATTGAGTTGCAGAATCGAATGACATGTCTTGTGTTTGCATAATTGTTTCAATACATTCAATGAGTATAGGTTTTCTCGTAACAAAGCTATCAGTAATCAGACTGGCACATACTAATTGGTGACTGGCTTTCTGTTCAGGTATAAGGCTTCTTAACATAAAGCTACATTTATTAGCGTGTGATTGATTGATGTTTAAATAACTGCCTGCTAAATCTTTTTGAATATAGCTATTATCATAACCATTTGAACGATAAATGCGTTCCACAACATCGCTTAGAATTATGCCATTACGGATAGAAGCGGGAGACACATTTCTTACTGCACTTGTCGCTTGTGCATTGACAGCAGTCTTAACGATGCAATTTAATTCTCGCGCTTCTAAAGTTCTAAATGATAATAATGGACTGCTTTCAACAGCTAAATCGTGTAATGGAATCATGAACTGTTGTTCGAAACATGTTTCAAACTGTGGTAAAAGAAAATGCTTCAATTGCCATTCATGAATAAACAGTAAAGCATAGTTTTCAAATTTAATGCCATATTCTTTGCAATATGTATCAACTTTCTTTCTAAAAGTCTCTAATGCAGGCGATTGATAGATATTGATTTCATCTATAAAATCTTTATTGCACAATAGAGGAATGACGTTCACCGTTTGTCTAAATTCTGGGGAAAACTTAATAACATCATCTATAGAGAAACCTAATTTCGTCTTAGTCATAGGGTGGAAAGGATGTCCTTCAGTTACACTTTGTTCAAAAAAGACATCCGTTATATTTTCTTGTTCAACAAACTCAAAAATATTTTGATAACTATGACCATGTTGTTGATGATCGCGTTCAAATTGAATATAGCTCAAAGTGAGATTGCGAATAGAATCTTGAATTTCGTGTACTAAGCGTTCATCATCATAAATGACATCTTGACCAATATCTTCAAAACTTGATAATTGATCAATACGTCGCGTGATTTCACGGTATGCTTTCTGGTATAAAGTTGTTATGTCTTCTTCAGAAAAATCTTGAAAATATTGACGTATTTCTTGTATCTGTTCGTTATATACGATTTCCAAAAAGATCAACTTCCTTTTCAAATAATTTATATAGTGATAATCATTCTCAATTATAGGAGGTTTGAAAGGTTTGTCAATGATAGAAAATAACAATAAATAATTATGATAAATTATATAAAACTATTATTTTAATACTTTAGTTAGTCTGAAAAGGTTGGATTATGATAAGTACAATTGAATGAACTATTGATTTTTTATCATTTCTGTTACTATGAAGAAAAGTATGTGTAAAGGGAAATATCATATATGAGATTGAATATAAGGGGATTTAGCGATGAATAAAGTAAAATCTTTAATGCAAAAAATGGGCCATGTACAAAATAGAATTGTCTGGCTAAATAAACCTAAGATGGAAGAAGCTTTATCTGGATATACTTCCTCAGAAGTTCATTGTATAGAAGCTATTCATAATATAGAAAATCCAAATGTTAAAAAAATATCAGATGACTTATTTATGACACGTGGTGCCATTAGTAAATTAACGAAAAAACTCATTAAGAAAAATGCGATTACGGTATATCAAAAAGATGATAATAAAAAAGAAATATACTTTGATTTAACAACAGAAGGAAACCGAGTATATAGTAGTCATTTAGCATTACATGATCAATTTTTATTAAGAGACAAACCATTTTTTGATGATATAACAGAAGAAGAATTTGAAATATTGAATCGATTTTTTGATAAATATAGTGACTACTTAGATCAAGTCATTGAGAAGGAAAAAGCTTGATTAGAAGGAAGAAAAGCTGAGATGTCCGTGTCTCAACTTTTTTGGATTTAAGGATATTGACATCTCATACGGACATTATTCAGAATTCTGTCACTAACGGTGGTTCTAAGGGACACAATTCTAAATTCTGTCTCTAACAATGGTTCTAAGGGACACAATTCTAAATTCTGTCTCTAACAATGGTTCTAAGGGACATAATTCTAAATTCTGTCTCTAACAATGGTTCTTAAGGGACACAATTCTAAATTCTGTCTCTAACAATGGTTCTAAGGGACATAATTCTAAATTCTGTCTCTAACAATGGTTCTAAGGGACATAATTCTAAATTCTGTCTCTAACAATGGTTCTAAGGGACACAATTCTAAATTCTGTCTCTAACAATGGTTCTAAGGGACATTATTCAGAATTCTGTCCGTAACGGTGGTTCTAAGGGACATTATTCTAAATTCTGTCTCTAACGATGGTTCTAAGGGACATTATTCAGAATTCTGTCCCTAACGATGGTTCTTAAGGGACACAATTCTAAATTCTGTCCTTAACGGTGGTTCTAAGGGACACAATTCTAAATTCTGTCCTTAACGGTGGTTCTAAGGGAAACAATTCTAAATTCTGTCTCTAACAATGGTTCTAAGGGACATTATTCAGAATTCTGTCCCTAACGGTGGTTCTAAGGGACATAATTCTAAATTCTGTCTCTAACAATGGTTCTAAGGGACACAATTCTAAATTCTGTCCTTAACGATGGTTCTAAGGGACACAATTCTAAATTCTGTCTCTAACAATAGTTCTAAGGGACATTATTCAGAATTCTGTCCCTAACAAAATTTTCCTTAATGTTATTTATGTTGACTAGGAAACAAAACTCTCTTATAATGTTTCTGTGGAAACAAAATATAAAGGAGTTTATTGATGTCTTCTCAACAATTAGAACACATTCCTAAAAGCACAATGATAGCGGCATGGGCCATTGCTTTAGGTGCTATTATGCCCATGCTCGATTCAACAATGATTAATATTGCTATTGATGATTTAACGAAATACTTTGATACATCACTTAATTTTATTCAATGGGGTGTTACGGGATATATTCTTGCTATGACAGTTGCTGTACCGTTTTCTGGTTGGTTAATGGACCATTTAGATGGTAAACGTGTATATATTAGTGCTGTCATTACATTTGGTATTGTTTCAGTATTAACAGGATTAAGCTCAAATATCTTTTGGTTTATTCTATTTAGACTCGTTCAAGGATTTAGTGCAGGTATCATTTCAACGCTTATGGCTACACTGCTTGTTAAGATAACCGGCCAAGATAAAATTGGTAGAGTTATGGCCATTGTAAGTATTCCCATGATACTTGGTCCTATATTAGGTCCGGTAGTAGGTGGGTTTATTATTCATTATATATCTTGGCAATGGATATTTTATTTGAACATCATTGTCATGATCATTATTACACCAGTTATGATTAAACGATTACCGTCATATGAACCTTTTAATAAAGGTAAGAGACTAGATTGGTTTGGGATAATCAATTTATCTTTAATCAGTATTACGTTAATTTACGGTATTACACACGCTACTGAAACAGCTTCATTTACAAATATTGAAACTGTACTCGTCCTAACTTCGAGTGCATTACTTATCGTGATTTATTTGATATACAATCGAGTTCAGGATTATCAAACCGTATTACCAACTAATTTATTCAAAAATCGTAACTATGCAGCTTCAAGTACCGGTTTATTTTTAGGCAATTTAGCGATTATGGGACCGATGATTATTTTCCCGCTGTTCTTTCAAAATTTTAAAGGGTTTAATACGATTGAAGCGGCTATTGCATTAATGCCTCAAGGTATCGGTATGTTATTAGCAAGACCTATGATTGGTAAATTAACAGATCAATATGGTGCTAAGAAAGTGATATTTGTAAGCTTAATATTATCGATTGTTGCTTCTATACCATTTATATTTGTAAACGGCAATACATCTATCATCATATTAAGTATGCTACTTTTATTACGAGGTATCAGTGTTGGCGGGATATTGCTACCGTTTACGACAAATACTTATGCAGATTTAAAGGACGACCAATTACCGCAAGCAGGTATTACGATTAATATTGTAGAAAATATTGGATCTAGCTTTGGCTCTGCATTGATTGCAACAGTCGTCGCAACAATATCTATCCACAATCATATAATGGCATTTCACATTGGATTTCTAGTCCCAGCAATTGTATTTATATTATTGCTTGTGTGTTGGGCAATGATTCCTTCTAAAAGTATGAAAGTATAAAAAGACCCCTAAGAGATGTTTCATATGAAACATCTCTTAGGGGTTATCTTATTATTTATCAGTTTTACGCTTTCTGAAGAACAATAAACTTCCTAACATTGCGAATAGTGTACCGAATAATGTTGTACGTATTGCTTCATTTTCACCTGTTTTTGGTAATTGTTTGTTTTCTTGTTTAGCATCTGATTTAGTTTCTGCTTTAGCTTCATGGCTAGGTTGTGATGTTGTTACTTGTGTAACATTTACTGCTTTATCAGTATTGTTAATTTGAGTAGCCTTAGATGCTAATTTAGATGCGTTATGTGATTTAGGTTGTTCTGTTGGTTTAACAGAGTTGTCGTCCGCTTTAGGTTGTTCTGTTGGTTTAACAGAGTTGTCGTCCGCTTTAGGTTGTTCAGCCGGTTTAACAGAGTTGTCGTCCGCTTTAGGTTGCTCTGTTGGTTTAACAGAGTTGTCGTCCGATTTAGGTTGTTCTGTTGGTTTAACAGAGTTGTCGTCCGATTTAGGTTGTTCTGTTGGTTTAACAGAGTTGTCGTCCGCTTTAGGTTGTTCAGCCGGTTTAACAGAGTTGTCGTCCGCTTTAGGTTGCTCTGTTGGTTTAACAGAGTTGTCGTCCGATTTAGGTTGCTCTGTTGGTTTAACAGAGTTGTCGTCCGCTTTAGGTTGCTCAGCCGGTTTAACAGAGTTATCGTCTGATTTAGGTTGTTCTGTTGGTTTAACAGAGTTATCGTCTGACTTAGGTTGTTCTGTTGGTTTAACAGAGTTGTCGTCTGATTTAGGTTGTTCAGCCGGTTTAACAGAGTTGTCGTCTGATTTAGGTTGTTCAGCCGGTTTAACAGAGTTGTCGTCTAATTTAGGTTGCTCAGCCGGTTTAACAGAGTTATCGTCTGATTTAGGTTGTTCTGTTGGTTTAACAGAGTTGTCGTCTGATTTAGGTTGTTCCGTTGGTTTAACAGAATTATTGTCTGATTTAGGTAGCTCATCTGTTTTATTATTAGAAACTTTGTTTATGTTTATAATTGTTGAATTTTTAAGTTTGTTTTTATTAATCAGTGATTTATTAATAGCAAAATCATTATTTGTACTAGATGCATCAGAATGATTAACGTCATTATCGTTATCAGATTTATCTAAGTCACTAGTATAATTGTTATCATCAAGTTTATCAGAAGTAGTGACATCATTATCGTTATTATTATTATCGTTATCTGAGTTATCGTTTGAAACATTTGAACCTGAATCTGGAACTCTATTTAGTATAGATTGAATCCAGTCGTAGATTTCTTGCGTAATTGGGGTTCCTAAAGTACCGTATTTATTACCTCTTGTTCCATAAGAATGAACTGCAATAATTTCATCGTTATTATCTTCTAAATAGACTGGACTTCCTGATTGACCAGCTGAATTATCCATAGAATATTCTATATTACCTTGTTTTTGTTTTTGTACAATAGTACCAAGATTAGTCCACTGATTAATAGAATTTACATTTTTTTCAATTGGATAACCTTGTGTCTGTACTTTTTTACCAATTAAATCGTCTGTATATACTTTAATGTTATAAGGTTTTAATTCATCCAGTTCTTCACGTGGAGGATGGCCGTCTGCATCAACTATTGGTTCAGGATCGACTTCAATTATACCGATATCATATTTTCTTAAAGGTGAAGCTTTATATTGATCTGGTACATAAAATGCTTTAATTTTATACTTTCCAAATGGTTCCCAATTTCCATGTTTACCAGGAATTAAATAACCACCTGTTAAGTATTGTCTAGGGTAATTGTTATCATAAATAACATGGGCTGCAGTTAAGAAATAATTCTTACCTATATATGCTCCTGATCCTTCTCCGCCTTTAAGACTTTCAATTTCACCTTTATAATTCCCGTTTTCTACTCTTATATATGCAGTTCTATTGTCGACTTCATAGTTTTCTTGCATCCTTCTCGTATCTTTTAAATAACCTTCTTCGTCATAATTGGGATCTTGAGTCTTATCATAATTTACGTTGTCCTCTACAGAAGGGTAGAAATATCTGAAAGATCCAGTTGGTGCATTCGGTTTATTTGTATTTTTAGAGTTATCATTTTGTGATGTATTTTGAGTATTATTATCTGAAGTTTCTAATTTATTAGAAATCGTTTCTTTATTTTCTTCAGGTGATGTATTTACATTATTTGTTACAACATTATTTGTATCAGTAGAAGTCTTTGTAGTGCTTTGATCTTCATTTAACGTATTGGAAAGTGTACTTGATGTATCTTTATTTTCAGTCTCTTGTTTATTTGTTTGACTAGCTTTCGGACTTTCCGCTACTGAATTGTTATTCTCGCTGGCATGAGTGACAGTTGGATGAGATAAGAAAAATACACCTGCGATAATAACAGGTAACTTTACTAATCCCGTTCTGAAGTTGATAAAGTTTTTATTCATGTAAAACTTCCTTTCTTTGATGATACCAATAATATACAAAAATTCCCATGTAAATTCAATATGAAAATGATTATTATTATCAATTATTTTAGAAAAATTTTACAGTTGTGTAAAAATGGATAGTAGAGGTGTGCAAGAAAGGTGTGACTAGCAACATAGAAGCTCTGAATATTGCAAGACGAGCATGACTAGCAACATAGAAAGCCCGAATATTGCAAGACGAGCATGACTAGCAACATAGAAGCTCTGAATATTGCAAGACGAGCATGA
>NZ_JBJNWI010000007.1:0-168424 GCF_045897195.1 Mammaliicoccus sp. RAM2 | reverse complement strand
TTTGTCTCACAAGAAACTATTATACACACTTCTTAATTCGAAGTCAACAACTTTTTAAAATTAATTTCCAAAGTGTTTTGATGTTTTATTTATCTCTCGCTCACAAGATATAACTATACACGCTAAATACCCTTTACTCAAGCATAAAAATTACACCAAAACACTCAATACTCTCAAATATACTTAATTCTCAACATATTCTTTTAGTTTTTCGTATATTTTTTCAGCATCTTTATATCCTTGTTTGTATAAAGCATCTAATTTTCTAGGATTTTTCTCGATTCTATCTACAGATAATGAATCAGAAGGTCTGATAACAAACAAATTACCTTTCTCTTCTTCCGCTTCTATCCATTCTAAAGTCTGATTATAATGTTTATATCTTATCGCCATTAAATGATTGATTTTAGGATATGCTTTCAATCTGAATACTTTTGAAAATTTACTTTGTTTTTTACGATAGCCTTTCGGTCTTGTCAAAATCAAAACATTTTTCTTATAGCCTTCTTCAATTGCTTTATCAATCGGAATAGGATTGACGATACCACCATCTAATAATGTATGACCTTTATATTGAACTGGGTTGGCCATCATTGGTAAAGAACTTGTTGCCTCTAAGGCAGTCAATATAGAGCCTTCTGTTTCTTTCTTATTGAAATAAACCGCTTCTCCTGTGTCACAATCTGTCGTTACAACAACAAACTCTTCCTCTGCTTGATCAAACTTTTCAAAGTCAAAAGGTTCCAAGTAAGTCGGTATATGATGATACACAAAGTCCATACCAAATATCTCTTTATTTTTTACATAATTTGATAACGAAATATAACGCTTATCTTTAATGTATTTTGTTGTGACACGATGATTGCGTCTAAATTGTCGAGATATATAGCTTGCAGCCATAGATGCGCCTGCTGAAACGCCAATATTATATTTAAAATATAAATCTTTCTTAATGAAGAAATCTAGCACACCAGCTGTGTACATACTTCTCATTCCGCCACCTTCTAATATTAATGCTGTGTCTTTTATCATAGTTACACTTCTTTCTATACTATTAGTTGAATGAAAGCGAGGCTGAGACATTATTCATTGTCCCAGCCTCAAATATCGTTATTAAATTTCTGTTCTTCCAGTTATAGCTTTCGAAAGTGTTACTTCATCAGCGTATTCTAAATCTCCACCTACTGGTAGACCATGTGCTAGTCTAGTTGTCTTGATACCAATCGGTTTAACAAGTCTAGATATATACATCGCTGTTGATTCACCTTCTATATTAGGATTAGTCGCCAATATAATTTCTTCGGTTTCATCATTCTTCAATCGTTCTAATAACGAAGGAATATTAATATCTTCAGGTCCAATACCTTCCATTGGAGATATCGCACCATGCAATACATGGTATAACCCTTTATATTCACGCATTTTTTCCATAGCTATGACATCTTTAGAATCTTGAACAACACACACAACTGAACGGTCTCTTTGTTTATCTTGACATATATGACAAGGGGAAACATCCGTAATGTGTCCGCAAGTTTCACAATAAGTCAGTTCTCTCTTAACATCTACGAGAGATTTGGCAAAAAGTACAACGTCGTCTTCCTTCATATCTAATACGTGGAAAGCTAAACGTTGTGCAGTCTTCGGACCTATTCCCGGCAATTTCATAAAGCTATCAATGAGTTTAGATATTGGTTCTGGGTAGAACATCATTACATCATTCCAGGAATGTTTAGACCTTTTGTATGTTTACCTAAACGATCTGCTGTTACATCATCTGCTTTAGATAAAGCGTCATTTGTTGCTGCTAATACTAAATCTTGTAACATTTCAATATCTTCAGGGTCTACTACATCTTCTTTAATGATAACGTCTAACACTTCTTTATGACCAGAAACAACGACTGTAACCATACCGCCACCAGCTGTTCCTTCGATTTTTTCTTCTTTTAGCTTTTCTTGTTCCTCAGCCATTTTCTTTTGCATTTTTTGCATTTGTTTCATCATTTGTTGCATATTTCCGCCACCGCGCATAATTTCGTCCTCCTAATTTCTAATTTATACATTTAAGATTATTAATTTTTGTCATATTTATTATACATGCCTTTAGAGGTGATGTCATGTATTACTCATCCGTAACATGTACGGTATCTTCACCAAACAACTCTTGAGCCTTCTTTACAACATCCGCTTCTTCTGGCTTTTCTTCTTGCTCAGCTTCACCTTGAGCCGTATTCGCTTTTTTAGATTGAATATACTGTTGACGGACTTGTAACCATTGCGAATTTGGTACGCCAACAACTTTTACATTCTTGTTAACTATCTCGCATACAATCGCTTCGATATGATTTCTTTTTTCATCATTCTTATTCACGATTTCACAATGAATATCTTCATCAAATTTCACGAGCACATGGTCTTCACTTGCTGCAACAGGTTCCGAGTTTAAGAGAAGACTGACTAGCGCTCTTTGCTCTTTCTCTTTAACCGATTCTATCACTGCTTGCCATTTTTCTTTAAGTAAATTCAAATCATCACGATTAGCATGGTCAAGCACACGTTCGATTTGTCGAATAGAGAAGACATGCTTAGATTGTTTACGAGGGATATTTTGTTTATTTTCAACTGGTTTAGCCTTTTGACTTACACCGTTTTGAGCTAGTTGCTGAATCGTCGCTTCAAGTTGTTGGATTTTATCCATCACTTCACTAGAGCCAGCGTTTTGATTTGAACTAACAGAAACCGTTTGTCCGTTATTGTTCTGATCAATTAATTCCGTTAACTTAACGATTAGTATTTCTATATGAACATTTTGGTTAATTGCAAATCTCATTGAAACTAATGTGTCGTTAATACAATCAATCATTTTGTACATTGTATTTAAGTCTACTTGATTCAGTGCGTGGTCGTCTTCAACTTTTTCAGTTGTCTTAGCGACAATTGAATCTCTTATGAAATAAATCATATCATTTACAAGTCTATTAACTTCTTTACCCGCAGAAATAAATTCATGATACCTAGTAAAAGCTTGTTTAATATCTTTAGCAACCATGTCATTAAACAAAGCATTTAAAGCCGCTTTATCTACACTACCCGTTACATTTAAAGCATGTTCGAGTGATAAGTGCCCATCTCCAAAAGCTATTGCTTGGTCCATGATACTTAATGCATCTCGCATACCACCTTCTGAAACCTGAGCGATAAATGCCAAAGCTTCTTCTTCGTATGTAATATTCTGCTCATCTGCGACAAACGCGAGTCTGCTTTCTATTTCACCAGAATGGATGGCTTTAAAATCAAATCTCTGACATCTAGATATAATAGTAGGTGGTATCTTGTGAGGTTCAGTAGTTGCGAGTATAAAAATAGCATGACTTGGCGGTTCTTCAAGTGTCTTTAAAAGTGCATTGAAAGCACCTGTTGTAAGCATGTGCACTTCATCTATAATATAGACTTTAAATTTAGATTCACTTGGTGCATATTTTACTTTATCTCTAATATTACGAATTTCATCTACACCGTTATTACTAGCAGCATCAATTTCAATGACATCTGAATTTGTTCCTTGTGTAATGCCTTTACAAATCGCACATTCATTACAAGGTTCCCCATTCGTATTCTCTGTACAGTTAATTGCTTTAGCGAAGATTTTAGCAATACTTGTCTTACCAGTTCCACGTGGGCCATTAAACAAGTAAGCATGTGATTGCTTTTCTTTTTGGATGGCGTTTCTTAATGTTTTTGTGACATGTTTTTGACCGACAACATCTGCAAATGATTGCGGTCTATACATTCGATACAAAGCCTGGTAGTTCAAAGTGGCACCTCCAAAATTTAATAAGATATTGGCTATATTATATCATGAATCAATAGGTACACCCTATTATTAATTATCAAAAGCTTCTGGATAATGAACTGTGCCTTTAATTTCTTTTGTAGGGTGATCCCATAAATATTTAAACATGAAATTTTCATCTGGCACTTCAAATGGTGGGTATATATTAAACTCTGACGCTGCATGATAACCTAATTTATGATAATAAGCTGCATGACCTAGTACGACTACACCGACATAGCCATTTTCATAAGCTCTATATTCTAAAGCTTCTATTAATGCTTTCCCTATTCCTTTATTTTGATACTCTGGCAAAACAGAAACAGGCGCAAGCGCTAATACTGTATGTGTTTCTTCATCAGAACTAACGGTGACTTCTGACATCATTGCATGCCCCAGAATTTTGCCTGATTCTGTCTTCGCTACAACTTCAAGTTCTGCATTATAATTCATTGATTTTCGTATTTTACCGATTAATTCGTGTTCTGTTCCATCAGAATAACGTTCATTTTTGAATGCTTCTTTAACGACTTCTTTAGCTAATTCATATTCCGATTCTATGATCGTTCCAATTAGTAATTGGGTCATGTATAAAATATCCTCCTGATATAAGAAAAAGGGTGACCGCGGTCACCCTTTTGAATTTATATATAATTTGATAAGTTTATAAAATTTAAAACCGTGCACCTTTGCTTTGAACAAACATCACAAGCGTTACCTCAGTCGTTAGCTAAACTTCGGCTACCCTACGGCACATACAATGATCCACTTAATGCTGCTTCCTTCCGGACCTGACATGATTCATGGGTTTGTATTGCATAGGACCGACGTCTTCAGACACCACGTGCTGAGGGCAGACCTCACAATAATATGTCCGCGGCAAAGGAATTCAGTCTTGCATAAGCGGATTTCAAGTACAGGGAACCGCTACCTCCCCACTTAGCACGGCAATATATATACTACAACAAAATGTTACGATTTGGCAAGAAAAAACTACTTCAATCAAAGTGTTTTATGAATCACCCTGCGAGAAAAATCTACAAACTTGAATTCCGTCGCGATATGTCTTGAAATATTATATTGAAATTTTTCTGCGTTATTAAGATATACAGTACCTCTAACTGTTGCTGTATAAGGCGGATTTAATTTTCCGAAATATAATATTTCATTCTCTGTCATCTTTTCAAATGTAATAGACTTATTCGAGTAACTGATTTCTACATTCATTTCTTGTTCAATAAATTTATAGATAGATTCAGCTGCAACTTCTTCAGTCAGCTTAGGAATAATCTGACATATAAAGTAATCCTCATCCATAATACGCACGGCGTCATCTTTTGTTCTCGTTCTGACAACATGCCACAACTTATCTTGGTCTCTTAACTCAAGCGCATGTTGAACGACAGGAACGTCTTTAGCATCTATAACCTCAAGTAATTCAACTTTAGTTTCATAATCAAGTCCTAATCGTTTATTAATTTCTTGGAAACTCACCATTTCCGATATTGGAAATTGAATAACATCTTCATAAATAACGACAGACCCTTTGCCTCTTAACTTTTGAATATAACCTTTTTCTTGCAATAAATTTAAAGCTTTCCTTACAGTCTCTCTAGAAGTTGAATATATCTTTGTTAATTCATTTTCTGAAGGTAGTTGCTGTAAATGAGCATATTCACCATTTAAAATTTTTTCACAAATAGATTGGTAGATTTTCATATACTTGTTCATGCGTTCACCTCTATACCTTCAACATCAATTAGTCACCACTTACTTTTACGACAAAAGCATCAAATGGTTGCAAAGCGTTACCATTTAAATCATTATTTGCAATCATGATTTCACCCTCTAAATCGATATCTTCTGGGATATCAACGATTTGATCAGAGTAGTTTGCAACAACTAACCAAGTTTCATTATTTAAATGTCTCTTGTAAACGAACAGCTCTGGATGTTCCATATGAAGTGGTTCAACTTCTCCATACGTTATAACATCGTGTTCATGACGTAATTGTATTAACTTTTGATACGTATAGAAAATAGAATCTTTATCTTCCAATGCCGCTTCAACATTAATATGCTTATAATTTTCTGGGATACCAATCCATGGTTCTCCAGTTGTAAAGCCTGCCTCAGCATGTGCATTCCATTGAATAGGCGTTCTAGAGTTATCTCTAGATTTCTGACCTATTACTTTCATAATCATTTGTTCATCCATACCGCGTTCTTTTAATAATTTGTATGCATTAAGTGATTCTACATCTTTATATTGATCAATATCCGTGAAACCTGGATCTGTCATGCCAATTTCTTCACCTTGATAAATATACGGCGTACCTTGAAGCATGTGTAATGATATCCCAAGCATCTTAGCAGATTTAACTCTTTCCGCTTCTGTATCATCTTTACCGAATCTCGTTACGACTCTAGGTTGATCATGGTTACACCAGAAAATAGCATTCCATCCGTTACCTTTTGCGATGTTCACTTGCCAATCCATTAAGATACGTTTCAGTTCAAGAAAATCAAATTTCATATCTGACCACTTTTCACCATCTTTGTAATCTACTTTTAAATGATGAAAATTAAATACACTACTTAACTCATGACGTTCTGGATTTGTATATTTAATACAATTATCAATTGTTGTTGATGACATTTCTCCAACCGTCATAATGTCTTTATTGCCAAATGTTTGTTTATTCAGTTCTTGTAAATACTCATGGACTTTTGGTCCATCTGTATAAAATTCTTTACCGATTGCTGTTGAATTTTCGAAAGCACCTTTGGAAATTAAGTTAATGACATCAAATCTGAAACCATCTACGCCAAAATCAATCCAATAATTAATCATTTCATATATTTCAGCCTTTAAATTGTCATTCTCCCAATTTAAATCAGCTTGAGAAACATCAAACAATCTTAAATAATAACTTTCTGTTTGTTCATCATAAGTCCAAGCATTACCACCGAACTTAGACTCCCAGTTCGTTGGTGGCTCTTCTTTAGTGCCTTCTTTCCAAATATAATAATCACGATAATGATTATCTTTAGACTTGCGAGATTCTACAAACCAGTGATGTGATGTCGAAGTGTGATTGATCACAATATCGAGCATTACTTTAATACCTAAACTGTGCGCTTCATCTAGTAATGTTTTGACGTCTTCCTTTGTACCAAAATCAGGATTAATTTGATAATAATCACTAATATCGTATCCATTATCGTTCATTGGTGATTGATAAATGGGTGTTAACCAAATGTAATCTACACCTAACGTTTGTAAATAAGGTAATTTTTCTATAATACCTGGTATATCACCTTGCCCATTTCCAGTCGTATCATTGAATGACTTTGGATAAATTTGATAAACAACGGACTTCTTCCAATCTGAAACTGCCATATAGGTATACTCCTTTATTTATATATATTATTCTTGAACCATTTCTTTAGCTTTTTCATTAGCAAAGTTTGAAAGCACAATCGTTAGTATAGCTGGTAACACGATCGCAATCAATGTCACAATACCGAACACACCCCAATATTCTCTTTCAATAGAGATAATTGCAGGAACGCCACCTACACCTACTTTACCGATAACACCTGCAGCTCCTATAAAAGCACCTAGCAAACTAGAAGAAATAATTGCTGCAAAGAATGGATATTTCAATGGTAAGTTGACACCAAACATTGCTGGTTCAGTTACACCTAAGAATGCTGAAATACCAGATGTAGCAGCTAAACCTTGTTCTTTAACCATTTTACGTTGTTTATATACTACCCAAGCGCCGAATGCTGCTGAACCTTGACAAATATTAGATATCGCCACAATTGGCCATAAGTACGTGCCGCCTAAAGGACTTCCTATGAGTTGGAAATCTACCGCTAAGAACATATGATGTAATCCTGTAATAACAAGTGGTGCATAGAATAATCCATACACTGCGCCACCTAACCAGCCAGCACTTTCAAAGATTGCTTTAATACCATTCGTAATTAACGTACCTAACTCTAACGCCAATGGACCAATAACGATAAATGCTAAAAATCCAGTAATTAATAACGCGACAGGACCTACTACAAGCATTTTGATAGAATCATGTACACGTTTAGCTAAGAATTTCTCAATAATAGACAATACCCAAGTTGCGAATAATATCGGTAATACTTGACCTTGATAGTTTAATTGCTTAATTTCTAAACCAAATATGTGCCATACAGGAATTTCACTCGATTTACCGCCACCTAAATCATATTGAGAAGCAAGTTGCGGATGTAACAAGATTAAACCTAATACTAAACCTAGAATTGGGCTACCACCAAATAC
This sequence comes from Mammaliicoccus sp. RAM2, assembly GCF_045897195.1. NCBI lineage: Bacteria > Bacillati > Bacillota > Bacilli > Caryophanales > Staphylococcaceae > Mammaliicoccus > Mammaliicoccus sp. RAM2. The sequence continues at coordinate 160,263 of NZ_JBJNWI010000007.1, read as the reverse complement.
ACGCATAGCTGACCAACCAATTAAAGCCGGCAAGAAGATAAATGCTGTACTTGCGATAACGTTAATGATGTTTGCAAAGTCTGCAAGCCATGCATATTGTTGAACAAGTGACTTAGCGCCAAATAAATTTTCTGCTGTTAATACATTGTTTAAACCTAATAGTAAACCTGCTGTTACGATTGCAGGTAAGATTGGAATGAATACATCACCCAACAATTTAATTAAACGTTGAAACGGATTCATCTTCTGTTCAGAAGCTTTCTTCACATCATCTTTCGAACTTTCTTCAACACCTGTTTCTTGTTGGAAAATTTTATAAGCCTCATCAACAGTTCCCGGTCCAATTACGATTTGAAATTGGTTGTTTGCTGAGAAGGACCCCTTCACTAAATCTATTTGATCTAATGCATCTTTATTTACTTTACTTTCATCATTTAATACAAGTCTTAACCGTGTCACACAGTGCGTTGCGGCATTTACATTGTCTTGCCCACCAATAGCATCAATAATCTGCTTTACATCTTCTCTATTCACAGCCATTAAACTCACTCCCCTAACTTTATTTAGTTGAATTATAACTTGTATATACAAGTATGTAAAGGCTTACAATTAATATTATATAAATAATGTAGTATGATTGTGTAAAGGAGGTTTTTCATATGTCTTTTTTAACACATGAATATATCGATCATGACAACGTTGCACTCGATTTTGCAAAAGGAGATTCTATCATTTTCACAAACCATCACCACGAAAAAATATTTGAATCAGCAAGTTTAATTAAATTGCCTATTATGATTTATATTTATGAAAGTACAACTCAAGAAGATAGAAAAGCACTCGTTCAAATCAACCATAAAGTTGGCGGCAGTGGCGTTCTAAAAAATATGAATATCGATCAACTGAGCGTTCAAGATTTAATCTACTTAATGATTGTTGTTTCAGACAATACGGCAACCAATACATTAATTGATCATTTCGGACTTCAACATATCAACTTATTTATTCAAGAAACTTTGCAATGTGAACAAACACAGTTAAATCGTTATATGATGGATGCAGAAGCTATAAGTGAAGGGAAACAGAATACAACATCTTCTCAAGATATGATTCATATACTACGCTTTATTGCAGAACATAAACATCATCAAGACATGATGAACATCATGAATGACCAACATTTAAACGATAAAGTTTCAATCTATCGATCTTTTTACGAAGATACGCTTAATTTTTACACTAAGACAGGTGAGTACGACAACGTTGTCAATGATGTAGGTATTATCCAACATGAAGGCGCGTTATATTATTATTGTTTCTTATCCAACACAAATAAACCCAAAAAGGCGATTGATTTCTCTCACCAATTTGGGTCATATATTATCCAATCTATATTAGATATTTGATAATCGTGCAGCTTTAGCTAATATCTTTTGATAATAACTACCTGATAACTTAATGATTTCGATACTTTTCGGTGTATGCGGCGCATGAATCATCATGTCTTCTCCCATATATATGCCAACATGTGATAGAAAGCCTTTATCTTCCGGTTTACTGAAGAACAGTAAATCACCTGGCAAAAAGTCATGTGATGCTATCGAAACATCCGTCATTGCTTCATATTGTTCATCAGCATCTCGGGGGATGTGGAAGTTTTGACTTTTGTACATTTGGAAACATAATCCCGAACAATCATAGCCATAACTAGACATCCCTCCCCATAAATAAGGTAAGTCTAAAAAGCGCTTCGCATTTTCAATGACACCTGCCATTGTACCAATTTCGAATGCGCCAGATTCATCACTGAATTCTACATCATTCGCACTAATAAGCCCTTTGCCTTCAGGTGTGTCAACTTCAATAAAAGGCTCATCTTTCTTAATAATAGGTAAAATCGTATTAAATGACAGAATTTGTTTCGTTGTAAAATCTAAATTAAACAATGTCGTCTTAGGTACATTAACACGAAGGCGTGGATGTGTATCGTACGCCTTCATCTCACCTAATTGACTCGTCGGAATAAATCCTGGATATCCTTTTGGATTCTGTTTAGACGGTTGTTCTAAACAGATAACGTAACTCCAACCATCTTGTTCTTCTACGACTTCTACTTTTTCGCCATAGAGAATTTGCGTATCTATTCTACTATCTTCCGTAAAAGATAATTTCTGTTCTAAATTAAGTTCAAGTAACCAACGTTGAATATCTGCTGGATACATGATACCGTCTCTATCAATTTCTCTAGCTTTATCAAAGCTTCTCCATATTGTCCCGACATTTACTCTGCAATATTTAATCATGAGCTCACCTTCTTATATAAAGATTCACGATCTATTCCTAACCCTGTACCTTCTGAAACGGTTACTTTAGCACCTTCATAAGTAATACCACCTTCAACTTGTCGCTCAACTACCATTAAAGGCGCATCAAAATCAACACGGTTCACTTGTTCTGCTGCTAAACTAAAATGCAAAGCTGCCGTTACAGATACATGTGTTTCCATCATACATCCAACCATGCAAGGTATCGCTTCACCTTTAGCAATATCATGTATTTTTAAAGCTTGATGAATACCACCAGTCTTCATCAGTTTAATATTCCATATATTTGTTGCACCAACTTCTACAAGTCTCTGTGCATCATGTATACTAAATAATCCTTCATCTACCATTAAAGGTATTTGAAATTCTTGAGATAACTCACCTAGTACCTTATACTCATATCTTCCAACAGGTTGTTCAATACTCTCAATATTCAAATCTGCTTCATCAAAATGTTTCAATGCATGACGTGCACCTTTTTCATCCCATGCTTGGTTTGCATCCGCACTTAAAATAACCTCACTTGGTAAAGAAGAACGTAATGCTTGTAATCTATTTAAATCTGTAGAGACATCGTCTTTACCCACTTTTATCTTCAAATGGTTAAAGCCATCTTCTACATATCGCAAACCATCTTCTACCATTTCGTCAGCATCATTTAAACTCACGGTATAACAAGTTTCTAACGATTTATTTCCCGGGTTATGCTTGATATATTGATATAAAGGCAATTCTGCTTCTTGAGCTAATAAGTCATAAAGCGCGATATCTATAGCAGATTTAGCACTTGTATTACCTACGATGACTTGATGAATTTCATCTAGTAAGTCTTTCGTTAATGGTCGGTTAATTAATAGTGGCTTAAAGACTTCTTCAATCGCAGCTTCTATACCACCTTTTGTATCACCCGTAATAACATATGTAGGTACAGCTTCACCAACACCTATAACATCTTCATAATTCGTTTCAATAAATACATATATACTTTCAATCACTTCTACTGTTCTCAGTGCTGTTTTGAAAGGTTTCTTCAAAGGCGTTTCATATCTATAGTATTTTATATCTGTTATAAACATATAACTTCCCCTTTATTCTATAATTACACCTGACGCTATATTTAATACTTTATTGTCCACATCTAATGTAGCTTCTGTTCCAAACGGTATCGCAAAATGCGGCGTGCAATGTCCAATATTCAAATCATATACTGCCGTTTTATTTAATGGCGTTATAAAATCATCTAACACTTCTTTCATCGTTAAAGATTTCTTTGGATTTTTAGGCTCGCTATCTGTGAATGGCCCGAAAATAAATCCAGAAGCATCATTTAACTTGCCAGCAGATTTGAGTTGTTGTAAAAATCCGTCTACCTTATAAGGCACTTCACCAATATCTTCTATAAATAAAATTTTGCCCTTAGTATCGATTTCATATGGTGTTCCTAAACTTGAAACAAGTAAAGATAAACAACCACCAACAATTTCTCCTTCAACGCGGCCACCAACCAACGATTTAAACGTTAATTGATCTGTAGGATAAGACACAGCTTCACCATTAAATAACTGCTCAAAGCTTCCAATAGAAATCTCATTATAAGTATCTCCTATATCTGATGCGATCATAGGACCTTGAAATGTTACCAATCCCGTTTGTTGTCTAATAGCATTGTGTAAGCATGTAATATCACTATATCCCCATATAATTTTAGGATGTGCTTTTACAAGATTATAATCAATACGTTCTACAATTCTAGGTGTACCATAACCACCGCAAGCACATATTATGCCTTTCACTTCATCATTTTCTAACATGTCATGCAAACTATCTAATCGTTCATCATCCGTTCCCGCTAAATGACCATGAACGCGGTCTATATTTTTCGCTAGTTTAAACCGAATACCATATCTCTCTTCTAAAAGTTTCAACCCGTTCTTTAAATGCGTTTGGTTCGGCGGACTCGCTAATGCTACAACACCCACCACATCTCCTCTATTTAATCCCTTTGCTTTCATTAAGACACGACCTTTTATCAGAATATTCTTATATTATAACAAAGTTGTTATCCTTTTGTGAAAACAAAAGAAATTGTCATAATCGCATGACGATATGAGGTTGGAATTAGGTTCGAGTGAGGTTGGAGTTAGTTTGGAGTCCGGTCCGAGTAACTGTCATTATTCGGAATTCTGGTAATTAGAATGCTGTAACTTCCATTATTTCGAATTCTGGTAATTAGATAGGCGCTCATTTACGGACATTTCTCAGAATTCTGTCCCTAACAGCACCTCTTACGGACACTTCTCAGAATTCTGTCCCTAACAACACTTCTTACGGACACTTCTCGGAATTCTGTCCCTAACGTCACCCCTTAGAGACACTTTTCCGAATTATGTCCCTAACAACGCCCCCTATATTTCCACCTACTATATTTTCACCGCAATATTCCACCCTGCAACTTAATCTCCACTCCGCTCCCAAATATACATCCAACCATTATATTTTTTCACAACAAAAAAACACTGCCCACAAAAGTGGACAGTGCTCTTTATATATATAGTCTTGGATATTTAAAAATAATGGCGGAGGAAGAGGGATTCGAACCCCCGCGAGCCGTTAAGCCCCTGTCGGTTTTCAAGACCGATCCCTTCAGCCGGACTTGGGTATTCCTCCAAATAAGACATTATTTATCTTATAACATGCCATTACTGATGTCAACAAAAATCACAAAAATTAAATTGTAATTTTTTTCTTTAAGGATTCATCTACAGCTTTTGCAACTGCACGCCCTTCTTTTATTGCCCAAACAACTAAACTTTGACCTTTTCTTGCATCTCCAGCTACAAATACTTTATCTTGATTTGTTCTGAAGTCTTTTTCATTTGCTATGATTTTGTTTCGTTCTGTCTTTAAATTGAATGAATGTGGCACTAAATGTTCTGTACCTTCAAAACCAATTGATAATAGGACTAAATCTGCTGGCCAATGACGTTCTGTACCTTCTACAATGACCATTCCGTCTTCAGTTTCTTCTAACACTTGCGTATATAAACCGCGAATATTACCATTTTCATCAACATCATAACGCATTGTTTGAATACCATATGCTCTTGGTTCAAATCCGAACTTTTCACGATATTCTTTATGCGCATAGTCTAACTTGAAAATTGGCATTGGTAATGGCCATGATGTATTTTGTTCCATTTTATCTGTTAGTCTTACATATTTATTAAATTGAACGACTGATTTACAGTCATCTCTTAATGCTGTTGCTACGCAGTCAGCACCTGTATCACCCGCACCGATTACAATCACATTTTTACCTTTTGCTGTTATAGTTGGTTCGTCAATTTCTCCCATTTGTAATTGCGTTTGCTCTGTTAAATATTCCATCGCAAAATGTATACCGAAGCTCATACGTCCTTCTAATGGTAGGTCACGCCCTTTTTGTGAGCCTGTACAAACAATAATTGCATCATACTGTTCATCTAGTTCCTCTTTCGTGATGTCTTTCCCCACATTAACATCTGTTTTAAAGACGATACCCGCTTCTTCCATTAATTTCACTCGACGTTCGATAACTTCTTTATCTAATTTCATACTTGGTATGCCGTACATAAGCAAACCACCTGGACGATGGTTACGCTCATATACAGTCACATTATAGCCAAGTAAATTTAATTCTTCTGCAGCTGTTAAGCCTGCTGGACCACTACCGATAATGGCTACTTTTTCTTCTAAGCGATGTTCTGGAAACTTAGGTTTCACAAGTCCCATATCATACGCTTCATCTATAATTGTACGTTCTATACCTTTGATAGCGACTGAATCATTATTAATCGCTAAGACACATGAAGATTCACATGGTGCAGGACATACACGACCTGTAAATTCAGGAAAGTTATTCGTTTCTGATAATCTTGCATATGCTTCTTCATAATCTTTGCGATACACTAAGTCATTCCATTCTGGTATATAGTTACCTATTGGACAACCTATTGTATCTCTACCGAATGATGAGCCTGTTTGACAAAATGGTGTTCCGCAATCCATACAACGCGCACCTTGTGTAGCTGCGTCTTCTTTAGTAAAACGTTGTTGGAATGCGTCATATCCTTTAATTCTATCTTTTAACGGCAACTCATCAAGTTGTTGCTTAGGATACTTCATAAAACCTTTAAATTCACCCATAATATGCCCTCCTTCTTAATATACCGAAGCCAGTTCTTCTTCATCACCAATAGATTTTCGATCATCAAAGAATGCATTTAACAGTGCATCTTCTTCGTTTTCTAATTTGTGTAGTGAAATCTTCTGCATCATGAGTTTGTAGTCTTTCGGAATCACTTTAACCACTTTGTCGACAATTGTGTCAAATGACGTTAGCACTGCTTTTGCTTTTTTACTATTTGTATATCGAACATGTTCTTCTAACATGTGTCTTAAATTCTCAATTTCATCTGGATCTTTTAATGTTTCAAACTCTAAAGTGTCAAGTTCATTATCTTTTTTGAATGCTTCAACATCTGTTGGCAATGCGTAACATACACCACCACTCATACCTTGACCGAAGTTACGCCCTACATCACCTAAAATGACGACACGTCCACCAGTCATGTATTCTAAACCGTGGTCGCCGACACCTTCAACAACGACGTTAACGCCACTATTTCTTACACAGAAACGTTCCCCAGCTCTACCGTTAATATAAGATGTTCCACTTGTCGCACCGTAGAAACAAACGTTACCGACGATGATATTGTCTTCTCTATCTTCGTTAGGTGCATTTAAGATCAATTTACCTCCAGATAAACCTTTACCAAAGTAATCGTTAGCGTCACCAGTATGATGTAACGTCATACCATTAGGCGTGAATGCACCATAACTTTGTCCAGCATGTTTAAACGTCTTAACACTTATTGTATCTTCTGGTAAACCAGGTTCACCATGCACTTCTGTAATATAACTACCTGTAATAACACCAACATCTCTTTCAGTATTTCGAACGTTATAACTACCAACAAATTTTTCACCATGATCAATTGATGCTTTTGCATCTTCATATAATTTCGTTAAGTCGAATCCAACATCAAGATGATGATTTTGATTCATAGAGCGGTATCTTTCACCTTCATTTACAAATAAAAGTGCCTCTAAATCAAGTTCTCTCGCTTTAGGGTGAGAGTAATATCTGTTTGATACTGATAACAAGTCCGTTCTACCTACAAGTTCGTCCATTGTTTTTAAGCCTAATGAAGCTAGAATTTCTCTTATTTCCTCGGCAATAAAATACATGAAGTTTACGATGTGATCTGCTTTACCTGTATATAATTTTCGTAAGTCGCCATTTTGAGTCGCAATACCAACTGGGCATGTATCTTTATGGCATACTCTCATCATAATACAGCCAAGCACGACTAAAGGTGCTGTCGCAAATGCAAACTCTTCTGCACCTAACGCACAAGCGAGTGCAACGTCACGACCAGTCATTAATTTACCATCTGTTTCTAACGTTACACGTGAACGAAGACCGTTTAACATAAGCGTTTGATGTGTTTCAGATAAACCAATCTCCCACGGTAACCCAGCATGTTGAATACTCGTCTTAGGTGATGCACCTGTACCGCCGTCATATCCACTGATGACAATCTTGTCGGCAAAAGCTTTAGCAACACCTGCTGCAATTGTACCTACACCAGATTTAGAAACGAGCTTAACACTGATGTCTGCTTTTCTATTTGCATTCTTTAAGTCATGAATCAATTGTGCTAAGTCCTCAATAGAATATATATCATGGTGAGGTGGTGGTGAAATTAATCCGACACCCGGTGTTGAACCACGTACTTCAGCTACCCAAGGATAAACTTTTGTACCAGGTAATTGTCCACCTTCACCAGGTTTAGCACCTTGTGCGACTTTAATTTGAATTTCTTTAGCGTGTTGTAAGTAATCGCTCGTTACACCAAAGCGACCTGATGCGACTTGTTTAATAGCACTCATATAATTTGTGCCATCCGGCTTAATAATAAAGCGTTCTGGATTTTCTCCACCTTCACCACTATTACTACGTCCACCAATTCTATTCATCGCTTCTGCTAAAGTTTGATGCGCTTCTTGAGAAATAGAACCGAAGCTCATCGCACCTGTCTTAAAGCGTTTCACAATTTGGTCAGCAGATTCTACGTCTTTTAAATCAATTGCGCGATTTGATTTAAAATCAAGTAAGTTTCTTAAGTGACTCATACGTTCACTATCTGCAGCTTCAGAATACTCTTTAAACATTTCAAAATTATTATCTCTACATGCATGTTGTAATAAATGAATTGTTTTAGGATTGAATGCATGATATTCACCTTGTTGACGCCATTGGAAAGTACTACCTGAATTTAAATATTTAATCTGTTCAGACTGTCTAGCTTTATTCTCTTTATCAATCGTATCAATTGATATACCAGAAAGTTTAGACGGTGTACCTGTAAAGTATTGATCGATAACATCTTTACCTAATCCAATTGCTTCAAAGATTTGTGCACCTTGATAACTTTGAACAGTTGAAATACCCATTTTAGCCATTACTTTAATCACACCAGCTGATAACGTTTGACTAAACGTATCAATATTCTGTTCAACTGTACCTTCAAGACGTCCCGCAGCAGTTAAATCTTCAATCGTATAATGTGCTAAGTATGGCACAACAGCATTGGCACCATAACCTATTAATGTAGCTAAATGATGTACTTCACGACACTCACCAGAATAAGCCACAATACTTGTATCTAAACGTTGACCCGTTCTAATCAAGTGTTGATGAATGTGACTAACCGCTAATAATATCGGCATTGCAAACGCCGCTTCTAAATCTTCAACAGACTCATCTTCTAAGACAATAATCTCAGCACCATTTTTAACGGTTTTCGATACAGTTTGTCCTAAGTCATCTAACGCTTCTTTAAGTGAACCTGTGTAAGTCGTCGGAATCACCGCAACATTAAATTCACTATCTTGAATTTGCTCAAGTTGCGCTTTCGATAATACTGGATGATTTAACTGAATTCTTCTCGTGTTATCTTGATGCGGTTGTAACAAGTTACCTTCTTTACCTAAGTAAACCAATTCACTTGTAACGATTTTCTCTCTATATGAGTCAATTGGTGGATTCGTTACTTGAGCAAAATGTTGTTTAAAGTAATTAAACAACGATTCTGGTCTCGTACTTAACACGGCAACTGGCGTATCAAAGCCCATTGCACCAATTGGATCTTTCTTTTCACTCACGAGTTCTGACATATATTTATTAATTTCTTCTTTTGTATATCCGAAACGACGTTGTAATTGGAATAATTTTTCTTCTTCAACATGTGATGGTGTCGCCACTGTATCATTTACATTTAACGGTTTATGACTTACCCACTCATCATAAGGATATTCACTTGCGATACGTTGTTTTAATTCATCATTTTCGATAACTTTATTCTCTTTAAAATCCACTAATAAAAGTTTACCTGGGTTGAGTTGCCCTTTATAAACAACATGTTCTTCTTCAACGTCAATAACGCCTACTTCTGAAGAAAATATAATTTCATTTGAATCTGTAATTGTGTAACGACCAGGTCTTAAACCATTACGGTCTGTTAATGCGCCAAGTTTATCTCCATCACAGAAACTAATCATTGTCGGACCGTCCCACGGTTCCATTAAATAACTGTAATATTCATAGAAAGCTCTAATTTTAGGATCTTGTGTTTCGTTATATAACCACGGTTCAGGAATCAATAGCATTGCAGCTTGTTCTGGAGGAATACTTAAACTTAAGAACTCGAGTGCATTATCAACGATTGATGAGTCACTTCCTGATTCATCTAGCACTGTTCCAATCTTATCTTTCACATCACCAAAGATTGTTTCAATTAATCTATCTTGTCTTGCACGCATCCAGTTAACATTACCTTTAATCGTATTAATTTCACCATTATGCATTAATAATCTATTTGGATGTGCTCTTTTCCAACTTGGAAATGTATTCGTACTAAATCTCGAATGTACAGAACCAAATTTAGAAACATAATCCTCATCTAACAAATCAATATATAAACCTTTAATTTGGTCAGAACGCAACCAACCTTTATATACGATTGTGCGTCTAGATAAACTTGCAAAGTATAAATCTAAATCTTGTTCATCGCCATATCTTTCAATTTGTTTACGTGCAATGAATAACGAACGATCAAAGTGTTCACTTGAATGATTTTCAACAAACACTTGTTGAATACAAGGCATTGTCGCTTCGACATGTTCTGCCAATACTGACGTATCTAATGGAACATCTCTGTATCCAATAACTTTTAACCCTTCTTCTTCAAAGTACGCATTAAACTTCTTTTCATGTTCACTGCCAGCTATTTTTCCATCAGTGAAGAACATACCTACTGCGTAATGTTCTTCTTCAGGTAAATTTAATTTTAATTTTTGTTTAAAATAGAGGTGAGGGACTTCTGTCATAATACCAGCGCCATCACCAGTAATTCCGTCAGCTCCAACTCCACCTCTATGATCTAATCTACAAAGCATTTCAATTGATTTTAGTACAATTTCATGTGACCTTTTGTTGTCCATATTGGCGTAAAAGCCAATCCCGCAAGCATCATGCTCGTCCATCGAATCATATAGGCCAAGTTGTCTTCTATCTTTCTTAAATGACATTCGACATCACCTCAACAATAAATTTCAGAATCTTCAATAATTGATAGTCTATATCATACTTTACAAGGACTTATCTTAACAATATATAAAATAGATGAAATATATCTAAAAATTAGATAATATAAATAATGAGGTGTTGAATATGGAGATAAAACAATTAATTTATTTTAGAGAAGTTGCTTTGAGAGAGCATATTTCAGAGGCTGCGCTCGAACTAGAGATCGCCCAATCTGCGGTCAGTAGACAAATCGCGAATTTAGAAAAAGAATTAAACACGACGTTATTTTTAAGAGAAGGCAGAAATGTAAAATTAACAGACAGTGGCGAACTGTTACTTACACAGACAAATAGAATTTTAAATTTAATAGAAGAGACGAAAGATTTATTTATACACCAAGAACATTCAGATAGACGTTCTATTAAACTCGCTTATACAGAAAGTTATGTATCACAAGCTTTACCGGCTATTATTAAGACTTACGAGCGAGATTTCAAAATAGAAGTTAGACCTATGATGATGACACCATTAGAAATCGAAGAAGGTTTATTATCTCATCAAATAGATGTCTCGTTATGCGAACTCACACCGAAACTAACAAACAATAAACATACTATTAAACATACACTATTCGAAGAAACATATAATTTATACGTACACAACAACAACGATTTATCAATGAACCCTAAACCGCCTTTATCACAATTGAGCCAACAATACATTTACCATTTCAACACATTACCTGATCAAATATCACATTTAATACGTAAACATGCATCACAGAAGACTTACCCGATTTCAAACTTTGCATTATTACGACAAACTTTACTATCTGAAAAAGGCGTACTCATCGTGCCTGATTATTTAAGTAATGGTATTGAAAATGAACAACTTACAAAAATCCCGTTAACACATACCGAACTTAAGAGAACCATTAACATCGTTTATCAAGACAATAACCAAAATAGTAAATTGAAGACTTTTATTGAACACACACGCTCATTATTACAAAGACAAGCAACGTATCATTAAGGAGGATATTTTCAAAATGGATTTTATCAATAGAACGACTGAAGAAATTGCTGCTGACTTACTTGGCATCAAAATCATTCATGAAACAGACGATATCGTATATACAGGTTATATCGTTGAAACTGAAGCTTATATTGGTAAACACGATCAAGCTGCCCATTCATTCAATGGTAGAAATACTAAAAGCGTGAAATCTTTGTACTGTGAGGGTGGAACGATTTATGCACACTCCATGCACAAACAATTACTGATTAACTTTGTTACACAAGTTGAAGGTGAACCTCAAGGTGTCTTAATTAGATCGATAGAACCTGAACACGGCATTGAGCAAATGGCATTGAACCGTAACGGCAAAACAGGTATAGAATTAACAAATGGACCTGGCAAATTCACGCAAGCAATGCAAATATCTAAAACATTAGACGGCACTAAACTTAATGCTAATTGCTTAAAAATTGATACAACAAATAGAAGATATCCTAAACAAATTGAGCGTTCAGCAAGAATCGGCATCCCAAATAAAGGTATTTGGACAGACAAACCTTTACGTTTCACAGTAGCAGGACATCCGTATGTCTCAAAAGCTAGAAAACGCGATTCACTACCTTGTGCTGAAACATGGAAATAATTGAAGTACACCACTTATGTACGTATACTATAGTATGTTCAAATCAAAGAAAAATGATGGTGGCAAAACATGAATTCAAAAATCAAACAACAATTAACGAAACCATTTAATGTTGCGATACTCATATTTATTGTATGCGTTGTAATAACCTATATATTCACCCAACATAATGCGCAATATTACAAAACACCGATTGGTCAAATTACGGATATTACACACCAATCTTCACAAACAACGGTTGACCAAAATAAAAATAAAGATACGTTACATAAAGAACAAATCCATTTAGAGATTCAGAATGGCCAGCATAAAGGAGACCGCATTACAGTTTCTCATAAATACACGGATTCTTTAACGGACTCTGAGAAATACCATGTAAACGACCAAGTCCTCTTATCCTATAAAGGTAAAGAAGACACTGCTATTATAAAAGGTTTAAAACGAGATGGTGCTGTCACGTTAATGACTGGTTTGTTCTTATTAACTTTACTTATCGTCGGTAGAAAATCAGGACTATATTCCATTATTTCACTCATTATTAATGTCACAGTTCTACTATTAATGATTGATTATTTCATGAAACATAATAATCATCACTTCTTTATATTAATGACGGCAACAGTTATATTCTCAACAATCGTGTCCTTACTGCTCGTTAGTGGCTTTAAGCGGAGAACTTTTGTTGCGATAATTTCAACTTTGTTTGGTACATTTTTAAGTATTGGTATCGCTCAACTCGTCATGATGTTTACGAATGGTGACGGCGTTAAATATGAAACGATGAGTTTCTTAACGATTCAGCCGACACAAATATTTCTTGCGTCTGTGCTAATAGGTTCGCTTGGTGCCGTTATGGATGTTGCAATTACGTTAACAAGTTCCTTATATGAGATTAAGGCACAACACCCCGAAATTTCATTGAAACAATTGCGTCAATCTGGCACAAACATTGGTAAAGATATTATGGGCACAATGACGAACATCTTATTCTTTGCTTATTTATCTGGTAGCATTCCGATGATTATTCTTTACTTTAAAAATAGCAATACAATCACGTACACCTTATCCATGAATTGGTCATTAGAAATTACAAGAGCACTCATGGGTGGCATTGGCATTGTGATTACGATTCCTATCACAATATTTGTTGCAATGATGTTCATGCAACGAGAGGAGGCTAAATAATGACGACATTTATTTTAGCCAGTATATTACTCATTCTTATGATCATCGTTGGTGGAAAGAAAGGATTTAGATCGTTCGTAACGTTATTTTTAAACTTGCTGACGTTGTTTATTGCGCTATTACTCATCATTTATAAAGCGCCTATATTCATCGTATTAATCATCTTCTGTTTAATTATTACGTGTATTAACTTGTTCTATATTAATGCATATAATACTAAGACAGTTGCTGCCTTTTTCGCGACCATTATATCTACGCTTATCTTAATAGGATTAATCTATTTCATTGTAGATATTTCAATGTTGCAAGGATTCACTGAAGAAGAACAAGATGAAACGTATATATTTTCAATGAATATAGGCATACACTATGCCGAACTCATGGTATTTACAGTCGTATTAGCCGTAATCGCAGCAGTGATTGATTTAACAATATCCATTAGTTCTCCAATGTACGAACTATATGAAGCACATCCAAAAATATCATTGCAACAACTTTTCAAGTCTGGCTTAACAATAGGAAGAGACATCCTATCAACAACAACCAATACAATTTATTTCGCCTACATAGGCGGACAAATCACGCTATTTTTCTGGTTTGGTAAATTAAATTACACCTTTGGCGAAATAATCAATGCCAAAATATTTGCAGCTGAAATCATAACCATATTATTAGGTGGCATCGCTGTAAGTATCGCCATCCCAATCACTTCATTTATCACAGTGAGATTAATAAAGAAACAACAACATAAAATATAGAAGAAAGCACCTTTTGACTCGGTCAAAAGGTGCTTTTGTTTGTATATATGAAGGGCTAACGATCTTGTTTGCGTTTCTTGGACGTTAAAATTTATAACGATCTTGTTTTTCAGTCTTGATCATTAGAAACACTACATTCTTCTATTAAATAGGTTCTAAATTACTTTCAATTTCTGCTCTTCTTGATTCTAAAAATCCTGGTAAATCCAGCTGTTGTCCAAGTTGTGACACATCATCATATGGCACACCTGGTCCTTCTGTCGCAAATTCGATTAATATATGTGAATGTCTATAATATAAGCTTTTAAAGAAATCTCTATCTACTATTCCAGAATGTACAACGCCTTTTTCATCTAATAATTCTTTCACTTTATTTAATTCTTCTTCGTCTGCTACGGATAATGCAAGATGGTGAATACTTCCTTTACCAGGCCTTTCTCTTTGACCTTCTACTTCTTTCAATATAATATCGCTATACAATCCTTCAAAATCAATCGTATATAATAACTCACTTTCAGAATCTACTAACTCAAAATGCAAATCATTCTCCAGGAAATTTTTCATTTCTGAAACATCATCAATTTTAAATTCTACAGGACCCATACCCATAATTTGATGTTCTTCTGGTACATCTGTGTATCTGTTATGACGCCAACTTTGCGGCACTTTACGTTCACCATTAGGTAATAACACCATTTCCAATCCTTCATGATCTCTAAAATGTAAAGCCGTCATACCGTTATAAATACCAATAGCGTCATGATCAACATCAAGCTTTTCAAAACGATCTTTCCAATAATTTAAGCTTTCTTCACTTGGTACTAACAAGCCAATTCTTGAAATCGAGTTCGTACCTTTATAAGTTTGTCCCATCGGTTTAAGTTCGAAAAATGTTAAAGAAGTACCAGGCGAACCAACCTCATCACCATAGAACAAATGATACATAGAAGGGTCATCTTGATTCACTGTTTTTAAATATAAACGTAGTCCTAATTTTTCCACATAAAAATCTTTATTTAACTTAGCATCTTTCGTAAGCATCGAAATATGGTGGTGCCCTAAAATTTCTATCATAATCGTACCTCCCATTAATTTAACTACATTATACGCGCATCAGTTTCATCATTACAAAAATTATACTCACATGTAAATATATAGACACCAGTCATAGTGACGTCACTATGACTGGTGTCTAGTTATGCATATTTTTTATATAAATAGTCGTATATTTTTTCGAATCCTTCAACCCAATATTCCTCAACTATGTCTTTAATATAGTCTTGGTAAAGATTCATATATTGAGCAACCGCTTCTCTATGCTTTATAGAATTATTACAATCATTTATATGATTTAACTTTGAATAAATATCAGCAGGCAGATGATGAGCAGCTTTTTTACCTAGAACTGCCTTCTCAGGATAATATTTATATAACAATACTTTAATTGCATGATTAAGTGCGTTATCTATCATTTGAGTCGTCCATAAATATTGTCCTCTTCCAACTATATGATCATATTGAAAGATAAACCAACAACTATCTAATGCTGAATCTATAAATACCTCTTCAGTTATACTTAAATCTTTTTTATCATATTCCTTCAATTTATCATTAGGGTCATACATCACTTTTATATCATCTGTTTGAGGATAATCATGTTCATGAACAATATAACAATCTATATGTAACATATCTTCAAATACACCAACGATTTGAGGGCATATAATTTCGACAACTTCTTTAAATAACAGCGATTGATATTGCTCTAGTGCATCTACAATACTGTCATATACTTCTTCAACTTGTACATCACGTTCTAACATGACATAAATATCTAAATCAGAATATGCATCATTCTCCCCTCTAGCAATAGACCCTTTTAAAAATATTGATAAAACTCCATTTACTTTTTTCAAAGCAGGTACAATTTTCTCTAAAGCCATTTCGTATCTCATATTCCCACCCCTTACTTAAAAATTCAGATTATTATAATATATCACAATTACAATTGAATAATATATGCATATTTTTCGAAAAATGATTTTTTTAGCGTTATGATTATTGTTGTAGGGAGAGATACAATATGACAAGTGAACAGAAAAAGAGATCTATTTCATTATTATTAGCAGGATTCATCATTTTTTCTAGCCTTTATGTTACGCAACCGATATTTAATGGGCTTAGTCAATATTTTAACGTGTCGCTATCTGATATCAGTTTAACTTTATCCGTTTCTACTTTTATGCTTGGTATTGGTTTAATTTTAGTGCCTATGCTCAATAATATTGAGAAGAAACGTATGATGTCTATTTCTGTATTACTTGTAAGTGTATTATCTATCATCAGTGTATTCGTAACGAACTTCCATTTATTTCTCGTCATTCGTGGTCTGATGGGATTAGCTTTAAGTGGTGTGCCTTCTATCGCTATGGCGTATATAGCTGATGAAGTACATAAAGATAGAGTCAGTAAAGTAATGGGTTTATATGTAGCAGGAACGACCTTTGGAGGTATGTCTGGCCGTGTAGTTGTTGGTATTCTAACAGACATCGCGAATTGGCAAGTTGCGATCGCGTCGCTCAGCATTCTTAATTTAATACTCGCAATATTAATGGTTATTTTATTACCAACTTCAACAGTTCAAACACCACAATGGGTATCACCGAAACAACATTTCATTAAATATGGAAAGTTGTTAAAGAACCCAGCCGTTTTAAAAACGATGTCACTAGCATTCTTATTAATGGGTACCTTTGTCACAATATACAGTTATATAACGGTACGTTTCGAACACCCACCATTCTCACTTAGTGAGTCTACAATTGCCTTTATATTTATTTTATATTTAATAGGTACGTATAGCTCCATTAACTTTGGGAAACTCAGTTATAAACTTGGAATAAAAAAAGCATATGCAATCGCCATAACAATTATGATTGTAGGTATTATCCTTACATTCATAACATACTTACCAATTGATATATTAGGACTCGCCGCAATGACATTCGGATTCTTTGGCGCACATTCCATTCAAAGCAGTTATATCGCCACATTAACCGAATCAAGCAAATCACACGCCTCAACTTTATATTTATTAGGTTATTATGTAGGATCAAGTTTATTAACAATATTAGGCGGTTATGTATTCGTACAATACGCATGGATAGGTATCGGCATCTTAACACTCTTATTAACAGTAATAGCCGCAATAATTAGTAGATCATTATTTAAAAATATCGCTTAATAAATTGAAAAAACGCTTAGCTCGCAGATGAGCTAAGCGTTTTTCTATTCCAATCCTAATTTCTCTAATCCTAATGATTCTACTGTTAAACCTTCTGTATAGAAATCTCGCTCTAATATTGTTGAAGCGATTACGATTATGGCATCTATGTTTGGTGTTGGTACGCCGATTACTTTTCCTAAGCTTGACCAGAGTACTAAACCATATGCGATATCTTCTGTTAAATATCTATTTTCTACTTCGTTTGGTCCGTTGATTTGTGAAAATACTGGACTTGTATTGAATAATTTATTGAGTGGTTCATCTTCATCATCATTAGATAGATAACCTCGTTCTATACGCGCACCTTTTGCTGTATTAAGTTCGAAACCTAATTTTCTACCTAGTGACAATCTTTCTAATTCAACTGCATGCAATAGCTTCACAGTATGAGGTGTAATACCTTCTTTATATAAGGCAAATTCATCTGCATAGTCTATTCTGCCTACGTTTAATAATGTTGGACCTGGATGCACTTCTGGATTCCCGTTTTCTAAGTTTGTCTTCCAAAGACTTTCTTCTTTGACGATATACGGATATAGTTCTTTAATCGTTCTAAAGCTTTCTGTTAAATAGCTTTTATCATATGTTGAGAAGTGTACTTTCTGAACGTTAAGAGATAAATTCACTTCTGCTTTATCATAATCTACACGTGTCCCGTACGTTAATGTATTCAATTCAGCAAACTTTGGCATTGTTTCAATATGTTTTTTCTCTAACACATTGATAAACCTAATAGATCCCATAGCTGCTGCAATATTGAATAAGATCAGTTGATCATTGTTAATAAGAGGCGCCATCGTTTTCGCATAATGTTCGATGAATGATGAAGGGATAATCATTTGTATCACTTCTGCATCTTTTAATACATACGACATATCATCACTTATGTCAGTAAACTTAACAAATGTCTTTTCACCTTCATTTATAAAATCAAAACCACCTCGTTCAAAAGCTTTATCAAATTTATGAATAGATTGATTACGACAATATAATTTTACTTCATGTCCTTTAGATATCATGTCTAGAGCAGCGGTTACGGCACCATTACCTGAACCTACTATTGCTATTTTCATATTATCCTTCCCTTCAATAAAAATTAGTATATATAAATATATACCCAGGAAATTTTAACATAAAAGAAAAGTGAGTAAGACATTGATTTATACCTTACTCACTTTTTATAAAAAATCTATGATTGATATTGTTTTGACTTTTCTTCTATTGTTTGTGTAATGACATTAACAATAGTATCAATGTCTTGTTCTTCAATAACGAGTGGTGGAGCTAAACGTATAATATTGCCTTGTGTTTCTTTACATAAGACACCTTGTTCATTAATACTTGATACGATTGATTGTGCTTGCTCATTAAGTTCAATACCGATAAACAACCCACGTCCTCTCACTTCTTTTATAATTGGACTTTCTATTTTTTTCAAACCATTTAATAATTTTTCACCAAGTTGTTGCGAACGTTCAGGAAGCGACTCATCTATAAGTACATCCAAAGCTGCAATTGAAACAGCACATGCTAATGGATTTCCGCCAAATGTTGAACCATGTGTACCTGGCGTTAATACTTGCATGACATCATCGTTCGCTACGACCGCAGAAATAGGATAAAGACCGCCACCTAAAGCTTTTCCTAATAAATAAATATCAGGTTCAACGCCTTCCCATTCCATCGCAAACATCTTACCTGTTCTACCTAATCCTACTTGAATTTCATCTGCAATCAACAGAATCTGATGTTGTTCACACAAAGCTTTAACTTCTTTAATGAAATTTTTAGGTGGGATATGAACGCCACCTTCTCCTTGAATAGGTTCTAAGATGATTGCTGTTGTATTTGGCGTGATAAGAGTAGCAATTTCTTCAGCATTGCCAAATTCACTGTATTTAATATTACCTGCTAGTACACCAAAGCCTTCTTTATAACTATCGTTTGATGATAAGGACAGCGAACCAATTGTTCGACCATGAAAATTACCTTCCATCGCAATAATTTCAGCATCAAGTGCATTGATACCCTTGATATCTTGACCCCACTTCGTTGCTACTTTGATGGCAGTCTCTACCGCTTCAGTCCCAGTATTCATAGGTAATACTTTATTTTTATTGGCTAACTTACAAATCTTCTCTTCCCAAGTGCCTAAATTATCACTATACAAAGCTCTAGAAGTCATTGTAATCTTTTGACTTTGATCTAAAAATGCTTGAATAATTTTAGGATGACCATGCCCTTGGTTTAGAACTGAAAATCCAGAAACACAATCAATATATGTATTGCCATCTGAATCTTTAACATGTGCACCTTTGCCTTCAGTCAAAACAATATCTAATGGACTATAATTATTCGGGCTATACTTTTCTGTTAATGCGATAAACTGATTCATTGAGTACCCACCTTTATAATAAATATACTATAATTCGTATTAATATTCATTATCATACATTTGTTTTGTATATAAGTCAAAAGAAAAAAGTGACTGAGACACTACATTATGTCCCAGCCACTTCTATAATTAATATTTATTTTAATAAATGACTAATGGCATCATCTATATATGGATACTCAAATTCAAAATTCTGTTCTTGCAATTTTTTAGGGAATACTTTTTGAACATCTAGAATAACAGTAGACTGC
Organism: Mammaliicoccus sp. RAM2; assembly: GCF_045897195.1. Classification (NCBI taxonomy): domain Bacteria; kingdom Bacillati; phylum Bacillota; class Bacilli; order Caryophanales; family Staphylococcaceae; genus Mammaliicoccus; species Mammaliicoccus sp. RAM2. The sequence continues at coordinate 139,712 of NZ_JBJNWI010000007.1, read as the reverse complement.
TCTCCTAATAACAAGCGCAATGCAAATTTTGGTACTGGCAATAAATGTGGTCTATGAATCGCTTTCCCAATAGATTCGCCGAGCTCATTTTGTTGAACTGGATGAGGACTACATAAGTTATAAACTCCTTTAAATTGTTCATTTTGAATGAGGGTAGTGATGCCTTTTACTAAATCATCAATATGAATCCAACTCATCCATTGTTTACCTGAACCAAGTGGACCACCAACAAAGAATTGATAAGGTTTAACCATCGTAGGTAGCGCACCACCCTCACTGGATAATATAACACCAAATCGACCTATAACGACTCTCGTTCCTAATTTATCAAATAGCCATGCGGTTTGTTCCCATCTTTCTACGACAGTCGATAGAAAGTCATGTGACAGAAACTGATCATACTCATCGTAAGATACCACTTTAGACGGCGGGTAGTATCCAACTGCACTCGCATTAAATAATACTTTTGGTGCATAATTTTGCTTTTCAAAATAGTCATATAGTCGCTTAGTCGATTCAATACGACTCTTCATAATAGCTTCTTTATGCTCAGGTGTCCAACGATTGTTGAGACTAGCGCCTGCGAGATTAATCACGATATCGATTTGAGGTAAATACGCTTCCCAATCATCTTCAGACCAATTAATGTAATGTACAAATGGTTCCTCTGACGTTCTATCACTTCTTGTTAATATATAAATTTCACTATCTGTATTTAAGTAATGTTCCACTAATGCTGATCCAACTAAACCTGTTCCACCTGTCATTAATATTTTTTCCATTTTATCCCCACTTTAATTTAAGTTGTTGTATAAAATCATCTATAATAGTATATACCCATTTTTATAGATATTAAGGAGGTTAAATATGTTTATTAGACAAGCAACCATTTCAGATTTAAGTAAATTAGTCGAATTACGCAAAGCGCAATTAATTGATGAAGGTTCTAACCCAACACCTAATATAGATGTTGAACTAGAACAATTTTTCACGGACATGTTAACGAACAAATCGCTTTATCAATTATTAGCCATTGTTGATGATAAAATTATCGCAAGTGGTGCGATTATCTATTACCCATTTCCACCATCGTTCACAAACCCATCAGGTGAAAGAGCATACGTTACTAATATTTATACACACCCAGATTTTAGAGGACAAGGCATCGCCCAAAAAATCATTACTGAACTCATTCAAGATGTCGAATCAAGAAATATCAAAAAAATCTTACTCGCCGCTTCTACTCTAGGTAAACCAGTGTACAAAAAGCTTGGTTTCAAAGAAGTCAACGAATGGATGGAAATTAATTATGATTTATAAACTATTAAATAGTTAACTGATTAACTTCAAACCTATCGTGCTTGCTAGAATAATGCCGATAAATAATATACGTTTAAATTCTTTAGACTCCCCATAGAATATAATACCTAATAACGCACCGCCGACAGCACCGATACCAGTCCATATTGCATAGCTCGTGCTCATAGGTATTGTATTCATTGCGATGGATAAACAAATAAAGCTTAATACAAAGAATAATCCTAGCCCTAATAACGATGGGATATTATTACGTTTTGCATAAATGTTCATAAATAATACGCCTAACATTTCAAATAAACCTGCCAAAATCAATACAATCCATGCCATGTTATGCACCCTCCTCTTCACGTGTTACAAGTTTCAAGCCAATGACACCTATAATTAACGTCACGATTAAAATAACTTTTCCGATAACAACAGGTTCACCAAATAATGCGAAATCCACAATGGTTACACCCGTCGCACCTAACCCAACATATACAGCATACGAAGTACCTACTGGCAGATATTTAGATGCATTAATTAATAAATAGAAACTTACGACAATCGCGATAACTGTCAGAATCCATTCAAATGTATTATTTGCATGTGTTAAGCCGACTACCCAACCAACTTCAAATATTGCGCCAATGATAATTTTTATCCAGTTCATTTACATTTCCTCCTTAAATTAAAAAGCCTGGGAAACTTATTTAATAAGTCTCCCAGGCTTTTATCCCTCCGTGTCACAAGTATCAACTTGCGGCTTTCTCTCGGTCCAGACTAACCACTCGGTTACGGAACCCTAGAAAGCTTTTATTCGATTAGTTCGAATTATAGCAAATGAATATTTATTGGTCAATAAAGTATCATTCGTATCTGAAAATTACAAATCACAACTCAAATCAGATATAATAGAATTAATAGATCATCATTTGAAGTGATTGAGGTGAAAGCATTGAATCAAACAGGATATCGAATTAAACAAAGAAGAGAAGAACTCGGATTTAGCACGTATAAATTAGCTAAACTGATTAACGTCAATCAGTCGACCATTTCTAGATATGAAACTGGTCAAACATCTAAATTAACACCTTCAGTAGTTGAAAAATTATCAATCGCACTATCTACAACACCCGCATATATTATGGGCTGGGTAAACGTACCAGAAGCATACGAAGATGAAGAAGATTCACAAATTATTAATGATGCCATTCAATTATTACGTGGTTTAAGCAAAGAGAAAAAAAGACAAGCATTAGCATATATACAAGAAATATCTCAAAAATCATAACGTTTAAATTAAATAAAACGCTAACGAGTCGACTCGTTAGCGTTTTGTTATTAATCTATTTGAACAGAACCAACATCACTTCTAATTTTGACTAAATTATCTCCTGAACCTACTTTTTTATTCTTTAATTCATTGCGATTAATTTGTGTATTACCTACATCTTGTTCAATATCTAGTAACGTATTTTTCAATTCTTTATTATAAACCAATCTCACAGACCCTGTATCTGTTTCAATGTCTAATGGTGTATCAGCTGGTGCATCATTTAATCTAACTGTTCCTGTATCACTTTGAATTTTTCCATTCTTGAAGTTCGTCTTATTAGTTAAAATCTTACCTGTATCTGAATATGCTTCAAAATTCCCTAAATCCGAACCATCAATGTTTATCATGCCCGTATCTACAACTAAAGATGTGTTATCAGATTTAATATCGTGCATGTTAATTTTACCTGTGTCTGTCTTTATATCCAGTTGTTCAAGATTTTTAGGTACTGTTATTTCGATTTCATTATATTCATTCTTAAAGAAATTAAAATTAATCATCAAATTTTGTTCTTTTAAATTGACGTTTAATGTTTCGTCTTCTACTTTAGAAGTTATATCAAATTCATCTTTATTCCCTACAGATGTCACTTTAAATTGATCGCCTTTTTTGATGGTTACAGCAGCATCACTTGCATTAACATTTATATGTTTAATTTTTTCTTGATAAGTCTTATTTAAGATCGTTTCTCGTTTCGTATTATCTGCTTCTTTTTTCCCGACAGCAAATGTCAGTGTACCAAATACGATAAATATAGCAAGTCCTAGACTAAATAAAATCCATAATAATTTCTTCATGATTTAGCACTTCCTTTCACGATAGAAATATTCCAACGTAAATATTTAACCGTTAATTGATATGACCATTTAGTTAATAAGTAAGTAACCACAAACAGCACGAGCCCTAAACCAAAGCTGGCTAACACAATATATACATCTAATTGGTGAACTGCATCAAAGCCATTATAGACACCCTTTACAATCAACATCGCAGGCGTAACGAGTAGAGATAGAGTTGTCGCCATAAAACTAAATAGCACCGAAATAATAATGACAAAAGGAATTAAAATAACAAAGAAATTCAATAAACCTAGTCCCATTACAGATATAATCGCTTGCCACACGTTACCTACTTTATGATGAGATTCTGCTCTATCTATCGCTAAAGTTGCATTTATTTCCTTGACAATATCTCTCGGATGACCAAGTTCTTTAGCAATATCCTCTTCTGTTTGCCCGTCTTCAACACCACTTATAAAATGCGTTTCATATTCAGCTAGAATATCTTGCTTATCTTCCTCAGATATATTCTTTAAATACTTACTTAACAAATTTAAGTATTCTTTCTTACTCATTACTTTCACTCTCCTCTAAAAACAAATTCACCGCATCTGTGAAACTTTGCCATTCTTTTAACAACTGCTCTAATCGCTCATTACCTGAATCTGTGATTTTATAATACTTTCTAGCTGGTCCTTCAGTAGATGGCTCATAATATGTTGTTAAATATGCTTCTTTTACGAGACGTCTTAACAAAGGATAAACCGTTCCTTCAGAAATGGTGATTCTAGGTGTGATTTTTTGAATTAATGAATAACCGTATTGATCTTCGCCTTTAATAATAAGCAATACAATAAATTCAAGTGCGCCTTTTTTAAATTGTATGTTCATATTTTTTCCTCCACTTACCCCAGTACTATACAATGTATAATAGCTCTTGATGAAAATATAACACACACTATTATACATTGCAAGGTACTAAATTATACTATGCTATAAATTTTTTATATTTGGCTAAATTATTGGTATATTAAGTACGACAAACAATAAGGGGGATTAGAATGAACGTAAATTACAGAACTGACGAAACGCACGCTCATCAAACGATTGATGTATCCATACATTCACATAAGTCACATGTATTCAAACTTTTAGGAACGACTGAAGGTATTAAACAATGGTTTCCTGAATTATCTTTTGAAGAAGAACGAGCAGGTAGTCAATTAATCTTCGACCTTGGTAATAATGAATATGAATATGCGAAGATTACAGACTATCATCCAAATGATCATATTGGATATGACTGGGACCAAGGTCATGTAGATTTTTCATTAGAAGAAAATGGGGACACTGTAACGTTAACATTTAAAGAATCGTTACCATTCACCTTCGAAACCATTGCGAATGATTTTACAGGCTGGTATTTTCAAATACAAAGTGTAAAAAAATTAGCCGAAACAGGACAACCATTATCGAAAGATGCATTTGATTTTAAGTCAAAGACCGACGAAATAAAACAAGCTTTAAACTTAAATTAGAGTAAAAAAAGCCAAACCACACGATCAGACATGTGATTTGGCCTTATTTTTGATCAGTCTATTAATTTCATGCCATAATAAGCAATTATAAATGCGATAAGTGCGAATATAATTGGCGTTACAATAGCAACGACTCTATCTTTAAATTTATCTTTCTTTGTTCTTTCACGAATTGTTTTTACATCTTTACCATTCATATAGTCCATAATTTGACTATATGCTTTAATATTATGGACTTCTTTAAATTTATCTACTTTATAAGCAAAGTACATACCGATTAACCAAAGAACAAAAGGTACAACCAATCCATACATGCCCATTAACATCATACTCGGTATAAGTAGAATAGCAGCAAGTCCCATAAAGGTCATCATTAACCAAGTCCACTTATCAAATACTTTTCTATCCATTTCTCTTTTCATCATGTTTACATCTCCTTTTACTAAATGATCTAAGGAGACATCAAATATATTACTAAGTAGCAATAAAGATTCAATATCGGGGTAACTCTTACCCCTTTCCCAATTAGAAATAGACTGCCTACTCACAAAGACTTTTTCAGCTAGATCTTCTTGAGATAAGTTATATTCTTTTCTCAAATGAATAATTTGCTTACTTAAATTCATATTGATGTCCTCCTTGTCATCACCTTAATAAAAGATTCAAAAACAGTGTATCAAACATCGTTGTCATTGCATTAAAAATCCTGAAAAAACATTGCCAAAGATATTTTGCATCTTTGATATGAAAGGGTTTATAAAAAGAAGCTTACACTTTAAAAACCGTGTAAGCTTCTTTAATATATTACGTTATCTATTATTCCTTGCGTCTTGAATACCCTCTAATATTCCTGCAAAGAAATCTGATAATGCTAGCAACATTATTACAAAAGCCATAGTAAACAACAATGTCTTAGCATTAACAGGAACTTTCTTCTTATACGTGTATATGCCAACTACTAATGCAACAATTAATGTGACAATAAAGTGCATGTTGACCGCCCCTTTCACATAACAAGAATGTTAATATTTGTAATTATTATAAAATATTGTAACAATTTTGACAATATTCCGCCTCCAAATTGTTATTTTACACTCTGATTGATATAATTTATCTAAAATGAGGTGAACTTCATTGTCTAACTCATCGGTTGCAGAAAGTTTTTCTACAGGACATTTTGATAAATGTAATGCTTATTTAGATCAAGATATCGAATGGCATATTGTTGGCGATACAACATTGAAAGGTTATGAAGAAGTTGCAAATTATTGCACACAAGTCTCACATTATTTTGAAACCGTAACAACACAATTTGAAATTCACGATACGATTAAAAGTGTCCACCAAATTGTCGTTATAGGTACTGGTTATTTTTATAAAGAAGATATCCAAATAAATAAGATAAATGCATGTGACATATACACATTTAGAGAAGATAAAATTATAAAAATACAGTCATATTGTATAGAGAATAAGTAAGTATTATATAGTCTTCGTGCGATACGCCCTAATTTTATACCTTAGCGCACGATATCTCTCAGTCTTCGTGCGTTACTCACTGATTTTGTACCCTTGCGCACGATATCTCTCAGTCTTCGTGCGCTTGGACTTGCTTACACCTAACGTGCACTTGATTTATTCCACAAAAAAGAAAGCAGCAAAAATTCACAAGTCAGGTGTAATTTTTGCTACTTTTATTATTTACTCATAATATTCTTTCAACATATTTAAATACTTTTTCTTTCTTCCTGGTGAAACATAAAATTCAAATTGATGGTCTTTTTCTGTTACTTCATACTTTGTTAATCCTGTTATTTCAAACAAGTGTTCTTTTGAAATGCCATGCTTTTTTATGATTTGGTTAAGTTCTTCACCTAATACTTCATGAGACGCATTCATATTGAAATTGACAAATACCATGATTGACATTCCGATTCCTATTATTATAAATGACTCTATTTTTATATTATCCCATAATAGTAGTAATGGCCATAAACATGGAATCGCTACACATAATATAAATTGCTTAGGTCTTTGTTTAATATTTTTAATAATCGTATTCATAAATATCAACCCTCAAATACAATATTCAATGTTAATTATATTATATGGTTATATATATCGTATTTCAAATACTTATATTATATAAAATACATTATTTTACTCAATTCTATTTTTGTAATTGATTTTCTATATATGCGCGTTTCTCTTCTAAATGTTCTGGTAAGTATAACGTGATGTCTTGAAATGCTTTGTCTTCAAAGGCAATTTCTTTCATATTAAGCTTTAAAGTCGCAACTTCAAATAGCAATTGATTTGGATCTCTATAGTAAATTGATTTAAAGAATCCTCGATTTTTAATCGGTGAATGGACCATATTTAATTTATCTAAAGCTGTTTCAACTTCTTGCAATTCACCTTCGTCTTCAGCTGAAATAGCAACGTGATGTATACCGCCAAATCCTTGATCTTCAAGTGGATTAAATGTGTCATAAATAAAATGTATTTCATGATACATATCTTGATTATGATTATGCAAAATCTCAACAGTTAAATCTGTATCAAAGAATGTCTGCTGACCTACTGATGTCCAATTATATAATTGTTGGAAATGTTCTATACTTGCTTTAGGATATCTGACACGTGCATGTATAGAATCTAGACCAAGTATTTGATATTCTACTGGCACGGTACTTTCTTCATCTGTATTAAATTGATGGACATTTTCTTGATCAGAAATGACGATTAAACCGAGTGGCGTATTATCCGGTCCTTCAAAACGAATTAGACTACGGTCAGTGTAAACTTCAATACCATAGTGGCATATTTCATATTCATCAAACCGTGCTTCCCAATATTTTAACGATTCTACAGAAGGCACTTTAAAAAGTAATCGATCAAATGCATTTGCACCAAACTGATTATCTTTACCTTCTTTCATTTCAAAAAGCGTCACTTCTGTACCTGGTCGTCCATATTTATCAGCAAAGAAAACATGATACATTTCATAGTTCTCTTGATTAACAGTCTTCATTAGTAAATTGAGACCTAATATATTACGATAAAAATTGAATGATTCTTCTGCATCATGATTTATAATAGATACATGATGTATAATTGAATTGTGATTCATAAACAACAGCCCTTTCACATTAATGGAGGAGATATAATGGAATATTTCTTACAAGAAAATCCGAATAGCAATACTTTAATTGTACTTTTTCATGGAACAGGTGGCAATCAATACCAACTTCTTCCTTTTTCAAGTATATTAAACCCTGAAGCTAACATTTTAAGCTTACAAGGTAGTGTTGGCGAAGGACAAGAAAGACGTTTCTTTGCACCTCTTCAGAACAACACATTAGACCGACATGACTTCGAGCAACAAACGAAATCTTTTATAGATTTTTGGAATACATTTATCGAAGAACACGATTATGAAGAAGTCATATTTTTAGGTTATTCAAACGGTGCGAATTTCATATTAGGATTACTGGAACAACACCTTATTAAAGTTGATCAAATCTTATTACTGCACCCATCAGACCTCGACTATCATATTACAGAAACTTATAAAGAAACATCCGTCATTATTACGACAGGTTCAAATGATTATTTAACAATACCTGGCAAAGTAAAAGCACTATCAGAACAACTTAAACCATTATTTAAAAACGTTCAATTCGAACTACTCGACGGCGCCCACGAACTAGAAGAACCAGAAATTGAACATATTAAAACGATGCTCTAATTTAACTTCCTAGAGCATCGTTTTTTATATCAATATTCTTATTATCTACACTTATTTCAAAATCATCCAAAGTTAATAAATCAATAGGTCTTAGTTTATTAAGTTTTGGATGCACTAGCCAAATAATCCCCAAAACAATAAAAAAGCAACCTGTTATACTGATTAAAGCAATTGGGTTCATTAATTCTAGTAAAAACCCACCTATTAGACTTCCTAAAGGTAAACCAATGACACCTAAACTACTTGTAATTGAAGTTATTCTTCCTAAGATGTACTCTGGAATGATTGCTTGGCTAGCTGACAGGAATAAAATATTCGCCAATCCTACAGATAACCAACTTAAGCCAAACAAAATAATAAAGATATAAATAGGTGTTACAAAACCTAACAATAGAAAAACACCGGATAAAATAAAAGTTACTACCATCAATTTACCAAATGGATATTTCTTAACATATCCAACAACTAGCGTTGATAATACCATACCTAATGATATAGCAGATAAAAACAATCCATAATATATTGGTTGATTAAGGTAGTGAGATAAAACAGGTAGTGCTGTATAAACCATGCCAATTCCAAAGTTAACTGCAAATGCGCCAATCTGGAATATCCACAATAATGAATGTCTCACTGTATATAAACCTTCACTTAATGAATTCATATATGTTTTAAAATCCAATGTACTACCAGTAGATTTTTGAGATTTAACTTTTATCATCGCATATATAACTGCTGCGCTTATAAAAATAATTGTATTCATAACGTATAACGTATAAATACTAACTAAAGAAATCAATATCGTAATAACTGTATTTAATACTAAATCCATACTTTGATTAGAAAACGACATCATTGCGTTACCTGACACAATTTTATCTTTAGGTAATAACACTGGCACTAATTTATTACTAATAGGGTAAGAAATTTCACCTACCATTGCTGCTGTCACAACAAGAATAATAATAAGTATAGCATTTTCGTAGTGAAAGAATAGGAGAACAGCAATTATACCCACTAAGACTGCTTGTATCGTTTGAGAATGTATCAAAATTTTCTTCAAACTAAAATGATCAATAATTGGCCCATAAAACATCTGTAAACATTTCGGTACTAATATCAAACTACTTAAAAGCCCTGTAAGTGCAGAGCTTTTTGTTATATCATAAATTAACCACATAGTCGTAATAAAATAAATACTATCTGCAGTATTGGTTAATATTCGTCCAAAAATGAGTTGCATAAAGTCAGTATGTTTTAAGAGTCCTCTCATTAATCATCATTCTCCTTACGATTAAAGACTTTATCTCTCATTTCAAATCCAATTATATTCAAATAATAATATGATTTATCTTCATCATTGGATTGTTGATCTACTTCATCAATTAATGCATCAAGTTTTTGCTTAAATGTATCGAACTGATTCTGAGACCACTTCGCTTGTACAGTCTTTGATATTAACTGTTCATCATCCATGATTAAACCATATTGATTTAACACATCAATCGTTCGATTAATCTGTGAAGTTACCATATCTTTTGTTGAATCTGACACTTCATCTCGATATTCATTTAATAGCTGTGGATTCACTTTAAATCCGTTATGAGTTGCTACATAATATTTGTAAACATTACTTCCTTTAACCTCTGTACGATTGATTTTTACCATTCCATATCTCTCAAGTTCTTTCAAATGGTAAAATATCTTAGCCTTTGGAATATTCAAATGTTTCCCAATTTCCGTTGCAGTCATTTCTCGTTCTATCAATAGCATAGATATTTTCATTCGTAATTGATCAGATATACACTTCAGTTCCTCAAATGTATTTATTTCAAATCGATTTGGTTGCATGAAATCTCTCCTTCTATTTATGGTTAATTTATTTTAACCGATTAATAAAAATAAATCAATTTAATTAAAACAATCCTCTAAACCAAAAGTTTAGAGGATTGTCTATTCTTTATATATAATCAGTCACATCTTCATACACTATTGACCAATACGGATATGTGTTAAATAACCATCTTTATCAAAGTAGGCTTTATAAGCGCCGTTATTTGTATTATAAGGTATGAATGTACCACCATCTTCAAATTTTCCTTCTGCTGTACTATCATTTGATGCGTGCGCTTTTTTAAATTGTGCTTTAGTGACTGCGTGTGGTTTTGTATTGAATTCCATTTGGATAACTTGATCTTTCTCATTAAAATCTATTTGAGAACCATAAGAATCTACTGTATAAGCATGGTTTTGGTTAGCTTTTGGATTTGCTTTATAGCCATTGAGCGTAAAATTATCATATTTCATTGCACGAACAAAATTATAATCTAATGTAAATGTTGGATCATATGTTGTATAGCCTTCATAGTTATACCACGGTATTTGCGATTGTGTATCTGCAGTACTTTCTGTACTAACACCGCTTCCACCTTCACCATGACCCCATTCTTGAAATTTTTCTGCTGCTTGAACATCTGAACTACTACCTGTTATAGACACCGCTGAAGACCCTACTACAAGTGTTGATAAGACGACCGTTGCTGAAAGTACTTTACTTACTTTACGCATAATCAATCACTCCTTAAATTTTGAGTACTTACTTGCGATAACTTCTCGTTTAAACATTCAATCAACGCAACTATGACAATCTCCAAATCCTAGCTTTTTAATTATCACCCACTTCAAATTTATATTAAAAATTATTGAGTGTAATTATTCACCTTCATGATACAATACATATATATAATTTCAAGTGAAAATAGTGCTATATTCTTATATATAAAATATAGAAAAAGAATCTAAGACAATACTAATGCCTTAGATTCTAAACTCTATTGATTAAATTAGATATCTGTATAATCTTTAATTTTAAAGTCAGAGAATGTTGAATCATAATCTAATACGTATTTAGATTTAATACTTTTACCATTTTGGTCTTTCTTTTCTGTTTCAATTGTAATGGTGTCACCTTTTTTATCATACTTTGTCACTTTAGGTGTAGAGAACTCTGTACTACCGCCTTCTTCAACAACATTTTCTATATGATCTGCTGTATCTGAACTACTCTTAATATAACTAGATACATACATGTAGTCTTCTTCCTCATATGCTTCATTTAATGCATCAGTATAATCTTCCATAAATGTTTGTACATTGTCTTTTAATTCTTCATTTTCTTTATAATCTTTGATTGCATCATCATCAAACGAAAGATCCACCGTTATTTCATCTTCACCGTCATCAGCTTTCGTAACATTAACAGTTTTTGTTTTAAATACTTTACCATTTACTTTAGTTTGTGCATATATGGCTACTTTTTCATCTGGTAAGAACGGGCCGTATGTTGTTTCGTCATATGTTTGATAAGTACCTCGTTTCTTTCCATTGATATAAATATCTACATCTTCCTCGCCATAACTATACTCTGAGTCGATATTTACTTTAACATTTTTCTGCTTGAAATTCTCTATAACTTCTGATGAATCTACCATGTTAACTATAACTTCACCTTTAAATTTCTTATCATCAATTGCCTTAGTAGCATCTAAATGATAATTACCTATAGGCAGTGTTGCAAATACTTTATCGTTATCTTTAGATAATTTGATATTTTTCTTTTTACCATTGTAGTCATACGTAATTGTACTATCTGAATCTGATTGTATTGAAACACTTTCTTTTACAACTTCAAATTCATAATTATCAAAGATGCCATATTTCTTACCATTTTTCTTAACTTGAATAACAGGCTGTTCTCCAGCACTTATAGAAGTACTTTCCGCATCACTATCTTTCATATCTTTCACTTGGCTTTCAACCTCATCAGCAAATCTATCTGAACTATCCGCTTCTACTACATAATCATAAAAGGCTCTACTTTCTGTTTGGCTTAAATCACGATTATTGAATTTCAAATGATTTTTTAAAGATTTAGTATTTCCTTTTTTAATATCTGAAGCAATTTCTTCAGCTTCATTAACAGGAGATAGTTGTGATTCGATGACTTTATAAACGGCAAATACTAATATTAATAGTAATGCTATGATTGCTATAATAATCAGTGGTTTTTTATTCATTTTCTTATGTTCAACATTCTGATTCGTTTGATTTCCTTGAGCTACAGGCGTACCACAATTTGTACATACCTTTTGTCCATCAGAAAGTTTATTCCCGCAATTTTTGCAATATTTCATGACTTACCTCCTAATAATCAGTCAATAACGAATTAACTATATCTAGAGAATCCGAAATTGATTTTTCTACTAATATACGTAATATAATCGATGCAACAACAAAGTAAATAAGAATGCCGTACACCACTTGAAAACGGAAGTTAAATTGATTACTATAGTTCGTCATTAAGTAGATAGGAGATACTACAAATAATAAAATACTTAACAAGATTAATATCGCTGCGAAGCTCGGCACTTTAATGAGCGCAAATAATAATCCAACAAAGAAAAATCCTGTTGAAAATAAATTAAATGAAACAAAGTCTGATAATAGTTTATGCACGCTAATATTCGTATTCAACAGTTTAACAATACCTAAATTTATACCAAATAACAGTGCTAAACTGAAAATGATTGAAAATAAAACACTGAAAACAATACTTGATTTAGATGGTCCAAAAAAGCTTATATCTGCAGGTACTATAATTAACAAGAAAATTAATAGCAATAGAATACCTGCACCTACTAAAGAAGCTATAAATTTATAACTATATGTGTGTGTACTTGAGATCTCTTGATCTAAATTTGCGAAAATATTCTTAAAGAAACCTTTACTCTCATTTAAAGTTTCATTTTTATATGTATTTAAAGAACTCTTAAACTTTTCAACTTTTTCATTGTTAGTTGATTCTACTGCAGTCGTGTTTCCATTAGACTGAATTAATTTTTCACCACATTCACCACAGAATCTATCATCTTGCATAACAGGTGAACCACATTTAGGACAATTCATATTAAACACTCCTTATATATATTTATATATAATTTTAGCATAAATAAATTAAAATTAAGATGGTAAATTCAAATAAATCAAAAAATTCATAATATTAATTTTAAGTAATACAGCTTTAGTTATATATAAACTCTAGAAACTAATAAATATTTAATATGAATTAGTAATTTTCAATCAATATATTCTCTTAAATATTTCCCATACAGTCCGACTTCTCCATTCGCCAATATGTGACTATAATGTTTTAAGACAACCCTCTTTGTTACCCACCCTTCTTGAGCATAGAATGCTTCACCTTCTTTACTTGTAGCGAAAGCATCAAATGGGTCATCTTCAGTTTTTCCACCTACGTGATCATTTTCTCCAACAATCCATGTTAATGGAAATGATCCTTTAACATGTTGTGACTTTTCTATATGAGTGGCAATCCCTTCTTTCTTTGGAGAGCCTCCTCCACCAAACATTATAGCGCCGCCAGATTGAACATTTAGTTCTGGTAATTTATCTAACATCCAATATGCTGTTGTTTCTGCACCACCTGAAAAGCTGCCTATCCATAATTTTTCATGATTTGGTAAAGAAGAAATCAATTCAACTAAATATTGCACATTTGCTTCTCCATTCTTCCACCATTGTTCTTCATCGTTAACAGACTTCGGTACAACTAAAGTTAACCCTTTTTCTTTAGCAACTTGACGGATGCCATCTTTCCCAGCTAAATAGACTTCTGAATCAGGATGATGAAACTCATAAGCACCATCACCATGTAACCACACTAATATCCCCTTAGCGTCCTTAACAGGATAAATTAAATATTCACCTTCCGTTCCATTTTTAGAAGTAAAATTCCGAACATCACGATCATTATCTCTTTCATTTGATATAAACAACATCACACTGACCACAACTACGATGAATATACAAAATAATACGATTAACCTTTTAATCGCCAATCCCTCCTAATAAGCGTTTCAATTCATAACTTAGGAATTTATTTTTATACTTAAGTTCTCTTATATTATACAAAAATTTACAGTTATAAGTATGACTTCTACCAAAAAATCACGAGTGACTAAAGATGAATATCCACCTAAAATCACTCGTGATTTTTATTTTATAAGCTCCTTAAAATAACTTACTTATTAATCTACAAGTTCGTATTTTTTAATTTGCTTTTCGATTTTCGAAACTTTCGCTTCTTCGTTTTCTTTCTTTTCTTTACTCATGTTTTTATGCTCTTCAACATGAGAAGGTCTAGAAATCCAAGCTTGAAAATCTTTCTTACCATTCCATTTAGAAACAATTGCATATTCTAACTTACTTCCCGTTTCAGACTTCCAAACTTGAGCATCAATAAAGCCCTCAAAACCTTCAAAATCTTGTTTAGCATGACTAACTTTATTATCTAATATAGCCTTAGATGCCTCATCTTTAGTAGAAAAAATTGCTTGTGCAACGAACATTCATAACGCCTCCTTGTCTATATATTCCAATATATCAAAAATAAAAATTACAAACATATGAAACGCTTTATGAAAATATAACCCCCCTCTAACCGTTAAGGCTAAAGGGGGGTTAATTATCTTACTCCCACTCTATTGTGCTTGGGGGCTTAGATGTAATGTCATAGACAACTCTGTTTACGTGGTCTACTTCGTTTACGATACGGCTTGATACTTTTTGTAAGACTTCCCAGTCAATTCTTGCGAAGTCACTTGTCATGCCGTCTATTGATGTTACTGCACGTACGCCGACTGTGTAGTCATATGTACGGTAGTCTCCCATAACACCTACTGAACGGATATCCGGTAATACTGTGAAGTATTGCCAAATGTCTCTTTCTAGACCTTCTTCACGCACGACTTCTCTTAGAATTGCGTCTGATTCTCTTACGATTTCTAATTTTTCTTCAGTAATTTCACCTAATACACGAATTCCTAAACCTGGGCCTGGGAATGGTTGGCGCCATACTAAATGTTCTGGTATGCCTAATTCGATTCCTAGTGCACGTACTTCGTCTTTAAATAGTGTATTAATTGGTTCTATTAATTGGAACTGCATGTCTTCTGGTAATCCACCTACATTATGGTGTGATTTAATTGTTTGTGCAGTCTTTGTACCTGATTCAATGATATCTGTATAAAGCGTACCTTGTGCGAGGAAATCTACGCCTTCTAATTTTGATGCTTCGTCATCAAATACATATACAAATTCATTACCGATAATTTTACGTTTTTTCTCAGGATCTGAAACGCCAGCTAATTTACTCATGAAACGATCTTTGGCATCTACTCTAATGATGTTCATATTAAATCCTTCACCAAAGTTCTCCATTACCATGTCGCCTTCACCTTTTCTAAGCAATCCATGGTCTACGAAGATACAAGTTAATTGATCGCCAATTGCTTTATGAAGTAATACTGCTACAACTGATGAATCAACGCCACCACTCATCGCACATAATACTTTACGATCGCCAACTTGTTCTCTAATTTTTTCTACTTCGATTTCAACAAAGTTTTCCATTGTCCAGTTTCCTGTACATTCACAAACACGACGAATGAAGTTTCTTAATAAGTCATTTCCGTATTCAGTATGTCTTACTTCTGGATGGAATTGTACACCGTATAATTTTCTTGATTTATCTTCAATTGCTGCATTTTGACAACTTGGGCTGTCTGCAATGATTTCAAAGTTCTCAGGAATATCGATTACTTTGTCACTGTGACTCATCCAAACTGTTTGACTATTAGGTAAGCTGAAGAATAACTCGTCATCTGATTTAACATTTAATGTTGCTTTACCGTATTCACGTTCGTTAGCTCTTTCTACAGAACCACCTAATAATTTAGTCATTAATTGCATACCGTAACAAATACCTAAAACAGGAATACCTAGTTCAAAGATTTCAGGATCAACTGTGAATGATCCTTCTTCGTATACTGAATTTGGTCCACCTGAAAGTATAATACCTTTAGGATTCATTTTTTTAATTTCTTCGATAGAGATTTCATGGTCGTGTAACTCACTGTATACGCCCATTTCTCTTATACGACGTGTAATCAATTGATTATATTGACTACCAAAATCCAATACAAGAATTAACTCTTGTTCAAAAGCCATTTCCATAATTGTAGTTCTCCTTTAATTAAAATGAGTAGTTTGGTGCTTCTTTAGTAATTTGAACATCATGTGGATGTGATTCTTTAAGGCCTGCGCCAGTCATTCTAATAAACTGAGCTTCTTCTCTTAATTGTTCTAGGTTAGCTGATCCTGTATAACCCATACCGCTCTTAATACCGCCAATTAATTGATAAATTGTATCTTGTAATGGGCCTTTAAAGTCAATTCTACCTTCAATACCTTCTGGTACAAATTTCTTAGCTGCAGTATCTTCTTGGAAGTAGCGGTCTTTAGAACCTTGTTCCATCGCACCAAGTGATCCCATACCACGATAAACTTTGTATTGACGACCTTGGAAGATTTCTGTTTGTCCAGGGCTTTCTTCTGTACCAGCAAGTAAGCTACCTAACATAACTGCATTTCCGCCTGCTGCTAAAGCTTTCGCGATATCACCTGAGAATTTAATACCACCGTCAGCAATAATTGCTTTACCATAGTTACGCGCTTCCGTTGCACAATCATAAATAGCTGTAATTTGAGGTACACCTACACCTGCAACGACACGTGTTGTACAGATTGAACCTGGTCCAATACCAACTTTAACCACGTCTGCTCCCGCTTCAAACAATGCTTTAGTACCTTCACCAGTTGCAACGTTACCTGCGATAATTGTAACTTCTGGATATGATTCACTAATATGTTTAACGACTTCTAAGACACCTTTAGAGTGACCATGTGCAGTATCAATAACAAGTGCATCTGCTCCCGCTTCTACTAATTTTTGAGCACGAATTGGTGTATCTTTAGCGATACCTAATGCTGCTGCAACAAGTAGACGTCCTTCACTGTCTTTTGCTGCATATGGGAATTCGATTACTTTTTCAATATCTTTAATTGTAATTAATCCTTTAAGTTTACCCTCTTCAGAAATTAATGGAAGTTTTTCGATTTTATATTTTTGTAAAATTTCTTCTGCTTGTTCTAACGTTGTACCAACTGGCGCTGTTACTAAATCTTCTTTAGTCATAACATCAGAAATTTTAATTGAGAAGTTTTCGATAAATCTTAAGTCACGGTTTGTAATAATACCGATAAGTTCCATATCTTCTTCGTTATTAACGATTGGAACACCAGAAATACGGTATTTACTCATCAATGCTTCTGCTGCATACACTTGCTCTTCAGGTGTTAAGAAGAATGGGTTCGTAATAACGCCATTTTCAGAACGTTTAACTTTTTGTACTTCATCTGCTTGATGTTCTATAGACATGTTCTTATGAATTACACCTAAGCCACCTTGTCTTGCCATAGCAATCGCCATTTTAGCTTCAGTAACAGTATCCATACCAGCTGAAATGATTGGAATATTTAACTTAATATTTTTTGAAAGAGATACACTTAAGTCGACATCACTTGGTAATACCTCTGATTTTGCTGGTACTAGTAATACATCATCGAACGTTAAGCCTTCTTTTTGAAATTTGTTTTCCCACATGTATATAACCTCCATTAATTTATTTTCATATTTATTATTTCACATTTTCACTGTTTTGTTGATTGTTTAATCCATTAAAACATAAATTTAATATAATAGCTGAGAAAGTACCTAATACGATACCATTTTGTGTTAACCATGCATAGTTTTCTCCAAATGTTTCAAGTGCTTGAGGTACTGCTGTAATACCTGCACCAATTCCGACCGATACGGCAATAACGAGTAAATTGTTTTGTTTGTTAAAATCTATGCCACCAAGCATTTTCACACCGTATGCCATAACCATTCCAAACATTGCAATCATCGCACCACCTAGAACTGGAAATGGAATCATACTTGCTAATGCACCGAGTTTAGGTATGGAGCCACAAACGATTAATAACGCAACCATCATATACATGATTTGATTCTTTTTAGCTCCAGACAATGAAACTAGGCCGACGTTTTGAGAATAAGCTGTGTAAGGAAACGCATTAAAAATTGAACCAATAATAATCGCAATTCCTTCAGCTCTATAACCTTTTGATAAATCTTTTCTAGTAATAGGTTGTTTCGTAATTTCACTTAAAGCATGATACACACCTGTTGATTCAATCAAACTAACGATTGCAATAATGACAAAGACGATTGTTGTACCAAATTCAAATTCAAAACCACTAAATCTAAATGGTCTAGGTAATTCTAACCAATTGGAAGTTTTTAAATTCGATGTATCCACTAATCCATAGAAGGAAGCGACGGTTGTGCCTATTAATAAACCGAGCAATATCGCTATAGATTTAATGAACCCTTTAGATAATCTTTGTATTAATAAGATGATCACTAATGTAAATAATCCTAAGAATATATTTTTACTATCTCCATAATGCTTTTCACCTTGACCACCAGCTAAATAATTCATGGCAACTGGCATTAACGTAATACCGATTATTGTAACGACACTTCCTGTAACAACAGGTGGAAATAATTTTACTAAATACGAGAAAAATGGAGAAATTAAGACTACAATAACCCCTGAAAGAAATATAGAACCGTACAACACACCTATTCCGTGTGTATTACCAACTAGAATCATTGGTGCAACTGCAGTAAATGTACATCCCAAGACTACCGGCAGTCCAATTCCTATTCCTTTATATACTTGTAAAAATGTTGCTACACCACACATAAAGATATCAATTGCGACTAAGTAAGCCACTTCTTCAGGTGTGAATTTTAAAGCAGATCCGACGATAATAGGTACCATTATGGCACCAGCATACATAGCAAGTAAATGTTGAACACTTAAGATGAAATTTTTCATGTTATTCTCCTACCAGTTTGACTGTATTTCCTAATAATGAAGCAACTTGGCATAGAGATAAGACTTCTAATCCTTCAGATTCCAACTTCTCTCTGCCCGGTTGGAAACTTTTTTCTATAACAATTCCAATTCCAGATGTTGTTGCATTTGCTGCTTGAACTAAGCGATGTAATCCTAATGATGCTTCTCCATTCGCTAAAAAGTCATCAATAATTAACACATGATCATCCTCATTTAAAAATTGTTTCGCAATAACCACTGTACTCGTTGTATTTTTAGTAAATGAGTGAATATCTGTTTGATAAAATTCAGATGTCATTGTAGATGGTTTTGCTTTTTTCGCAAATAAACATGGCACATCTAAATGTAAGGATGCCATAATAGCAGGCGCGATACCTGACGCTTCAATCGTAAGTACTTTCGTAATTTTCTTGTCTTTAAAATGTTCCGTAATAACTTGACCAACTTCATACATTAACTTTGCATCAATTTGGTGATTTAAAAATGAATCAACCTTAAGAATCTTTTCATCGATGACTACACCATCTTCTTTAACCCTATCTTGTAGTGTCCTCACACTACTCGCCTCCTCATTTAGATTAAAAAAAACACACCTTAATCCTAGAAATTAGGTAAGATGAGTAAAAAATAATATAAAACCACACCATTTTGGATAGTCTGATTCCAGTGTTATTCATTTACTCATAGTCGTGTCGTTTAAGGCAACACGGTAGAAACTTCCAAAGCCATATTCTTCAGATTATATGAGTTTTTAGTAATAAATTATTCATTGATAATAACAAAATTTCAGTATTTTTACAATAGGCAAAACCTTATGTTAGCGCTATTTTAAGCGGTTTTAAATAGACTGAAAAATCTAAATAATTAGAAAGTTAATAGAATTTTGTTTGATTCTCCTCCACAAGGGTATTTGTGAATTATATTGTATTTACGTAGACAATATTTATTAAGTATGTAAACACCTAGAAAATAATCACTGTTGATAAGATTTTTACACATTACAAATTTATGGAGGTTTTAGTATGGGTAAAATAGAAAAATTTAGTAGCGAAAGTGATTTACTGCAACGTATTGATCAATTAAAAGAAGAAGGCGTCGGAGAAAGTGACTTACAAGTTATTTCCGAAGACAGGTTAGATGATAACTCCTTAGACTACACGGATGTTAAAGTGAAGAACTCAAGAGGTTCATTTAGTGACAAGATTACTGCACTATTCTCAGGTGAAAGTGCTGAAGAACGTGTACTATCTAGTTTAAATGTTCCAGAAGAAGAATTAGATGGATACAAACAAGAACTTAATAACGGAAAAATATTATTATATGTTGATAATGACAATATAAGTGATACTGAAAACTATGATTCAGATCACCCTAAAGACTCTCAAACAGGAAATGAGCATTACGATAACACGAAACCATTTTCTAGTGATGAGAGCGAAGAAAGTGGCGTATCTAAAGGTACAGCTGCTGGTGCCGGATTAGGTGCAGGTGCTGCGGGCGCTGGTGCCGCTGCCGCGCATTCATCTTCTGATCAAGATCATGATGAAGCTGTAGATGAAGCATCTGATTTTGATAAAGCTGAAAGAGAAGATGAATTTAATCAGCAAGATGAAGTATCTGAAAATGATATTACTAAAGGTGCTGAAACAGAAAAAACAGAAGCATCATCATTTGATAATGAAGCTGAAACAGATAGAGATGTAAATACTAATCGATATGGTAATAATATTAATGAAGAAGATGTAGCCCATGATGATGTAGATGCTTCAAACATCAACCATGATGGCACATCAACTTCAGCTAATTTAGCTGGTGCTTCAGGTCTTGGCGCTGCTGGTTATGCAAACGAACAAAGAGAACAACAAGAAACAGAAGATGAAGTACAAGATGATAGAAGAGTCTACTCTAGCGATAATGAAAGAGATTTAGAAGATTTGAATAATCGAGAAACGACAAATACGTCTACTCAATATGGTGAAACTGATAAAGTTAAAGATCAACGAGATTTAACAAGAGAAAATGAATCATCATTCTCAAGAGTGCATGATGATGATGTGGAAACAGAGCGTTCAAGCTTAAATTACGATAAACCAAACGAAAGTGTTGAGCCACCAACATCAAATGAAACAACAACACGTGAATCTAACTTCTCTTCTAGTCAAGATGAACAAGATACAAATGTTTATGCATCCCAACAGTCCTACAATAACGACACACAAGATAACAATGTAGATGAAGAAGCTGTTCAACTTCATGAAGAACGTCTAAATGTAGACAAAGAGAATGTTGAAACAGGTGAAGCATCTGTTGATAAACATGTTGTTGAAGAAGAACAAGAATTTGATGTACCTGTTGAACGTGAAGAAGTAACAATCGAACGTAGACCTGTTAATGAGAAAGTAGACGAAGATTTTAACGCAAATGATGATGATTCCGTAAACATTCCATTACACGAAGAACGTGTAAACGTAGAAAAAGAAAATGTCGTATCTGAAGAAATCGTCATTAAGAAAAATAAAGTTCAAGATACTGAACATGTTTCTGAAAAAGTCAGACATGAAGAAGCAGATATCAATAACCCTACAGATGATAATCCTAAATAAGACAATATAATATCTTAAGAGGCTGGGACATAGTGTAATGTCCCGGTCTCTCTTTTTATTTCCTCAATACGATACTACTACCATTAAAATCTTATGTTATAATATTATAAAATATTGATTATGAGGGGTTCATAACTATGAATTTTGAAGTTGTCACATCTATCGATGATCCATTATTCAAAAAAGCATTAGAAATGTATGAAGATATTTTCAAGGCAGAGTTGCGAGAAGACCGCCATGTCTTTATCCATTCGCTAACATCTGATTACATAAAGAAACATTATATATTTTTAGTTGGTTTAATTGATGACACGGTCGTAAGTTTATCTACAGGTCATTATGAACCTACAACAAATTCAGCTTTTATTATTTATTTAATGACGCATCCTGAATACCGCAATCAGCGTGTTGGCGGACAAACATTGGAAAGAATTGAAACAGAACTTCATAAACATGCTCAAGATGTTCATGGAAGAGATGCTAACATGATTATGTTGGAATCGTTTGGAGAAGAATCATACGAAAACAACAGTGGTAAAGAAGAAGCGATTTTACGTAAGAACTTCTTTAATAGACATGGTTATGAAGTTCAACAAGACATCCCTTATATACAACCGAATCCACAAAAATCATTAGCACCTACGCCAATAGATTTATATATTAAGCAATACTTGCCGCTTCAAAAAGACGTTATCTCACCGAGTATTCGTTCTTGTTACATCAACAAATATATACACGGAAATGAAAACAATCGAGAATTTGTATACGAATTATTAGAATCTATGGATTTATAAATTAGAAAAGCTGACATCGCAATCGAAGTCAGCTTTTTATTGCTTTATGATATCTATCCATTAATGCACGGACACTTTCATCTTTGGCACCTTCCGGATTTGTTCCACACCATAAATTCATATAATCCTTATTCTTTAACTTTTTAGACTGCCCTCTTAAAGGTTGTGTTAATATATTTTGAATAGGATACGGACAAATATCATCTTTAAACTGTTCCATATACTGTATAAATGGATTTATAATACCATTTGCATAACGGCCACTAAACGTATTCGTTAATATAATATCATCTGGATGTGCCTTTAATATGCCCTCTTTATGCACTTCTGGCGCACCACTTTCATGTGTCGTTAAGAATGCTGTACCCAGTTGAACTGCACTAGCACCTTTTTGAATATAATTTTTCGCTAATTCAGGTGTTGTGATACCGCCCGCTACTATTAATGGAACGTTAATCAAAGGATACGTTTGATTAAACAATTGCTCAGTTGTAAGGCGATTTTCTGGCAATGATTGTTCAAATGAACCTCTATGACCACCCGCTTCACTACCTTGAATCACTATCGCATCAATACCTATGGATTCCAAAGCTTGAGCTTCATTTACATCTGTTGCTGTCCCTATTACATTAATATGATGACCATGTAATTTGCGAACGAGTCTTTCTGAAGGCTTACCAAATGTGAAGCTTACATATTCAACATATTTATCTATAATCACGTTTAACATGTCATCAAAATTCACATCTATTGAAACATCCTGTATTTGTTTGCTGTTTAATTTTTCAGTTATGGGATGTAATATTTTATTCATAAAATCAACTTTTTCTTGATCAATAGCCGGATACTCTGGCACAAATAAATTGACGCCGAACGGTTCAGTCGTCATTTGTCTAATTTGGTCTATATCTTTAGCTAAAGCATCAGGCGTCATATATCCAGCACCAATTTGTCCAAAGCCGCCTTCATTACAAACTGAAGCCACTAAATCAGGTGTTGTAATACCTCCAGCCATACCCGCTAGAAAAATCGGTTTATCCAGTTCTGTGATTAATATTTTCGATTCCAATGACAATCCCTCCTAAAAAAATTTATTTCGTAAGCTAATCATTTTATTTTTTTAGTTAATTGGTGCATTATAATGACATCATACTAAAAGGAGAAATAAAATGACACACTCAAAGCTTTCATTAACTGAAATTATTAATAAAAGAAAATCAGTTAAAGAATTCGACCCAAACTTCAAAATTCCAAGAGAAGAAATAAAAGAAATGATAGCACTTGCTACTAAAGCACCTTCATCAATCAACTTACAACCATGGCGCTTTGTTATCATCGATTCTGAAGAAACAAAACAAAAATTAGACCATCTAGTACAGTTCAACCAAAGACAATTACATTCATCAAGTGCAATTATTCTTGTACTTGCAGATTTAAAACACGCTGAATATGTGAGCGATATTTACGAGAAGAATGTTGAACTTGGTTATATGGATGAAAATTCAAAAGATTACTTTATTGAAACAATTTCAAATTTAATTAGCAGTGCTGACGAAAGTTACTTTAATGCACAAGGTTTAATGGATGCAAACTTAGCCTCTATGCAATTAATGCTTATTGCGACTGATCATGGTTACGATACAAACCCTATCGGCGGATTTGACAAAACAGCTGTATTAGAAGCATTAAATATTGATACTTCTAGATATGTACCAGCTCATTTAATCGCTATTGGTAAAGGTGTTAAACCACCACATGATTCTAGTAGATTACCAGTAGATAGAATCATCGCTTGGAATGATGAAAGTAACGGTTCAATCGGCGAATAAGTTCTTTATTCGTTCTATTAATTATAATACCCTATCGGCAACTAACTTATGTTGCCGATATTTTTTAATATTGCATTATCCAAAAATATAGTGTAAAATTCATTGCTGTGAGTTTTATTTTTTTGCTTAAAAGCTTTACCGCTTTAAAGTGAATATCAATTAAAAGAAGGTATATATATGAAAAATTTATCTCAATGGTCGTCCAGTATCGGTTTCGTTCTAGCAAGTGCCGGGTCAGCTATAGGAATTGGTGCTGTATGGAAATTCCCATACATGGCTGGAACATACGGTGGTGGCGCATTTTTATTAATATTTATTATTTTCACATTGCTTGTTGGCTTACCACTACTTTTAAGTGACTTTGTATTGGGTCGCTATGGTAGAACATATTCTACTAACATCTTCAAAAAAGTGTCCGGTAAATCATCTTGGAATTTAGTAGGATGGCTTGGAAATTTAACAGTCTTTGTACTATTTTCATTCTATAGTGTTATCGGTGGTTGGATCATTTTATATATTATACGTACACTTTTAGACAGCTTTGGATTAACGCAATCACATAATTACGGCAACATCTTTAATGATTATATATCTAACCCATTTTATTCATTAGCGAGTCAGTTTGCTTTTATACTTTTCACTGTAGTTATTGTCAGTAAAGGTGTAGAAAAAGGTATCGAGAAAGCTTCAAAAGTCATGATGCCACTTTTATTTATATCGTTCGTAATTGTCATTATTAGATCGATCACTTTAGACGGCGCTTTAGACGGAATTCAATATTTCCTACAACCAAAAGTATCGGATTTAAGTGCTGAAGGTATACTATATGCCCTAGGACAATCGTTCTTCGCATTATCATTAGGAACATGTGGTATGATGACATACGCTTCATATTTAGATCGTAAAACAAATATCGTCAAAAGTGCGAATGCCATTGTATGGATGAACATAGCTGTATCAATAGCAGCCGGGTTAGCCATCTTCCCAGCTATTTTCGCATTTGGATTAGAACCTAACCAAGGACCAGGATTATTATTTATCGTCCTTCCACAAGTATTTGATCAAATGTTTGTCGGTCAATTATTCTATTTACTATTTTTAATATTATTTTTATTCGCAGCCATTACATCTTCAATTTCGTTATTAGAATTGAATATCTCAAACATTACTAAAAATAATAATGATAATAGAAAAAAATGGTCATATATCATTGGTATATTAGTCTTTATATTCGGGATACCATCAGCACTTTCAAACGGGTTACTCCAAGACTTTACATTCGGTGTCGGTACATTCTTTGATAATATGGATTACTTAGTCGCGAATATCTTAATGCCAATAGGTGCATTAGGCGTAACCATCTTTGTTGGTCATATATTCAATAAAGAAATCATTATGAAAGAATTAAATATGAGCGAAACTAAAAAAGGAAGACTCTTTGTAAATACATGGTATTTCTTAGTTAAATTTGTACTTCCAATTATCATCATCGCCGTATTCATCGGGCAATTAATTTAAATAACGCAAATCAAAACCACCCGTTTAACGGGTGGTTTGTTCTGCGGCTATAAGCTTCTATTACTGACCAGCCCTAAAAGGGCACTGAGAAGATCAGCCAAATGTACTACTTTCCCAGCAACCCTTAAAAGGGTTGTTTTATTTTGTCTTCTTTCGAGTTTCTTCCCCAGTAAAAGGTTCTATGTACTCTATCATTGTTAACTGTTCTGCTACTATATCCTCTTGTAATTGATTTCTTATATAATTTTCTATCACTTTTTTATTCTACCAACTGTATCTACATAAAATCCTTTACACCAAAATTTTCTGTTACCATATCTATACTTTAAATGGGCATGTCTATCAAATATCATTAAGCTGCTCTTACCTTTTAAATAACCTACAAATTGAGAAACACTTAACTTTGGTGGAATACTAACTAACATATGAATATGATCTTTACATGCTTCAGCTTCTATTATTTCTACACCTTTTCTTTCGCACAATTGTCTTAAAATAATACCAATATCTCTTTTAATTTTCCCATAAATAATTTGTCTACGATATTTTGGTGCAAACACAATGTGGTACTTACAATTCCATTTTGTATGTGCTAAACTGTTTGTGTCTGATGACATTTAATGCATCTCCTCGTGTTGTTAATTTTGGTTGGCTGACCAAATATTATTTTAGCATGTAGAGATGCATTTTTTAATACAACGGTTAAACCATACTGTACCATACGCATAGCGTATGGTTTTAATTACACAAGAAGAAGCCGTTCAATTTTGAAGATTGAACGGCTTTTTTATGTAGTTCGGATGGAGTTGGATGATCTCTTGGCTTTATTCAGTCGTTAAGCCACGACTTGGGTGATCTCTTGGCTTTATTTAGTCGTTAAGCCATGACTTGGACGATCTCTTGGCTTTATTTAGGCATTAAGCCATGACTTGGACGATCTCTTGGCTTTATTTAGTCGTTAAGCCATGACTTGGACGATCTCTTGGCTTTATTTAGGCATTAAGCCATGACTTGCGCGATCTCTTGGCTTTATTCAATCGTTAAGCCATGACTTGCGCGATCTCTTGGCTTTATTCGCGACTTAAGCCACGACTTCGGCGATTTCTCATCTCAGCAGCCTGTTTATACGTCTTCTCCTTTATATCAATCCTATCCACTTCCAATATGTCATGCTGAACAAGATAATTAATAAGTATCCAATAACTGTGAGTGGTACACCTGTTTTAATAAAGTCTTTAACGGTAAATGTTTCTGTGCCGTATGCCAGCATATTTTGTGGTGAACTAACTGGCAATAAGAAACCAAAGCTAATCACGAATTGTTGTATAAGTACAAACCCGATAGATTGGTCACCTAAATTTAATGTTTGTGTTAAAGCTATAAATACAGGTATTAATGCTGAAGATAAACTCGTTGCACTCGCAAATCCTAAATGTATTAAAATATTAAATATAGAAATGAGTGCAATGGTTGAGATTAGTGGCATATGATTAAGTCCCATCAATCCAAATGTTTTATCACTTAACCATTGTGCCGCTGTTGTTTCCAACAATACTGTTCCTAGTGAGATACCAATTCCAAATACGATAACTGTACCCCAAGGAATTTTCTTCTCAACATCTTCCCAAGTAAAGACACCGATTTTAGGTGTTAACATAATTGCTAATGCAATGATTGTTATTGAAGATGAATCAATCGGATGGAGCACTTTTTCGGTAGACCAGAAAAATAATAATAAGATAGAAATCGTAATGAGTCGCCACTCTCTTGCTGAAACTGGTCCTAATTCTTTTAATTGTGCTTTAACTAATTCATTTCCACCTTCTATTTCTTTCTCTTCAGGTTTAATGACAGTAATCATCACAAAGTATAAGACGACTGACATGATAATCGCCCATGGTGCTGCATACAAGAACCATTCACCCCAAGAAACATCTTGTCCCATTGATTTATTAATGAACCCTATCGCAACGATATTTTGAGCGGCGGCAGTCTTAATACCTATATTCCATATTGAGACGGCATGCACGGCTGTAATAATCAATAATGCTGCTAATTTACTGTTCTTAGATGTATTAAATGCAGCAATCATTCCTAATAAGATGGGTACAACAGCACCAGCTCTTGCAGTAGCTGAAGGTACAAAGAATGCTAAAATAATAGAAACTACAATTGCACCGATAACAATTCTATTTGTTTTGTTTCCTACAATAGAAAGTACTTGTAATGCTAAACGTTTATGTAAATTGGTTACTTGCATCGCTGTAGCTAAGAATAATGCTGCTGCAACGAGTGCCACTGCAGATCCTGAAAATCCGCTTAAAGCCATTTGTAACGCATTGCCTGTACCTAGTAATGAATCCCCTTCTAAAGCTTTTCCATTTGCTGACGGATTGCCTAAAGCATCTCCTAAATTTTGAACTGGACTAAATCCAATGAGTACAACGATCAGTCCAACAATCATGACCGCTGATACAGGATAAGTTACGGCTTCTGTTACCCACATAATAACTGCAAAAGCTAAAATCGCTAGCGCACATTTTGCCATAACAGGTAAATCGTTTGAAGTCGGTAATAACAATATTCCAATTAATACAACAAAACTAACAATAATCCAAATTGGTTTAAAAGCTTTTTTCTCAGTATTATTAGACATATCTAACAGCTCCAATATTAATTTTTATTGTTCTAATTTCCTAAATAATAACATATTTCTTTTTTGCATATAATACTTTTCACAATTAATACAATAAATACTTGAACTTTCTGTTATTTACATGTAATGTATAAAGGGAAGTGTGAGGGTTGTCTGCCGACAGACAACCCTACCTATTAAATTACTGTCAAATAAAGGATGATTTATAATATGTTAACTAAAGAATTCGCAACTAAAGTAGGTCTTAGTGAAAAGCAAGTTAGAAAAATTGTACAACACTTAGAAGACAGAGGATATCAACTTTCTAAGACAGAATATCGTGGAAGAGAAGCGACAGACTTCCAAGAAGAAGATATTGAACTTTTCCAAGAAATAGCAGAAAAGGTTAAAGAAACAAATAGTTATGACCAAGCATTCGAAACACTTGAACAAGAGAAAGACTTTTTACAAGTTC
This sequence comes from Mammaliicoccus sp. RAM2, assembly GCF_045897195.1. Classification (NCBI taxonomy): domain Bacteria; kingdom Bacillati; phylum Bacillota; class Bacilli; order Caryophanales; family Staphylococcaceae; genus Mammaliicoccus; species Mammaliicoccus sp. RAM2. The sequence goes on along the minus strand of NZ_JBJNWI010000007.1, from coordinate 110,245 downwards.
TTGTTAAAGACGAACCTGCTAATCAAACACCTGAACTACAACATTTAATTGAAGAATTAAGATTAGAAGTTCAACATATGCGTAGAGAAAGACAAATGCTTGGTGAAATGTTGCAACAAGTTCATATTCAACAACAGAAACTAGAACAAACTTTAGCATTACAAGCACCCCAACAATCAGAGGCTACTGCTCAAGAGAATGATACTAAAGTTGAAACGAAACAAGCTGAACAACCACAAAGTTCTAAAGTAGTTTCAAAAGACAAGACTTCTAGTGAATCAGTTGAAACTAAAAAACAAGAAGATAAAGAAGTAACAAAAGTTACTGCAGCTGAAGAGCCAGTTAAATCTGAAACACAAGCTGAAGTGAAATCAGAAAATAAAGAAACTGCTGTTAAACCAGAAACGACTACTGATAAAGTAGTAGAATCTAAAGAAGAAGATACAACTACAGCTAAAGAAGAAACTACTGACAAAGCAGCATCTACTGAAGAAAAAGCACCTGAAACGACAGTAGAACAAACTTCAACGCTTTCAGAAAACAAAGAAGAAGAAGTAAAAGAAGAAATCAAATCAGAAACTGAAGAAGAACCTAAGAAAAAAGGATTCTTCCAAAGATTATTCAATATTTAATCCCTTTAAAAAGAGGTTGGGCATGATGCCTAGCCTCTTTTTTGTTAAGTTTTTGTAAATTTCCACTATATAATTGTTAATTGCTAGAGTACTTTGTTATATTGAATTTTATATTAAGTATTTGTAATGAATATTAACCATTAGGAGTGTTCCACATCATGGAAACATTAAATTACGAAGATTTGAACAATGACCTTTTATGGGCGCATAATAATCAAGTTGTGAAAATCATGAAAGATAAATTAGACATCTATATCAAGTTAAATCTTAAAGAAGATAATCATAAATTAGTTGTATTTTCAAATGGTGCGATTGATCCATCTAAAAGTAAACCACCTGTCTTTATGAGAAGTAAATGGCATGAAGATTTTAATGCAAATTGTCTTTATATAGATGACAGAACTGTTCATTATAAGCAATTACGTATTGGTTGGGGTGTTGGAAGAGAAGAACGTCATTTCTTAAAAGACTATTCTGAAATTGCGCAACAAGTCACGCAAGCACTCCAAATAGAATCTCAAAATGTCGTCTATTGTGGTTCATCAGCAGGTGGCTTTATGTCTATGTATTTAGCAACATTACATAAAGGCACAACTGCTGTAGTGAACAATCCACAATGTTACGTAGATCGTTACGATAAAGTGAACGTCGAAAAATTATACACTAAAATATTTCCCAACCGTTCACGCGATTATATCAAGAAACAATATGCACTTAGACTATCGATCACGAGCTTATTTCGCAAACAAAAATATGTACCTAAAATTTACTACATCCAAAACAGATTATGTGAGACTGATATGACTAGACATTTCGATCCATTTTGTAGTTTCTTAAATAAATACGAAATAAACAGTTCAAACATAAAGTTCATATTATACAACAATAAAAAGCTAGGACATAACCCTATATCAAGAGAAGCAACAGTAAACTTTGTAAACCAAGTCCTTGAAGATAAACTTGTCATAGCAGAATTTTAAGAATATCACCACCTTTATATCAAATCTAGAGGTGGTGTTATTCTTTAGATACTATTTCAATTTTCATTTTATCTGGATCTTCAAAATAAACAGCATAATGATGATTACCTCCAGCATATGGATATAAATCATCATACAGTCTATTAATATTTTTTTGTTCCAAAATAATATTGATACCATCCACTGTTACTCTGTCTTCAACTGTAAATGCCAAATGATTTAATCCAATCCTTTTACGATGATATCCATATTGTTTAAATGAATCGTCCACTTGTACAAATACTATGTACGTTTCATTTAATTTAAAGCTAAAACCTTCTCTCCATTCTTGATACAAACTATATCCTAGCAGTCCTAATAACCAACTATAAAAGTTTTTAGATTTATTTATATCACTAACATAGATCTCTAAATGATGTATAGAACCATTCATCTTCCAGTCACCTCAAATTCAAAATTATATTAAGACAATTTTTAATAATTCCCATATCTTCTATACATTTTAACACTATAAAGAAAATCATGATGTACATGAATAAAATAGTATATAAGAATTTTTCAAAATTAATAAAGCACTTTCATGACTATTTATGTTACCCTATACGAGTACTGTAAAAAGTGAAAAATTCTTAAGTAAAGGAACTCATTATGAAATTCACAAAAGAAGAATGGCAAAACACAAATTTTAAATTAGATATGGATACAAGTCATTTAAACTTAGAAGAAATTATCAGTTTAAATGATAACTTAACAAATTCAGAAATTAATGAACTCTATTTGCCACTCATTAATTTTTTGACAAACAAAGTTAAATTCCATAAAGATTATTCATCTAACATTAACAACAAATTACATAACAAAAATAATACACCACCTTTTATTATTGGAATATCAGGAGGGGTTTCTGTAGGGAAAAGCACTGTCTCAAGACTGCTTTTAAACTTACTACAAGAATATAACGCGGACTGGAAAGTTGATCTGATTACGACTGATGGTTATATCATGCCTAAACAAGAACTCATCGATAAAGACTTACTTTCTAAAAAAGGATTTCCTGAAAGTTATGATACAAAAACATTAATCAGTCACTTAAAACAAATTAAGAACAACGAGCCTAACATTCCAACATACACGTATTCACATATCACATACGACCGTCTTAAGGACCAGTATCACAACATAGACTGTCCGGACATTCTTATTATAGAAGGCGTGAATATCTTCCAAGTAAGTCCACATGAAGAAGAACTCGTAAGTGATTATATTGATTACAAAATATATTTACACACAACAATAGAAAATATGAAGAAATGGTATCTCAATCGCTTCTTACTACTTCAAGAAGAAGCTTTCCAGAAGCCAGACTCACATTTCTATAAATATCGAGACATCCCAAAAGAAGAAGCCTTAAAAATAGCAACAGATCTATGGGACAATATTAACGAAGTCAATTTAATCAAAAATATCTTGCCAACTAAAAACAGAGCAGATCTCGTACTATATAAAAATCACGACCATGTTATAGAAAAACTGAAATTTAATAAATTTTAAGTTATTAGAATTGAGGTATAGTTATGAAAATATATCCTACTGAACAAATACTTAAATATTGGTCTGAAAATTACTATAATAATTTTGATTTATTTTTTGTTAAAGATATCCCTTTTGAAAATGAAGATGTAGTTATCACTCTTAAAGATGCATTTAAGACAACAAGTTCATTTAATATTGATACAAATAACTTATATGAGTTTTGGAATTTAAGTGATTACAATTATGTAATCCAAGCTTCTAAAGGATGGTTTGAAAATCTTAACAGAGATTCAAAAACATATATACTTCAGGAACAAGAAAGAGTTAACAATCCACTATTCTTAGAAGGTAACCTCATTACTTCACAAAAGTGGAGTCAATTAACAACAAATAAACAAAGACAGTTTTTCCAAAATAGAGTAGATAGATATTGTGATAATCACGTAACACAACATTCAACATTGCAATTACCCAATCATTTAAGTTCAATTGTTTCTACTTTTCCAAAACATCAAGGATCAAACTGTCTTTCAACAGTCCTTTATGCTATTACTAGTGATAAAAATATATTACAACAGTGGATAAAAGCAGATGCTTTTCTAACAAGCCTTAAATCTTTAAACTACGAATTAGTTTCAGAAGGAAGTCAAAACGGTGATGTAATTGTTTATTTAAAGAATAACGCCGTAGTACATGCCGCATATCAAATTGATGATGGTTTATTCATAAATAAAAATGGACAAACCATTTTTAATCCATATAAAATTGTAACTAAATCAGAGCTTGATAATGAATGGGGGAATTATCAAGAACACTACTATAGAAAAAATCAAAACCCTCTCTAGTCCTTGTCTAGAGAGGGTTTTTAGTGTTCCGGTAGTCTAAATGATTATAATTCTATTTTTAATTCTTTAACATATATTGCACTACCTGTAATCTCAATATTAAGCTGATTGTTTATATTATTCACATGCACATACACTTGTCCATCTTTTCCTATTTCTTGTCCTTGTTCAACGATTAGTTCAAGCGGATATTTAGTCGATGTATTTATATATTGAGCATAGTATGCGCCCATTACACCAGAAGCAGTTCCTGTAACGGGGTCTTCAGTCGTTCCTGAAAATGGTGAAGAAAAATGTCTTGCATGCATATTCAAGCCTTCTTTATATGTTTCCATACAGAAAGGATGAATTGAAGTTTTGGGTCTTTCTTTTAATATTTCTGGAAATAATTTATTTTGAGGAATCATTCTTTTACATACTTCTAGATTCCTAATAGGTACTAATAATGTCCATGCTCCTGTACTCCCATAAACAATCGGATAATCTGTTACTATATCTTTCTCATCAATTCCGATAGCATGAGCCAAATCTACTTTCGATCCATTGAACGCATCAAATTGAGGGCTAGCTTGTTGCATCGTTATATAAATATTATCATTTTCAACATTTAAAGTAATTGGTAAGATACCTGCATTCGTCTCTATTATAAATTCATTATTATCTTCTAATAATCCATGTTGTTTCATTGCCGCGATTGTTCCAATAGTAGCATGTCCACACAAATCCATTTCGTGACCTGGCGTAAAATATCGTATCCTAAAATCAGCACGGCTTGATTTTAAAGGGAATGCTGTTTCATTAAATCCAATTTGTTTCGCAACTTCTTGCATATCTTCATCTGTTAATCCTTCACTATCTAATACCACACCAGCAGGATTTCCTTTATTCACTTCTAAACTAAATGCATCATAATGATATACACTAACCGACTTCATGAAACATCATCCTTTATTTATATTTAAATCATGACCATATTATTTCACAGATTCAATAATACCTACAACTTCTTCATATACATTAACCCTATCAAGCTGCTTTCGATAAACATTTTCCAGGAAATAAAATGTAGCTGCATTATCAGCTTCAAATATGTTTTCATTTTGTGCTAATAATAGAATAGGTTTATTATGTCCTATCGCAATACCTATTTCTGTATATGTCCCTTTACCTCCGGGCAATATAGCTAACAGTATATCTGAATTTTTCACTGCATCCGCTTCTGATTGACCAATTTTTCTTAAGTCCTCTTTATTAATTGCTTTATCATTCAGCGTCCAATTATAAGTATTTTGTAAGCCGTGTTGTTCTAAGCTCTTTATAAGTTTATTTACAACATTCTTATTTCCAAAACTACCTGCTACATAAAATTTTATCCCCATTTTTATTCTCCTTGTTGTGTTAATTCTAAGTATAACTTATTAAGGATTTCTTCTATTTTATCTTGAGTTACCTGACATTTTTGATTAAATTTTAGTCTAAAATACAATGTCTTCAAGAAATCTTTTATATTTTTCCTTATTCTAAAATAACTTAAATATACTTCTTCAGATTGATTTAAATCTGTTTGATTAACTGTCACGAATAACTCGCTTATCCAATTACTTAATTCTTGATCTGCAAGTCCTTTTTCAAGTAATGCTTCAATGATAAATGCTTGTCGCTCATCTTCATCATCTATATAGCAAGATAAATCAGTATTTAACTGATAAAGTTTTTTAGCGATGACCTTTAAGATCACTTTATTACAGTCACCTGAATAATTTTTAGATCTAACACATGTTGCAAGTAAATCTGATCCATGCGTAACACTATGCATCCATCCTGTCCCTTGTACATATCCTCTAACATCAGATTCCTTATCCATGTATTTAATCGCTATGTTTATAATCTTCTCGTAAATATCCTGAGGTAACTGTTCATGTTCTTCTAAATATTCAACAATGATTCCGATAATAAGTGCACTGAAACTTCTATCCAGCACAAGATGTTCAGTATCACTTTCGTTAACACTTCTTAAAACAAATTCACAATGCTCAAGTAACTGTAGCATTTGATAATCTTCCAATTTCCCACTTATAATTAAACGCGCAATTAAGTCAAAATTATCTTCACGAATATTGGCATTAAGATTTCCAATATTGGACATCATTAATTTAAAATCTTCTTCAGTTATTTGTTCATCAGGTAATGTATTTTTATATCTTTCAATTAATCCTTCGATTGTCATTAAGAACACATCCTTTAAGAATTAAATCTTTACTTAAATTCTAATTATCAAATGTTAAATTTGGCCATTGCTTATGCCATTGTTTTCGATTAATTCTATCCAAATAAACGTCATATCTACCAGAGTCATGATTAAAATATTGAGTTGGTGAAACAATACCGTTAAACAAGTCTTGAACACTGTAGTTATAATGTACTTCTAACTCACCATTTTTTATCCTAGCACAAATAGCTGTTGGCGCTTCTGTATAATGATCCACAGCATCCTTCGAATCAATATATTGAATAAAATCATTTTTCAAATGCATTCTCGCTTGATTTTTTACTGACCAAGGTATGCTAGAATCAATATCTCTTAATTGCTGTTCATATCGCTTCTCAATAGATTCATCTAGACAGTCAGCATCATAAAATATAACATCAACATCATTATATGGTGTCTTATCTGTATAATCATGAATCATATCCCAAATTTTATTTCTTATAAATCCCGCGCTAACCCACGAATCATTTAAATTCAGGCTTTCTACAACTTCTAAAATATAAATCATATCCGCATCACTTTTAATAAGGTCATAAATAGCCTTCATAAACACACATCCCATAAATTCTATTACTCATTATTATATTGTATTTTTACAATGAATGAAATGAGATGCATTGAAAACAACTACAGAAATAAAGAAAAAGCCAACATAACATGATATATGAAATGCTGGATTATTATTATATAATTTAATCAATATAAACTATCAAAAGATGGCCAGATATAAAGGATAAGTAGTTATGTATGAAAAGAAAACCAAAATTGAGCTTTGAAGAGCAAATTAAAAATTAAAATCATTAGGTATTTTATTTAACGAAATAAAAGAGGATGAAGCTAAAGAAATATTGAAATATAATACGTACTTATTTAAATTATCTTCATTCAGAAAAAATGTACCTAAAGATGATAGTGGAAATTATAATTTCGAATTTTCTGCATTATCAGATCTTGCGACTTTAGATATGAGATTACGTTACATATTATTACCTATGTGTTTAGATATAGAACATTCACTAAAAACAGACATTCTCAAAAAAATAACTAATGACGATACTTAAGATGGATACCAAATTATGCAAGATTTTATTAATAATCATCTAGGAAAAATTTATGATAATGAATCATACTTAGTATACACCACAGGTATAGGGGAAGATGTTATACTTGATTATATTGATATTATAAACAATAAGAAAGATGCACCTGATAGCTTTCAAAACGTAGTAAAAATCAATTAATATATTGGAGCTTTTTAATGTATAGAAAAATAAATTTATTCATCGTATTTCTCATTTTATTATTATCTATAATAACGACTTTCTTGGATCAAAAGACATCTTTTTTTAATAATTTAACCGCTTTGCTATATATACAGTTTGTTTTCTCTATTTCAGTAAACATATTTTTACTAAAATATATCTTTGACTTTGAAATTATTAGAAGATTATTAGATAGAACACACATTCTTTTCCAGTACTTTATTTATACAGCCTTTTTATTTCTGACAATGTTTATGTTTATTTCTTTTAATTTTACAAATATTAATTTATTAAGACTAATCTTTAGTTTATTATTCTTGTTTGTATTTAGTTTTTTAACTCAATTATTAATTTGTGAAACAATATCTAAAGTATATATAAGAAATAACAAGTCTATTTACTTCAGCGCACTAGTAATGTTTATACTATTTATACTTTTAATAATTCCAAATTATTTACAATAATATCGTTGTCATTATAAATAACAACTTTTCTATAAATCCAAACACAAAAAAACCCTCTAGCCTGATTGCTAAAGGGTTTTGCTATACGTTATATATTATTGTTCCTCTTTAACGTATGGTAATAAAGCCATGTGACGTGAACGTTTGATAGCTACAGTAAGCATACGTTGGTATTTTGCTGAAGTACCTGTTACACGACGTGGTAAGATTTTACCTCTTTCTGAGATAAACTTTTTAAGTAAATCTGTATCTTTGTAGTCGATATGTGTAATACCGTTTGCTGTGAAGTAACAAACTTTTTTACGACGACGACCACCTCTTCTTGGTCCACCTGCCATGATTGTGTTCCTCCCTTCTCGTTAAATGTTTATCAATTTATATTCGTTTCAATCAACTATTAGAACGGCAAATCATCATCACTGATATCAATTGGGCCATTAGCGTTTGCAAATGGATTACTTGATTGTTGATTATTTGACTGTTGATTTGAAGGTGCTTTTTGTCCTTGTTGTTGGTTACCACCAAAGTCTTGTCCATAATTTTGGAATTCGTTATTATTTTGGTTATATGATTGATTATCATTACCAGATTGACGTTGGTTTGCGCCTTTTGGTTCAAGGAATTGAACACTGTCACAAACAACTTCAGTTACATAAACACGACGACCTTCTTGGTTCTCGTAGCTACGAGATTGTAGACGACCTTCAACTCCTGCCAGACTACCTTTAGATAAGTAATTGTTTACATTCTCTGCGGGACGTCTAAATACAACACAGTTGATAAAGTCAGCTTCTCTTTCACCTTGCTGATTCGTATAAGTACGATTAATAGCTAAAGTAAAAGTAGCAACTTGAACGCCTGAGGGTGTTACTCTGTATTCCGGATCTTTAGTTAATCGACCGACTAATACAACACGATTAATCATTTAATCTCCCCCATTTTATAAGTTAAATTATTTTTCTTCTTCGCGTACTACGATGTGACGAATGATATCATCAGAGATTTTTGCTAAACGATCAAATTCACTGATAGCTTCGTCATTTTCAGACTTAACTCTAACGATGTTGTAGAAACCTTCTGTGAAGTCTTGGATTTCATAAGCTAAACGACGTTTACCCCAATCCTTTTCTTCGATGATTTCTGAACCGTTTGAAGATAAGATTCCTTTAAAACGCTCAACGACAGCTTTTCTAGCTTCGTCTTCGATATTTGGACGTACTACGTACATTACTTCATATGTTCTCATCAATTTACACCTCCTTGTGGTCTATGCGGCCTAATAACTCAGTATTAAGCAAGGAATAATTTTCATTACTCACAATCAAGAATTATAGCATAGAGTATTACTTTTTACAATCTTTTTCTCAATGATATCACAGAAAAAGCCAATAGTGCATAAACACTACTGGCCTTTATCTTACACATTAAATCTAAAGTGTACAACGTCTCCGTCTTTCATTAGGTATTCTTTACCTTCTAATCTTACTTTACCCGCTTCTTTAGCACCGTTCATACCGTTATTTGCTAATAAATCGTCATAACTTACGGTTTCTGCTCTTATGAAGCCTCTTTCGAAGTCTGTATGGATGATTCCTGCACATTGTGGTGCTGTCATGCCTTCTTTAAATGTCCATGCTCTTACTTCTTGTTCACCTGCTGTAAAGTATGTTGCTAATCCTAATAAGTTATATGATGCGCGGATTAATTTGTCTAATCCTGCTTCTTCTACGCCTAAATCTTCTAAGAACATTTCGCGGTCTTCGTCATCTAATGTTGCTAATTCTTCTTCGATTTTTGCTGAAATAACGATAACTTGTGAACCTTCGTTACTTGCGTATTCTTCGATTTTTTGTACGTATTCGTTATCTTCTGGACTTGCTACTTCATCTTCTGCTACGTTTGCTACATATAACATTGGTTTAGAAGTAAGTAAGCTTAAATGTTTCACGATTGCTTTTTCTTCTGGTGTGAATTCTAAACTTCTTACTGGGTTATTGTTTTCTAATGTTTCTTTAATTTTTGCTAATACTTTTTCTTCAACCACGGCATCTTTATCTTTTTGTTTTGCCATTTTTGCTACTCTTTCATAGCGTTTTTCTACTGATTCTAAGTCAGCTAATACTAATTCCATATTAATAACTTCAATATCATCGATTGGATCTACTTTTCCTGATACGTGCGTTACATTTTCATCAACAAATGCACGTACGACTTGGCAAATCGCATCTACTTCACGGATATGTGATAAGAATTTATTTCCTAATCCTTCACCTTTAGATGCACCTTTAACGATACCTGCAATATCTGTAAATTCGAATGCTGTTGGTACAGTTTTCTTAGGTTTTACTAATTTCGTTAATTCTTGTAAACGGTGGTCTGGTACTTCTACAATCCCTACGTTAGGGTCGATTGTTGCGAAAGGATAGTTCGCTGCAAGTGCTCCTGCTTTCGTAATTGCGTTAAATAATGTTGATTTACCTACGTTTGGTAATCCTACTATGCCAGCTGTTAATGCCATATTTTATTCACCTTGTCCTTTTACTAATATTTTTTTAATTTTTTTATTAAACTCTTGTCTTGGTAGCATAATACTACGAGAACATTCTTCACATTTTATTCTAACATCTGCACCGAGCCTTATAATTTTAAATCTATTATACCCACATGCGTGTTGTTTTTTCATTTCAACGATATCATTTAACTCATATGATTTGATCATATTTTTGCCTCCCGATTAGATGATTATTGAATGTTATTTGGATTATAAGAAACCATTGTTGGAATTGGCGCTTGAATACCTTCTTTATCGAAGAAAGATTTCACTTCTCTTCTTAAGATTCTTGCACCTGATGCATGTTCATTTGGTTCTGTTTCACCTGCTATTTTAATCGTTGCTTCCCCTGCCGTCACAGTTTCTACACCTAAAATTTCAGGATCTTTAATGAATATTTCATATCTTTCTTTAACTGTTGGTAAAAATTCATTTAACTTACTTTCAACTTCATCTAAATCTTCTTTAATAGATACAGGGATTTCTACGATAGCCATACCGTTATGAATTGAGAAGTTTACAATCTCATTCATTGTACCATTAGGAAGTATTGTTAAATCACCAGCAAATGATAATATTCTTGTAGATCTCATTCCTATTGATTGTACAGTACCTTCCGCAACAGTGGTACCTGTTGTATTAATTTTTACATAATCGCCAACATCAAATTGATTTTCGAAAATAATAAAAAAGCCCGTAATGACATCTTTCACTAAAGTTTGTGCGCCGAAACCAATTGCTAACCCTACAACACCGGCACCAGCAATAATACTTTCAACTCTTATGCCTAAATTGCTTAAAATCGTTGTCGCAACTATAAACCATACGACATAAGAAATAACATTTTGTAGTAAGTTAACCATTGTTTTAGCACGCTTGTTAGACTTCCCTACCCTCTTAGTTCCGTATTTCGTTGTAAAGAATTTCTCTACGACTTTATGAAGCACTTTAATAATGACGTAAGCTAATACAATGTAGAATATGCCGATTAATATTTGTTCTATCCACTTCTGCCAATTTTCTGGATCCATAAATGGGTCTATCAATTTATGGATGATGTTCATAATCTTATTCACTTTTACACCTCTTATTCTTCTAACAATAATTCTAATATTCTCTTATATTCATCTTCAGAATTAAATTCAAGAGAAATTTTACCTACTTTTTTAGTCTTAGAAATATCAATATTCGTTCCAAACTTTTCTTTTAATTGATATTCATGTTTAACTAAGAAATTAGGTTTCGGTTGTTTGGATTTCTTTTTCTTGTCTTGGCCATGAGCATTTAACTGTTTAATATATTCTTCTAATGCTCTAACACTCATATGTTCTTTTACAACTTTTTTAGCCACTTGATCTAATTGATGTTTCTTATCTAAACCAAGTAATGTTCTACCATGTGCACTTGATATTTTTTCTTCGTTGATTAATTTTTTTACACTTGGTGGTAAGTTGAGCAACCTTAAGACATTTGCAATGTATGATCTTGATTTCCCTAATCTATCTGCTACGTCTTGTTGTTTTAAGTTCAGTTCTTCCATCATCGTCGCATAACTTTTTGCTTCTTCTAGAGGTTTTAAATTTTCACGTTGAAGATTCTCTATAATAGCAAGTTCTAACATTTCTTCATCGGTTAAATTTTTAATGATTGCCGGTACTGAATCTTTGTTAGCTAATTGACTTGCTCTAAATCTTCTTTCACCTACTACGATGTCGTAACCTTTTATCGTTTCTCTTACGACGATAGGTTGCAACACACCATGCTGTGAAATAGACTGAGTTAAATCTCTCAAAGCTTCTTCATCAAAATAATCTCTCGGTTGATACGGATTCCTTCTTAATTTTTCTAAAGGAAGTTCAACAATTTTATCATGACTATGGTTATAAGAAATCTTATCTGTTAATGCTTGATTTCTTTCTTTCATTTCATCACCACGTTATTTATTCTCGTATGTTTCACGTAAAACATCCAAATTAGATTATAACAATTTTGAAAGGGATATGCACAAAAGAAAAGTTGAGCGATAAATTAAAATATTCAGAAAAGTTGTTGACAAAAAAATATACGCATAGTATTGTGTAATATATCAACAACGAAAACAAATAAAATCACGATAAAAAGGAAAGTAAATCTTACACTGCAATCATCAGAGAGTTCCCATTTGCTGAAAGGGGACATTGAAAGAAAGATTGAAAATGGCCTTGGAGTGGTGGCATCGATATTGAGGTGTCAACGGGATCGCCCGTTATAGCGATACAGTATTAAAGTCTCTTTAGCGATGATGGCGTACTGGAATTTGTTCACCAATTTTACTGCCATTATATCTTCTTGTAAGAGACTCGTACTTATAGAGGTAATGTCAGTAATGTCATTGCGAACAAAGGTGGTACCGCGAGCTAAGCTTTCGTCCTTTACATCCGATTTATTTCGGGTTTAAAGGACGGAAGCTTTTTTTATTTTTAAATTCATTAGGGAGGAAGGCTATTATGAAATCTACTCAACTCGCTCAAATTTCATTAACTAAAGACCATACTGGGGCTACTACAAACCCAATTTATCTTTCTACAGCCTATCAACATGAAAAATTAGGTTGTTCGACTGGTTTTGATTATACAAGAACAAAAAATCCAACTCGCTCAAACTTTGAAGATGCATTTGCCAAACTTGAAGGTGGTAAATACTCATTTGCAACATCAAGTGGTATGGCTAGTATCCAATTAGTTTGTAACTTATTTAAACCAAATGATGAAATCTTAGTGTCATTCGACTTATATGGTGGCACATTTAGATTATTTGAATTTTATGAAAAACAATACAACATCAAATTTAAGTACATAGACTTTTCAAATATTGATGAAGTAAACGCATCTATTAATGAACATACACGTGCATTCTTTATTGAACCCATTTCAAATCCGTTAATGTTCTCAGTAGATTTAAATCCTTTATATGAAATTGCACAAGCAAGAAATATATTAACGATTATAGATAACACGTTCTTAACACCATACTTATCAACACCTTTAAAAGACGGTGCTGACATCGTCTTACATTCTGCTACAAAGTACATAAGTGGTCATAATGATGTGTTAGCTGGCATTGTCACTGTAGCAGATGACTACTTAGGTGAAGTGCTTGGCCAATTTCATAATATGATCGGTGCAACACTTTCACCATTCGATAGTTATTTATTACTGAGAGGCTTAAAGACATTACATTTACGACTTGACCGTTCTACTGAAAATGCTCAAAAGTTAGCACATTCACTACAATCTGTTGAAAGCATTGATGAAGTCCTTTACTCAGGTCAAACCGGAATGTTAAGTATCCGTTTAAACAATGCATATAGCGTTGATAGCTTCTTACAAAATATTAAATTATGTATATTTGCTGAAAGTCTTGGCGGTACTGAAACATTTATCACTTTCCCATATACACAAACACATGTAGATATGGCAGATGAAGAAAAAGATAAACGCGGTATTGATGAATATTTACTCCGTTTATCTATTGGAATAGAAGATTACGAAGATATTTACGAAGACATACTACAAGCCTTAAAAAATTCAAGAAAAGAAGGAGTGTCAATATGAGCTATTCAAAAGAAACGTCTTTAATATTGGATTCCACTAGAGGTAATGAGCACTTATCAAGCAATCAACCATTATACTATTCATCGACTTACCATCAAGAAACTTTAGGGGGCAATCAAGAATTTGACTATGCACGCAGTGGTAACCCTAATAGAAAGTTACTTGAAGAAAAGTTAGCAGATTTAGAAGGCGGTAATTACGGATTTGCATTTAGTTCAGGAATTGCTGCAATAACAGCTGTCTTCTTAACATTGAAACCAGGAGACCACGTGATTCTTCCAGATGATGTTTACGGCGGAACGTTCAGACTAACTGAACAAATTCTTAAGAAATTTGAAATAGAATTTACAACTGTCGATCAAACAGACTTACAAAATATCAAAGAAGCTGTTCAAGATAATACGAAATTGATCTATGTTGAAACACCTTCTAACCCACTCTTTAAAGTGACAGATATTGATGGAGTTAGCCAAATTGCACGTAAACACGACGCACTATTAGCTGTCGATAATACATTTATGACACCCTTAGGACAATCACCATTGAAACTAGGTGCTGACATCGTCGTTCATTCAGCTACAAAATTCTTAGGTGGTCACAGTGACCTCATAGCTGGAGCAGTAGTCGTGAATGACCCAGAACTTAAAAATGAAATTTACCTTATTCAAAATGGTACAGGTTCAGGATTAAGTGTTTATGATTCTTGGACACTTGCTAAGCATTTAAAGACATTACCAATTAGATTTAAACAATCTGTTTATAACACAGAACAAATTTATAGATATTTAATCGATAATGAAGCAATTGAAACAGTCTATTATCCAATCACAAATGACACACATTTAAGACAAGCTAAAAATGGCGGTGCCGTGCTCGGATTCAGACTTAAAGATGAATCAAAAGCACAAGCATTTGTTGACCATCTTAATATCCCACTTGTATCTGTAAGCTTAGGTGGTGTAGAAACGATTCTTTCTCACCCAGCTACAATGAGTCACGCAGCCATCCCTGAAGAAGTGAGAGCTAAACGTGGTATCACTAACGGATTATTTAGATTGTCAGTCGGCTTAGAAGATGTCAAAGAATTGATTACAGATATCGATTGGGCATTAAAGGAGGCTACATATGATTCTAAAAGAAGCGTTAAAGAGCCAAATTTTATTAGCTGACGGAGCAATTGGAACCATCCTCTACTCTGAAGGATTGGATACTTGCCCAGAAAGTTATAATTTGACACATCCTAACAAGATAGAACAAATTCACCGTTCATATATTGAAGCTGGTGCAGATATTATTCAAACAAACACGTACGGTGCAAATTTTGAGAAGCTTCAAGATTTTAATTTAGAACATCGCGTAAAAGAAATTCATCGAGAAGCTGTTCAAATCGCTAAAAGAGCGAGCAACGACCATACGTTTATTCTAGGTACGGTAGGCGGTTTTCGTAATATCAAAAAGAGTAACTTATCAATTGAAGCTATTCAATATCACACAGAGATTCAAATTGAAACACTTGTTAATGAAGGTGTAGATGGTATTTTATTTGAAACATACTACGATTTAGAAGAATTACTTGCTGTCTTAAAAGATACAAAAGCAAGATACGACATTCCGATTATTGCTCAACTAACAGCTAGTAATACAAATTATTTGAGAAATGGCACACCTATACCAGATGCATTAAAAACATTAGTAAACGCCGGTGCAGATGTCGTTGGTTTAAATTGTCATCACGGTCCATACCATATGATTAAGACATTTAAACATATTGACTTACCTGATCATGCTTACCTTTCATGTTATCCAAATGCAAGTTTACTGGATTTAGAAGACAACGACTTGAAATACAATAACAACTCAGATTACTTTTCAGATGCAGCTAAAGAGCTCGTTAACCAAGGCGTCAGATTAATAGGTGGATGTTGTGGTACTACACCGGAACATATTAAAAAAATAAAGAATGTCGTCAAAGATTTAAAGCCTATCAAGCATAAAAATGTTATACCAATCGAAACAAAACAGTACAAAAAGCAAAATAAAGAAGAACCTAGTATTAAAGAGCTTGTTCAACAAAGACCAACCGTTATTGTTGAATTAGACACACCTAAACATTTAGATACGAATAAATTTTTCGATGGGATACAAGCCCTTGAAGATACAGGTGTAGATGCGGTCACGCTTGCTGATAATTCATTAGCGAGTGTAAGAATTTCTAACATTGCCGCAGCAAGTGTCATTAAACAAAAATATAAAATTAGACCACTCGTACACTTAGCTTGCCGTGATAGAAACTTAATCGGCTTGCAATCTCACCTAATGGGCCTTTCATTACTTGGTATTAATGACATCTTAACGATTACGGGCGACCCTTCTAAAGTGGGTAACTTCCCTGGCGCAACAAGTGTATTCGACGTTAATTCTAGCGGATTAGCTGAAATTATTACTCAGTTTAATCAAGGTATAAACGCCGATGGAGACACATTGAGAAGCAATACGAACTTCTCTGTTGCAGGTGCATTCAATCCAAATGTAAGACGACTAGAGCCAGCAGTCAAAAGATTAGAAAAAAAGATTGAATCTGGAATGGAATACTTTATTACACAACCGATTTATGAACCTGAAAGAGTTAAAGAAATATATGAAGCAACTAAACATATAGAAGCGCCGATTTTCATTGGTATTATGCCAATTACGAATTACAATAACGCACTCTTCTTACACAACGAAGTACCTGGTATTAAACTATCAGATACGGTGCTAAACGCCTTTGAAAAAGTCAAAGATGACAGAGATGCAACAAGAGAGCTCAGTATTAATTTGAGTAAACAATTGATTGATGCAGTACACCAATATTTTAATGGCTTGTACTTAGTTACACCATTTTTAAAATATGATTTAACAGTTGAATTAGCAAATTATTCACAACTAAAAACTGGAACACAAACCAAGGAGGCAATATTATGACAATTAAAACATCAAATTTAGGATTCCCAAGACTAGGTAAGAAAAGAGAATGGAAAAAAGCCATCGAAAGTTACTGGGCTAAAAAAATAGATAAAGCCGAATTAGATCAAACGTTGCAGGATTTACACAAAGAAATTTTAACAATTCAGAAAGAACATCATGTTGATCATATCCCTACTGGTGATTTCTCACTATATGACCACGTGTTAGATACATCATTACTATTTAACATTATTCCAGAACGTTTCCAAGGACGTCCTGTAGATGACGATTTATTATTCGATATTGCACGTGGTAACAAAGATCATGTTGCAAGTGCGTTAATCAAATGGTTCAACACAAACTACCACTACATCGTACCTGAATGGGACAACGTGTCACCTCAATTAAATAAAAATGTGTTACTTGAGAAATTCAACTTTTCTAAAGAAGTTGGTGTAACATCTCATCCAGTTATTCTTGGACCTGTTACATACGTAGCATTATCTAAAGGTGGCGACCAAAGTTTCGACGAAAAAGTAAGAACACTTTTACCGTTATATAAAGAAGTATTCAAGCAATTAACTAATGCTGGCGCTGAATACATCCAAGTAGATGAGCCAATTCTAGTAACAGACGGTGCAGCTGATCTTCAAGATATTACGAAAGAAGCATATGAATTCTTTAACGAAGCGGCACCTGCTGCGAAACTTGTCTTACAAACATATTTCGAACGCGTAGATTTAAACTTTGTTGGTCAACTACCAGTCTATGGTTTCGGTTTAGATTTTGTACATGACAATGGCTTTAACTTACAACAAATCAAAGATGGCTTATTCCCTAAAGAAAAAGCTTTATTCGCTGGTATCGTTGATGGTAGAAATGTTTGGTCAACTAATATTGAAGAGAAGAAAGCTTTAATCGAAACATTACAATCTTATACAGATGAATTAGTTATTCAACCATCTTCTTCATTATTACATGTACCAGTTACTTTAGAAGAAGAAACATTAGACGACTCAGTTCGTGAAGGTTTAAGCTTTGCGACTGAAAAATTAGACGAACTATATGCTTTAAAACAATTATTTAACGAAAATGATGACACTTTATATAACGAATTAAAAGCGCAATATGAACGCTTTGAAAGTCAATCATTCAAACAACTAGAATATGACTATGATTCAGTTAAATCAGAACGTACAACACCATTTAAAGAAAGAAAAGTCTTACAAGATCAAGTATTAAATTTACCAGACTTACCAACAACAACGATTGGTTCATTCCCTCAATCAAGAGAAGTACGTAAATACCGTGCTGATTGGAAAAACAATCGTATTTCAGATGAAAAATACGAAGAATTCGTACAAAATGAAATTAAACGTTGGATTGAAATTCAAGAAGAAATTGGATTAGACGTATTAGTACACGGTGAATTTGAACGTAATGACATGGTTGAATTCTTCGGTGAAAAGCTAAACGGATTCTTAGTAACTAAGTTTGGTTGGGTTCAATCATATGGTTCTCGTGCCGTTAAGCCACCAATCATTTACGGAGATGTTAAATGGACAGCACCATTAACAGTTAAAGAGACATTATATGCTCAAAGTTTAACTGACAAACCTGTTAAAGGTATGCTTACAGGTCCAGTTACAATCTTAAACTGGTCATTCGAACGTGTGGATATCCCACGTAGCGAAGTTCAAGATCAAATCGCATTAGCCATTAATGAAGAAGTTCTAGCACTTGAAGAAGCGGGTATTAAAGTCATCCAAGTAGACGAACCTGCATTGCGCGAAGGCTTACCTTTACGTTCTGAATACCATGAAGATTATTTAAATAAAGCTGTACATTCATTCAAATTATCAACTTCTTCAGTACAAGATTCAACACAAATTCATACACATATGTGCTACTCACAATTTGGTCAAATCATCCATGCGATCAAATCATTAGATGCTGATGTTATCTCAATCGAAACTTCAAGAAGTCATGGTGACTTAATCAAAGATTTTGAAGATATCACATATGACTTAGGTATCGGTTTAGGTGTATATGATATTCATAGCCCTCGTATACCTACAGAAGAAGAAATTACAGTTGCAATCGATAGAGCACTTCAAGAAATTGACCGTTCTCTATTCTGGGTAAACCCTGATTGCGGATTGAAGACAAGACAAGAAGAAGAAGTAAAACAAGCTTTAACTGTATTAGTAAATTCAGTAGAAAAATTACGTCAAGACAATACAGTTAAACAACCTAACTAATAAATGAGGTGATGTTATGTCATATCCATTATGGAACTCGCTAAATCAACTGAAAGAATATAAATGGGTAGATTTAACGCATACATTTGATTCAGAATCTCCACATTTTTCAGCTTTTGAAAATGCAGAAACAAAAACATTATATAAAGTTAAAGATGACGGTTTCTTTGCCCAATCATGGCAATTTCCTACACAATATGGCACGCATATAGATGCACCTATACATTTTGTAGAACATAAACGATATTTACATGAACTCGGTTTACAAGAAACAGTCTTACCTTTAATCGTGTTAGATTTCTCAAAAGAAGTAGCCCAAGATTCAGATTTCAGACTAACTAAAGAACACATTCTTCAATGGGAATCTGAAAATGGACCAATTGAAAGTGGAACGTTTGTCGCATTTAGAAGTGACTGGTCAAAGAAATGGCCAGATAAAGAGCAATTTGAGAACAAAGACAATGGTGGTCATGAACATCTCCCAGGATGGTCATTAGACGCACTTAAATACTTGTTTGAAGAGAGAAAGATCAAGTCAATCGGACATGAAACATTTGATACTGATGCTTCAGTAGACATCCGTAAAAATAATGACATTGTCGGTGAACGATACGTACTTGGTTTAGATACTTTTCAAATAGAACTGTTAACCGGATTAGACGAACTACCAACTCGTGGTTCAATTATATTAGCCATTAGCCCTAAACCTAAAAATGCACCCGGATTCCCTGTCCGCGCATTTGCTATTACCCCTAAATAATAGCACTGCCATATGATATTTTTGAGCGAGTATCGTATGGCAGACTACCTTCCCTATATTAAATATATAAAAAGCACCTTTCGATGGAGATCGAAAGGTGCTTTTACTGTTTAATATTTAGATACGGGTGATCCACCGATTTGATAATCTATTTCTATCGCATTTTCACTATTTTTACGATATAAATAATAGAAATACATAGACCATAAAATCGTCAAACCAGCTGACAACCAATAACTAAGTGATAAATCCATCCCAAATCCAATTGGTTGGCTTAATATATACGTGAATATATTCCATGTCATAAATAAAGCAGGTATTAAAGCGACATAGAAATTCTTTTTAGATAGTAATAAATACATAGCGCCTATCCATAGAGCGATAACAGCTGTTGTTTGGTTTGCCCAAGAGAAGTATCTCCAAAGTATTGTGAAGTCTACTCTCGTTAAAATAAAACTAATAACAAACATAGGTATCGCAATTGCGAAGCGATTCATTACTTTTTTCTGACCGAAATTAAAATAATCAGCTAAAATCATTCTCGCACTTCTAAACGAAGTATCACCACTTGTTATTGGTAATACAATAACACCTAGAATCGCTAATGTTCCAAATACAGAACCTAATAACATAGTAGAAGCCTCACTCACTACAAGCGCCGCTTCACCTTTCGCTAACACTTCTTGTAGACCACCATAGCCACCAAATAAACTCATAGCAGCCGCAGCCCAAATCATCGCAATAATACCTTCAGCAATCATCATACCGTAGAATATTTTACGACCATTTTTCTCATTATTCGTCGTTCTAGAAATAATCGGTGATTGTGTCGCATGGAAACCAGATAAAGCACCACAAGTAATCGTAAAGAATAATAAAGGAAAAATTGGTGCCGAATCAGGATGCATATTTTTCAAAGTTAGTTCCGGAATTTCTGCACCAGTCATAATTAATCGTACAAAGATTCCTACTGCAGAAATCATCAAGATGAAACCAAATATCGGATAAACTTTACCAATAATTTTGTCGATAGGTAGCACTGTTGATAAGAAATAATATAAGAAAATAACAAAAATAATAATACCTAAAGCCACTCTACCATCCATTAAAGAATGTAATAGTAATGCCGGACTCGTAACAAATACCGTACCTGTTAATAACAATAGTAATAGTGTAAAGACGTTTACGAGATGTCTCATCACATTACCTAAGAACTTACCAGCTAATTCAGGTAAATGAGCCCCCTTATTACGGATAGAAATCATACCTGTTAAATAATCATGAACAGCACCAGCAAATATAGACCCTAATACAATCCAAATAAAAGCAACTGGTCCATATAAAGCACCCATAATCGGTCCAAATATCGGTCCAACCCCTGCAATATTTAACAATTGAATCAATGAGTTCTTATTTGTCGACATCGGAACAAAATCAATATTATCCCTTTGATCATGAGCAGGCGTCGGACGTTCATCCTTAACACCAAACATTTTTTCAATATACTTGCCATATGTAAAATAACCTATAACTAATAAAACGATAGAAACTAAAAATGTAATCATTAAAATCCCCCTTTTAAATGAAAACGTTTACAGAAAAGTATAAATGACTTTTTTACAAATAACAATAATATATCGGAAATTTACAGAAATTCTATATGTAAACATAAAAAAGAGTTTGGGATATTTTATAATGTCCCAAACTTTATATATTATTTCTTCTTATAAACTTTAATCGTAATTTCATAGAAGTCTTTATGTTCTTCATCAATTCGCTTGATTTTAATACCCTCTTTTTCAACATTTTTAATGCTTTGTTCGAGTGAATCAAGTGCTTCTGTGATGTCTTGTTCGAATTGAAATTGTTTTGCTTTTACTTTTTCAGAGCCGCGTATTTTCTTAACGCGATCTTCTGTTTGTTTAACGTTTAAGTTCTGAGATTGTATGGATGTTAAGACTTCTTGCTGCCCTTCATCATCTAAACCTAACAATGCTCTTGCATGTCTTTCTGTTATTTCACCTTTTTGTAATGAAATAATAATAGGTTCTGATAATTTGAGCAGTCTTAATTTATTGGCTATAAATGACTGGCTCTTACCCATACTAACTGCTAAATCATGTTGTGTAATATCTTCTAAATCCAGCAATTTCTTATAGGCTTCCGCTTCTTCTATAGCTGATAAATTTTCTCTTTGTATATTTTCAATTAGTGCAACGGCTGCTGTTTCTTTGTCATTTAATGGTTTAATAATAACTTCAGTTTCTGGTAAATCGTTATATTTCATTGCACGAAATCTTCGCTCACCTGCTATGATTTCATACATACCTTCTTCAATTGGACGAACAACAATAGGTTGTAATAATCCATGTTCTTTTATAGATTGTGCGAGTTCTTTAATTTTAGATTCATCGAATACTTTTCTCGGTTGATAACGGTTTGGCACTATTCTTTCTGTTGATATGACTGCCACATTACCTTCAGCTCGTGCTTCTTCTATGTGTTCTAATTCTTTGTCTTTAAGTCCAAATAATTTAGAAAAAGGCTTTTTCATCTCAATATACCTACTTTCGTTCATACATATTTCCCAGGAATTATTTTGTTAAAGGTTCTTTGTTTGGTGTTCCTGGCTTTCTTGGATACTTCTTAGGTGTTTGTCTTAATTTATCTATCGTAATGATCTGTCTCATACTTTCTTCAAGAGGTAGCGTAAATTCATTTACTGTTTTTACTTCTCCACCTAAGACAGAAATTGCAAATTGTGCATCTTCTAACTCTTCATTACCTTGTGAGCCTTTTAATGCTACAAATTGACCGCCCTTTTTCACTAAAGGTAGACATAATTCACTTAATACAGATAATCGTGCTACTGCTCTTGCAGTTACAAGATCAAAGCTTTCTCGGTACTGTTGTGATTTACCGAATGTTTCTGCTCTATCATGTACAAAGTTTACTTTATCTAAGTCTAATGATGCAGCTAATTCATTTAAAAATTTAATTCTTTTATTTAATGAATCTACTATCGTAATTTGCAAGTGTGGATATACGATTTTTAAAGGGATACTCGGAAATCCAGCGCCTGCCCCTACATCACAAATCGTTTCAATTTCATTAAAATCTATATAAAAGCTTGGTGTCACTGAATCAAAGAAGTGTTTCAAGTACACTTCTTCTTTTTCAGTAACTGCTGTTAAGTTAATTTTTTCGTTCCACTCTACTAACATCTCAAAGTATGTTTCAAATTGACTAATTTGTTTATCTGATAATGTTATACCTGATTCTTTTAACGTATCAATAAAAGTTTGTTCATTCATGTTAGTTCACCTTCTGAATTTTACCTTGTTCAATGTACACAAGTAAAATCGAAATATCTGCAGGGTTTACACCTGAAATACGAGAAGCTTGTGCAATATCAAGTGGCTTAACTTCTTTAAGTTTTTGACGTGCTTCAGTCGCTAAACTATTGATTGCATCATAATCGATATTTTCAGGAATTTTTTTATCTTCCATACGTTTCATTTTTTCAACTTGTGCTAATGATTTTTGGATATAACCTTCGTATTTCGTTTGAATTTCTACTTGTTCTTGTACGTCTTCATCTACTGGTGAAGTTTCTTGTAAGATTTCCATAATAGCTGCGTAATCCATTTCTGGTCTACGTAATAGATCTAAAGCTAATATACCGTCTTTAAGCGCTGTTCCACCGCGACTTTCGATAACACTTTGTGTATGTGCATTCGGTTTAATACGAATACCTCTTAATCTTTCTCGTTCAGCTGAAATTGCTTCACGTTTTTGATTAAATTTAGCGTAACGTTCTTCAGAAATCATACCAATTTCATAACCGATATCTGTCAGTCTTAAGTCTGCATTATCATGTCTTAATAATAGACGATGTTCTGCTCTAGAAGTTAATAAACGGTATGGTTCGTTCGTACCTTTTGTAACTAAATCATCAATTAACACACCGATATAAGCATCTGAACGACGTAATATAACGTCTTCTTTACCTAATACTTTACCAGCAGCGTTGATACCTGCCATTAAACCTTGTCCTGCCGCTTCTTCATATCCTGAAGTACCATTAATTTGACCCGCAGTAAATAAGTTTGTAACGACTTTCGTTTCCAGTGTTGGCCATAATTGTGTTGGCACAATTGCATCATATTCAATTGCGTAACCGGCACGCATCATGTCTGCTTTTTCAAGTCCTGGAATTGTTTCTAACATTTTACGTTGAACATGTTCAGGTAAACTTGTTGATAGACCTTGTACGTATACTTCTTGTGTCTTACGTCCTTCTGGCTCTAAGAACAATTGGTGTCTTGGTTTATCATTGAATCTAACAAATTTATCTTCAATTGAAGGACAATATCTTGGACCTGTACCTTTAATCATACCTGAGTACATAGCAGATAAATGTAAATTATCGTCGATAACTTTATGCGTTTGTTCATTTGTATATGTTAACCAACAAGGTAATTGATCTAAAATGTATTCTGTCGTTTCATAACTGAACGCACGTCCTACTTCATCACCTGGTTGAATTTCTGTTTTGCTGTAATCTATTGTATTACCATTAACACGTGGAGGCGTACCAGTCTTGAATCTCACGATATCAAAGCCTAATTCTTTCAAGTGTTCAGCTAATTTAATAGATGGCATTTGGTGGTTTGGTCCACTTGAATATTTCAAGTTACCTAAAATAATTTCACCACGTAAAAATGTACCTGTCGTTAATACAACAGCATCCGCTTCATAAGTTGAGCCGATAACCATTTCTACACCTTTAACTTTATTATCTTCTATAATTAAACGTTCAACCATACCTTGCATAATATCAAGATTTGGTTCATCTTCAATCACACGTTTCATTTCTTCTTGATACAATACTTTATCTGCTTGTGCACGTAATGCTCTTACAGCTGGACCTTTACCAGTGTTTAACATACGCATTTGAATGTGTGTCTTATCGATTGTCTTAGCCATTTGACCACCAAGCGCATCGATTTCTCTTACAACAATTCCTTTAGCTGGACCACCAACTGATGGATTACATGGCATAAATGCTACACTATCAAGGTTAATTGTAAGCATTAGTGTTTTTGCACCACGTCTTGCAGAAGCTAAACCAGCTTCCACACCTGCATGTCCAGCGCCGACAACAATAACATCATATTTTTGTGTCAAAATTTTTCCTCCTTTTTATTTTCCGAGACAGAATTGACTAAACAGTTGGTCAATTAGTGAATCACTTGCTTCTTCACCAATTACTTCACCGAGCAATTCCCAAGTTTTGATTAAATCTATTTGTACGATATCTATAGGTACACCGTCTTCAGCAGATTGAATTGCATCATTTATAGATGTCTTAGCGTCTTTTAATAATGCTATATGTCTTGAATTTGAGACATATGTCATATCTTGTGCTTGTACTTGTCCACCAAAGAATAACTCTGAAATCTTCTGTTCAAGTTCTTCAATACCTTGTTGTTCAACCATAGAAGTTTGAACTAAAGGATGGTCGCCTATCATTGCTTTTAATTCATCAATATCTAACTTCTGTTCTAAGTCCATTTTGTTTATAATCACAATCACATCTTCATCTTTAATGACATCAAATAGCTGATAGTCATTTTCCGTTAATGCTTCATTATAATTAAGAACAAATAAAATTAAATCTGCTTCTGATAAAGCTTTTCTTGATCTTTCTACACCTATTTTTTCTACGATGTCTTCTGTTTCACGAATACCTGCAGTATCCACTAATCTTAATGGTACACCACGAACATTGACGTATTCTTCTAATACATCTCTTGTTGTACCAGCTACTTCAGTAACAATCGCTTTATTATCTTGAATCAAGTTGTTAAGCATAGAACTTTTACCTACGTTTGGTTTCCCAACAATGACTGTTGATAGACCTTCGCGCATAATTTTACCTTGCTGGCCTGTTCTTAATAATTGATCGATTTCATTTTCAATATGCCTTGATTCTTTTAATAAGAATTTAGTTGTAGCTTCTTCTACGTCATCGTATTCAGGATAATCAATATTCACTTCTACTTGAGCAAGTATTTCTAATATGGACTGTCTTAAGCCTTTAATAAGACTACTTAGACGTCCTTCCATCTGACCTAAGGCTACCTTCGATGCGCGTTCCGTCTTAGAACGGATGAAATCCATAACCGCTTCTGCTTGAGACAAGTCAATACGTCCGTGTAAGAATGCTCGTTTCGTAAACTCACCTGGTTCTGCCATTCTAGCACCATTAGATAACGTTAACTCAAGTACACGATTAACTGTTACTAAACCACCATGACAATTTATTTCAACGATGTCTTCTCTCGTAAAAGTCTTTGGTGCTTTCATAACAGCAACCATGACTTCTTCTACGACTTCATCAGTCTCAGGATCAATAATATGACCATAATTAATTGTATGTGATGCCACTTCAGTAATTTGTTTCTTACCTTTATATATACGATTAGCAATATTTAAGGCATCCGGACCACTTAATCGTACGATTGCTATTGCACCTTCACCCATAGGCGTTGAGATACTTGTAATTGTATCTAAATCCATGATATTCTCCTCCACCATTAATAACTATTCTATTGATTGTAAATGGTTTTGTAATATTTTTCGAATATATTGTTCGAAAAAATGCGGAGCGAGATGACTCACTCCGACTATTTTTATTTATTCTTAATGACTAAATATCGATGTGGTTCTCTTCCTTCAGAGTATGTTTCGATATTTTCAATTTTACTGACTGCTTGATGCATAATTTTACGTTCAAAGTTTGGCATAGGTTCTAATTTAACCGGTCTCTTTGTCTGAGTTGCTTTCTTAGCCATATTAAGCGCCAATTTTTCTAACGTTTCTTTACGCTTTTCTCGATATGATTCGATATCTAATATAAGCGTATAATAACCTTTAACAAATTGATGCATATAATTTTGACCTACTATTTGTAAGGCGTTTAAAATTTGACCACGCTTACCTATTATATAAGCAGCATTGTTGGAAGTCATATTAATATAAATTGTATTAGACTTAATTTCATATGAACCATCTACATCAATATCCATTTCTCTTATGATATTAAGTACATAATCTAAAGTGTTTTGTGCCACTTCATTTAATGAATCTTTTTTCTGATTGCGATCTTCACGTATGCCTGTTTCTGACTGAATATCTTTTTCTTCTATTATTGTGTCTTCTTGATGTGTCACTTCATCTGTTAATGGTCTATCGTCCTCTTCGACCGACTCGTGACGATTTTTTAATGCTTCAATTGATTCAAACTGTTTAAGTTCTGGATCGATTACAGTTAGTTCAATTTGTGCATCTTGTTTCATAAATCCAAAAATACCTTTTTTACCTTCATTAATAACATCAATTCTTACTTGTTGTTCTTGAACATTCAAATCTTCTAAACCTTGTTGTAGTGCTTGTTCTACTGATTGTCCTTCATAGCGCGATTTAAGCATGCTGCAACCTCCTAGTAATATATCAATACTTAGGGAATACGTTTATTAAAAACTTTAGCAATCTTCAATACATGCTCTAGACTCTTCTGTGTTTCAATGACTTTTAAATCAACAGCTTGGTTTCGAGCGATAACAATGATGTCTTTAGGAATAATATTTTCTTTATGATTCTTAAAACATTCTCTAATGGACCTTTTAATTCTATTTCTTGTAACAGCATTACCCATTTTCTTTGAAACACTTATACCTAATCTAAAGTGATCAAGATCATTTTCAGCTGTGTAAATAACAAATTGTCTATTAGCGACTGACTTACCTTTTTTATAAATTCTTTGAAAATCATTATTTTTCTTAATTCGATAAGCCTTTTCCACAAACATCCACTCCACAATACATCACTTAATTATTGTTTATTATACAAAACAATTCCTTCAATTAAAACAAAAAAAAGACCACTGCTCTTCAGTGATCTTAAGCTGATAATACTTTTCTACCTTTACGACGACGGCGAGCTAATACTTTACGGCCGTTTTTAGAACTCATGCGTGCACGGAAACCGTGTACTTTACTATGTTTACGTTTATTTGGTTGATACGTACGTTTTACCATTTAAGAACACCTCCATTAATTATTCTTAACATCTAATTCTACATTAGATTATCATTTGTATGATATTCATTTATATATATCAGAAGATTAGTTTCAAAATTATTTATACCATACGTGTGATTTGTCACAATTTCAATAACTACTAAACTATAACAAATCAGATTTTAAAAATCAAGAAGAAATTTACAACTTCTATTTATTAAGTTATCCACTTATTCACAATACATAACCAACTTTTTGTGGATAAATTGATCAAGATATATTCTTATTCACAGTATAATCTCATCAAACAGCACATATTCACAGGTATTTGACAACTCGATTTGTTTAAAAGTATAATTGTGTGGATAAGTTATACAAAGCATTGATATTACTGTGATTATTTCATAAATATTTACGTGTAAAGATTGTGGACAAGAGAATTATAAAGTGTAGTTATCCACCGTTTGTGTGTAAGTTGTGGATAATAATTCACAACCTGTGATTTTCTTTATCAACAATCTTATTTTATGTGTATAACTCAATAAATTTAAATGAGAAAGAGGACTTTTATGAATTCAAAAGAAGAAATTTGGGAGCAAGTGTTATCTATTGCTGAAGATCAAATCGCTTCTGCTGGTTATAATACATGGTTCAAAGGGACTTACTTACATCAAATTGATAGTAAGCGCGCAATAGTTGTTGCACAAAGTCCTTTTGTCGCTGAGTGGTTAACCAATAAATATCATGAACACGTCACAAACTTTATATATGAAGTGATTGGAGACAAAGTTCAAGTTAAATTTATATCAGAAGAAGATTTACAAAGTGAAGATTTCACTGAACAGCCAGAAAAACCTAAAGAAACTGAAGCATATGAAGAAGTTACAAATAGTCAGCTGAACAGTAATAACACTTTTGATACATTCGTTATTGGACCTGGTAACCAGTTCCCGCACGCTGCTTCACTAGCAGTAGCCGAAGAACCAGCCAATGCTTATAATCCGCTTTTCATATATGGAGGCGTCGGTTTAGGAAAGACACATTTAATGCATGCAATTGGTCATTATGTGCTTGAACAAAATCCAAATGCTAACGTTCTATATACATCTAGCGAAAAATTCACAAATGAATTTATTAAGTCTATACGTATGAACGATACGGAAAGCTTTAGAGACAAGTATCGAAACATCGATGTGCTCTTAATAGATGACATTCAATTCATTCAAAAGAAAGAGCAAACGCAAGAAGAATTCTTCCATACTTTTAATGATTTACATCAAAATAAAAAGCAAATCGTCATCTCAAGTGACCGTCCGCCTAAAGAAATTCCAACTTTAGAAGATCGTTTAAGAACACGTTTCGAATGGGGATTAATAGTAGATATTACGCCTCCTGACTTTGAGACGAGAATGGCTATTTTACAAAAGAAAATCGAAGAAGAAAACTTAGATATACCTGTTGAAGCTTTAACTTATATCGCTAATTCAATTCAATCCAATATACGTGAATTAGAAGGTGCTTTAACGAGAGTATTAGCGTACTCCAAACTTAGAAATAAACCGATTAATACAGATTTAGTAGCAGAAGCACTTAAAGATATTATTTCATCACCAAGATCTACTAAAATCACGATTCAAGACATTCAACAAGCTGTTGGTAAAATGTATAACGTTAGAATCGAAGACTTTGCTGCTAAGAAACGTACAAAATCAATTGCATATCCGAGACAAATCGCTATGTATCTATCAAGAGAACTTACTGATTTTTCATTACCTAAAATTGGTGAAGAATTTGGTGGACGAGATCATACAACTGTCATCCATGCACATGATAAAATTAAAAAAGATTTAGAAAACAACCCAGAACTCAAAAATGATTTAGAACAACTGGAAAAACAAATTCGTGGATAATGTTGATAAGTTGTGCACATTCATACACAGTTTATCAACATGTGAATAACTTTTATATCACCATTTAAGCCGAGTTATCCACCAATCCACAGCCCCTATGACTATTACTATGATTTTAAAAGATATATAATTAAATATATAACGACTGGAAGGAGTTTTATAAGTTATGAAATTTACAATTCAACGAGATTACTTTCTTAATCAATTGAATGATACATTAAAAGCAATTTCACCAAGAACTACATTACCGATACTTACAGGAATCAAGATAGATGCTACAGATAAAGGCATCATCTTAACAGGATCAGACTCTGAAATATCAATAGAAATAACAATAAATCAAAATATTGATGGTGAAAAAATTGTAGATATTGAAGAAAAAGGTTCTGTAGTACTTCCAGGACGTTTCTTTGTAGATATCGTTAAAAAATTACCAGGTAAAACCGTTAATTTATCAACGAATGATCAATTTAAAACACTGATCACATCAGGACATTCTGAATTTAACGTAAGTGGCTTAGATCCAGATCAATATCCATTATTACCGCAAGTATCTGAAGACGATGCAATTAAATTACCAATTAAAGTATTAAAGAACATTATCGCACAAACGAACTTTGCAGTGTCCACGTCAGAAACACGCCCTGTATTAACAGGTGTTAACTGGCTTATTCAAAACAATGAACTAATCTGTACTGCAACAGATTCACACAGACTTGCATTAAGAAAATTAAAATTAGAAGACGAAGAAATCGATGATAAAAATGTTATTATCCCAGGTAAAGCTTTATCTGAATTAAACAAAATCGTTTCTGATTCTGAAGAAGACATCAATATCTTCTTTGCAAGTAACCAAGTATTATTTAAAGTTGGTCACATTAACTTTATTTCAAGATTACTTGAAGGGAACTATCCAGATACAACAAGACTATTCCCAGAGAACTATGAAACTAAAATCATCTTAGATAATAGTGAGTTCTATCATGCAATAGATCGTGCATCACTATTAGCACGTGAGGGTGGTAACAACGTCATTAAATTATCTACGGATGTTGATAAAGTTGAATTATCATCTACTTCACCAGAAATCGGTACAGTTAAAGAAGATGTATCTACAGACAATGTTGAAGGTGAATCATTAAAAATCTCATTTAACTCTAAATACATGATGGATGCATTAAAAGCTATCGACAACGATGAAGTACAAGTAGAATTCTTTGGTACAATGAGACCGTTTATTCTTAAACCTAAAGACGACGAAACTGTCGTACAACTTATCTTACCAATCAGAACATATTAATAAACATGTAATGGCTGGGACCTAATTTGGGTCTCAGCTATTTTTTTTGTGTCAAGTTCACTTGACACGGTGTAAAAATTCATATATTGTAAAGTTAACTTGACAGGAAGTGATGAATTGAAAAACAAAGTTTATGAATATCGCACACAGAAAAACATGACACAAAGTGAACTCTCTCGATTGGTTAAAGTGTCTAGACAAACAATCAATTCTATTGAGCGTTACAAATTCAATCCTACGTTAGTACTAGCACATAAGCTTTCTCAAGTGTTCGAAGTATCTATAGATGAATTATTTATTTTCGAAGAAGACGAGAATATAGATATTTCAGAAATAGAATCTAAAGAAAAGGAGTAAACATTATGACATTACTAATTAAAGATGTTTCCAAAAAATTCAATGACTTTACGGCTGTACATGATGTTAATTTGGAAGTTCCTAAAGGTACGATGTATGGATTTTTAGGCGGAAATGGTGCAGGTAAAACGACAACATTTCGTATGATTTTAGGTTTATTACCAAAGACAACTGGAGTTGTGACATTTAACGACAAGCCAATTGACTATAATATGACCAATACGATTGGTTATTTACCTGAAGAAAGAGGATTGCATCCAAAATTAAAAGTTTGGGAGCAAGTGCAATATTTAGCTGAACTAAAAGGCATGAAAAGAAAAGATATTTCAGAAGCATTAGATTATTGGTTGAAACGATTTGATGCATTTGAAAATAAAGAAAAAAAGATCGAAGCATTATCGAAAGGTAATCAACAAAAAGTACAACTGATTGCTGCAATCATTCATAAACCCGAATTATTAATTCTTGATGAACCATTCAGTGGACTTGATCCAGTCAATGTTGAATTGCTTAAAGCTGCTGTTAAAGATTTAAAAGAACAAGGCACAACGATTATATTCAGCTCACATAGAATGGAACATGTAGAAGAACTTTGTGACTATATTTGCATTATGAATAAAGGTAAAGCAGTCGTTGCTGGTTCTCTTGATCAAGTTAAAGATGACTTTGGTAAGAAAGATGTATTTATCGAAGGCGACTATGATTTAGAATTCTTAAAAGACTTTGAAGGTGTAGAAGCATTTAAAACGACTAAAAAAGGCGTTAAAATCACAATTTCTGATGAAAAACATGCAGAAAGTATTTATCAAAATGTGACGAAGTTAGGTTACCTCAAACGATTCCAAGTTGCAGAACCATCTCTAAACGATATCTTTATAGCTAAGGTAGGTGATAAGCATGAATAAATTCTGGCCGACATTTAATTTAACGTATATGCAAAAAGTGAAAAGTAAATCATTTATCATCATGACTACAATTTTTATGATTTTAATCTTTGCATTAAGTAACATCGACAAAATTATTGATTTCTTTGATAACGATAGTAAAGTTGTTGCGATACAAACAGATAACGATATGATCTATAAAGTATTAGAAAAGCAATATAAACAAAACGATGATATTGAAAAAGTAGAAAAAGTTTCACTCGAAAAAGGTAAAAAAGGTGTTAAAGACGAAAAGTATAAACGTTTAATTCAAGTAAACGTGAATGGTGAA
This sequence comes from Mammaliicoccus sp. RAM2, assembly GCF_045897195.1. NCBI lineage: Bacteria > Bacillati > Bacillota > Bacilli > Caryophanales > Staphylococcaceae > Mammaliicoccus > Mammaliicoccus sp. RAM2. The sequence goes on along the minus strand of NZ_JBJNWI010000007.1, from coordinate 77,280 downwards.
AAAGTAGATGGCACAATTTATGAAAAAGGCAATGTAAGTGAAAGTGAGAAAATGACCTTACAATCAACGCTTAGCCAAATGCAATCATCATTAACAGCACAAAAATTAAATCTATCAGAAAAAGATTTGAAAACGTTAAATACACCAAGTGATGTGAAGACAGAAGAAATTAAATCGAATGATGAAAAACAATCTAGTGATGTTAATCCGAAAGTTCAAGCACTAAACTCAGCTGTTGTCTACATCATCATTTTCTTATCATTCTTTATCACAATCAATTACGCTAACCAAATCGGTTCAGAAATTGCGACTGAAAAAACAACACGTGTGATTGAAATGATTGTTACAAGTGTGAAACCGTCGATTCATGTATCCGCGAAAATACTCGCAATCATTGCAGTAGCCTTTACACAAATATTCTTTATCATACTTGCAATTGTAATTAGTATATTCGCATTTGATTTGAAAGGACTATTTGAGTCAGCTGGCGTTGAATATGGCTCTGAGACGACGAGAATCATTATTTATGGCGCCGTTTACTTAATTTTGGGTGTTGTATCCTATATTTCATTAGCGGCTATTCTAGGGGCATTAACGAGCCGTATAGAAGATCTTGCTCAATCTATGATGCCAGTTACATTTATTTCATTAGCAGCATTCTATATTGCGATATTTAGTATTTCAAACCCAGATACAATGCTTGTAAAAGTGACAAGCTTTATTCCAATGTTATCGCCAATGGTGATGTTATTAAGAACAACATCAGAAACTACACCTGAATGGCATTTAATTTTAGGAATTGTCATTTCAATCGTTACATGTATCATTCTACTGGTGTTTGCAGCGAAAACGTATCGTGGTAGCGTGCTCACTTATGAAAAAGGCGTTATCAAAAATTTAAAAAATGCATTAAAAATTACTAAATAATTTTTACGAAAATATTAATCACCATTTTGTCACAAAACCTTAATGAATTTTTATTGAATGATATAGAATTTCTTTAAGTGATAGTATAAAATTTATATTATCAACAAAAGAGATTGAGGGATTAATATGGCGAATAAAAATAGTAACAGTAATATTATGTTTTTAATGATAGCAATACTTGTTGTTGTCGTAGGTATCGTATTGCTTGTTGTGTTTGGTGGAAGCGGAAGTGACAACAAAGAAGATAGTCTATTTGATAGAACTGTTAAAGCCACAGACTTATCAAAAGATACAAAAGATAATCCAACACATAAAAAAGATAAAGCTAAAGTTCAAATAGTTGAATTCGGAGATTTTAAATGTCCAGCATGTAAAGCATTTGAAACGAATTACATGGATCAAATAGAAAAAGATTATATCGATAAAGACAAAGTGGAATATAGATTTGTGAACGCACCATTCCACGGTGAAGGATCTGAAATTGGTGGTGCATCAGCACATGCTGTTTATAAAATCGCACCTGATGCATATTGGGATTTCCATAGAGCATTATTTGAAGCACAACCAGATGACCACAATGCAGAAACAGATGACGAATGGTTAGATCTTAAAGTAGTCCAAAAAGCAGTAGACGGATTAGATATTAATAAATCTAAAAAAGATCAAATCATGAAATTAGTGAAAGATAGAAATTCAGAGTCTTATAAACAAATGAAAAATGATTCAGATTTAACAAATAAATACGATGTAGACGTTACACCTACAATTGTAGTAGATGGTAAAGTATTATCAGATCCAATGGATTACGACAAAGTTTCTAAAGCAATCGATCAAGCTATAGAAAAGAAAAATAAATAAAAATAGGTGATATATTTGAAGCAACAATATGCACTATTTATTTCCTGGGTAATAGCTTTAGTAGCTATGTTAGGTAGTTTATACTTTAGTGAGATACGACAATTTGTCCCATGTACAATGTGCTGGTATCAAAGAATCTGTATGTATCCACTCGTGTTAATACTCGGAATTGGCTCATTCCAAAATGATTTTAATGTTAAAAAAATAGCCCTACCGTTATCAATCATTGGACTATTGATATCCACATGGCATTACTTAGAGCAAAAAGTACCAGGATTTGCAGAAATCAAACCATGTACACAAGGTGTTCCATGTTCATCAGAGTATATTAATGTATTTGGCTTCATCACAATTCCATTTTTAGCAGGAACAGCATTCCTGTTAATCAGTTTGATTTTAATTTTTACAAAGAAAGATAAAGCAATATAAATATTTAGAAAGCTGAGACAAAGATCATTGTCTCAGCTTTTTCGTGTGAAAGTTTAAGGATAGGGTGTCTATAGTAACAAAAGTCGCGTGAAGTGTAACTAACAGGCGCCATAGTATCTCACTATACTCGTTAGCTATACTTTTTTGATTTTATTATGAAAATAATGTTTAAGTTCCGGACTTAATTTTTCACTTAGAATATAAATATTTTGAAGATTAATTTATCTTAAAATGAATTGTGCGTAAAAGCATGATTTTTTGGTGAAAAAAAGGTATAATATAGAGATGACTAATTAAGATTGGAGTGAAGATAGTGGTACAAGATATCTCAGTAAAAGACGATATTACTTTAGGTCAATTCCTAAAAAATGAAGGCGTCATTGGAACGGGTGGTCAGGCTAAATGGTTCCTCCAAGATGAAGAAGTATTAATAAATGGTGAACGTGAAACTCGTCGTGGCAAAAAATTACATGATGGTGATTTAGTCGAAATTCCTTCTGAAGGTCAATTTCGTATTAACCATCTCAGTGAATAGATTATGATATTACAGAAACTTACTTTAACTCATTATAGAAATTATGATAAATGTACACTTGATTTTAATTCCAATGTTAATATATTAATTGGTGAGAACGCGCAAGGTAAGACGAATTTATTAGAATCTATCTATACTTTAGCACTAGCTAAAAGTCATAGGACTTCGAATGATAAAGAACTCATACAGTTTGGTGAAGAGTATGGTAAAATAGAAGGTGAACTAAGTTATCGCCACGGCTCAATGCCTATTTCTTTAATCATTACGAAAAAAGGCAAAAAGGCGAGAGTTAATCATCTAGAACAGAGCCGATTAACGCAGTATATTGGTCACTTAAATGTGGTGTTGTTCGCACCAGAAGATTTAAATATTGTAAAAGGTAGCCCGCAAATCAGACGACGTTTTATTGATATGGAACTCGGTCAGATGTCTGCGGTCTATTTAAATCATTTATCTAATTATCAAAGATTACTTAAACAAAAAAATCATTACCTCAAACAATTACAAATTGGGAAAATGAAAGATCGAACGATGTTAGAAGTATTCAATGAACAATTTTCAGAAGCGGCAGCAAATGTGACTTTGAAACGTGCGCACTTTATTCGTGAATTAGAAAAGATTGCCGAAGTGATTCATCAAGGCATTACGAGCGAAAAAGAAAGTTTAAAGGTTCAATACGAGCCGAATATTAAACTGTCAGAAACATATCAAGATGTATCTGGACTTAAAAATGTTTTTTGTTCGTTGCTTAATGATTCAATGGATAAAGAGATTGAGCGTGGAAGTGCACGGTTTGGACCGCATAGAGACGACATTAGTTTTCATGTTAATGATATGAATGTACAAACTTATGGTTCTCAAGGACAGCAACGTACGACAGCATTATCCATAAAGCTTGCTGAGATTGAGTTGATTAATCAAGTTGTTGGTGAATATCCAATTCTACTGTTAGACGATGTGCTAAGTGAACTTGATGATAATCGACAAACCCATTTATTAAGTACAATTCAAGAGAAGGTACAAACGTTTGTAACAACAACATCTGTTGATGGAATAGAGCATGAGATTATGAAAGATGCCAAGGTATTTAACGTATCTAAAGGCAATATTATTGAGTAGATGAAAGTGAAGGTGGAAATACGTGTCAGAACAAAATAACGCTTCAAGTTATGGTGCAGATCAGATACAAGTATTAGAAGGTTTAGAGGCAGTCCGTAAACGCCCTGGTATGTATATAGGTTCTACATCTGCAAGAGGATTACATCATCTCGTTTGGGAAATTGTAGATAACAGTATCGATGAAGCATTAGCTGGATATGCAGATCATGTTGAACTTGTAATAGAAAAGGACAATTGGATTAAAGTAACAGATAACGGTAGAGGTATACCTGTTGATATTCAAGAGAAAATGGGACGTCCTGCTGTAGAAGTTATCTTAACAGTACTTCATGCCGGTGGTAAATTTGGCGGTGGCGGATACAAAGTATCTGGTGGTTTACACGGTGTAGGTTCATCTGTCGTAAATGCGTTATCTTCTAATTTAGAAGTTTACGTTCACCTTAATAATAAAATTTATCATCAAGCGTATGAAAGAGGCGTACCAGCATTTGATTTGAAAGTCATTGGTGATACAGATCATACAGGTACAACAATACGCTTTAAAGCTGACGGTGAAATCTTTACTGAAACAACTGAATATGACTATGAAACATTACAAAAACGTATTCGTGAATTAGCATTCTTAAATAAAGGTATCCAAATTTCTTTGAGAGATGAAAGAGATGACGAAAACATTCAAGAAGATTCATACCACTATGAAGGCGGTATTAAATCTTATGTTGAAATGTTAAATAAATCTAAAGAAGTACTATATGATGAGCCAATTTATATTCACGATACTAAAGATGACGTAGAAGTTGAAATTGCAATTCAATATAACAACGGTTTTGCGACGAATTTATTAACTTATGCAAACAACATTCATACTTATGAAGGTGGTACGCATGAGGATGGATTTAAACGTGCATTAACGCGTGTTATTAACAGCTATGGTATTAAGAATAAGCTTCTTAAAGAAGGAGAAGAAAAGCTTTCTGGTGAAGACGTACGTGAAGGTATGACTGCTGTTGTATCTGTTAAACACGGTGATCCTCAATTCGAAGGTCAAACAAAGACTAAATTAGGTAACTCAGAAGTACGTCAAATCGTTGACAAATTATTCTCTGAACTCTTTGAACGATTCTTATTAGAGAATCCAAACGTGGCAAGAATTATTGTTGATAAAGGTGTCATGGCTTCTAGAGCACGTCTTGCCGCTAAAAAAGCGAGAGAAGTTACAAGACGTAAATCTGCATTAGAAGTTTCAAGCTTACCTGGTAAACTTGCAGACTGTTCAAGTAAGAAACCTGAAGAATGTGAATTATATATCGTTGAGGGTGACTCTGCCGGTGGCTCTGCTAAATTAGGTCGTGACTCTAAGACACAAGCGATTCTACCGTTACGTGGTAAGATTTTAAACGTTGAAAAAGCACGTTTAGATAGAATTTTAGGTAATAACGAAATTCGTGCCATGATTACAGGACTGGGAACAGGTATTGGTGGAGAGTTTGATATTAGTAAAGCGAGATATCATAAATTAGTTATCATGACAGATGCCGATGTCGATGGTGCCCATATTAGAACGTTATTATTAACATTCTTCTATAGATTTATGAGACCACTTATTGAAGCGGGTTATGTATACATTGCACAACCACCTTTATACAAAGTTGAACAAGGTAAGAAAAAATATTATGTATTTAACGATAGAGAATTAGATAAATTAAAAGAAGAACTTAGCTCAACACCGAAATTGTCTATAGCACGTTATAAAGGTCTTGGAGAGATGAATGCTGATCAATTGTGGGAAACAACAATGAATCCTGAACATCGTTCAATGCTTCAAGTAACACTAACAGATGCGATAGAAGCTGACGAAACTTTTGAAATGCTTATGGGAGATGTTGTTGAGTTTCGTCGTCAATTTATTGAAGAAAATGCCGAATACGCAACGTTAGATATATAAAGCATCATTTACGATTTAAGGAGGATATGATTAATGGCTGAAATACCACAATCAAGAGTTAGTGAACGTAACATCAGTAAAGAAATGAAAGAATCATTCTTAGACTATGCAATGAGTGTAATTGTATCTCGTGCATTACCCGATGTTAGAGACGGTTTAAAACCAGTTCATAGACGTATTTTATATGGTATGAATGATCAAGGTATGACTTCAGACAAACCTTACAAGAAGTCTGCACGTATTGTTGGTGACGTAATGGGTAAATATCACCCACACGGTGACTCATCTATTTATGAAGCAATGGTACGTATGGCACAAGACTTTAGTTATAGATATCCATTAGTAGATGGCCAAGGGAACTTTGGTTCTATGGATGGTGATGGTGCTGCTGCAATGCGTTATACAGAAGCACGTATGGCTAAAATCACAAGTGAATTATTAAGAGATATCAATAAAGATACGATTGATTTCCAAGACAACTACGATGGAAATGAAAGAGAGCCGGTAGTCTTACCTGCAAGATTCCCTAATTTATTGGTGAATGGTACATCAGGTATCGCAGTTGGTATGGCAACAAATATTCCACCTCATAACTTAAATGAAGTTATAGACGGCGTATTAGCGCTTAGTCATAACCCAGAAATTACAACAAATGAGTTAATGGATATCGTTCAAGGTCCTGACTTCCCAACAGCTGGTTTAATTATGGGTAGAAGCGGAATTAGACGTGCATACGAAACTGGTCGTGGATCAATCTTAATGAGAGCTCGTTCTGAAATTGAAGTTATGAAAAATGGTAAGGAACGTATCGTCGTATCTGAAATACCTTACCAAGTTAATAAAGCAAGATTAATCGAGAAAATTGCTGAATTAGCGCGTGATAAGAAAATTGAAGGTATTACAGACTTAAGAGATGAAACAAGCTTAAAAGTCGGTGTACGTATTGTTATAGAAGTTAGAAAAGATGCAAATGCTAATGTTATTCTGAACAATCTATATAAACAAACACCATTACAAACATCATTTGGTGTGAATATGATTGCACTAGTTGATGGTAAACCTAAATTATTAGGCTTACGTGCAGTTCTATATCATTATTTAGAACACCAAAAAGATGTCGTAACAAGACGTACGAAATATAACTTGAAAAAAGCTCAAGATAGAGCGCATATTCTAGAAGGATTAAGAATTGCGTTAGATCATATCGATGAAATCATTACATTAATTCGTGAATCACAAAGTGACTCAGAAGCGATGGAAGGTTTACAAAATCGTTTCAACCTATCTGAAAGACAAGCGCAAGCGATTTTAGATATGCGTTTACGTCGTTTAACTGGTTTAGAACGCGACAAAATCGAAAAAGAATATCAAGATTTACTTAAACTTATTGAAGAATTAAAAGAGATTTTAAGTGATGAAGAAAAATTACTAGAAATCATCCGAGAAGAAATTACTGAAATAAGAGATAAATATGGTGATGAGCGTCGTACAGAAATTACGGCAGCGGGTCTTGATCAAATTGAAGATGAAGACTTAATCCCAGAAGAACAAATCGTTATTTCATTAAGTCATAACAACTATATTAAACGATTACCGGTATCTACATATCGTTCACAAAATAGAGGTGGACGTGGTGTACAAGGTATGAATACGATAGAAGATGACTTTGTTAGCCAACTCGTAACTTTAAGTACACATGATAATGTCTTATTCTTTACGAATAAAGGTCGTGTATACAAACTTAAGGGTTATGAAATTCCTGAAATGTCTAGACAATCTAAAGGCTTACCAATCGTTAATGCTTTAGAAATCGATAAAGATGAAATGATTAGTACAATGATAGCTGTTAAAGACTTATCAAGTGAAGAAGATTACTTAGTCTTTGCTACTAAACATGGTACAGTTAAACGTTCTAAATTATCTAATTTCTCACGAATTAACAAAAACGGTAAAATTGCAATCAACTTTAAAGAAGGCGACGAGCTTATTGCGGTTAGACTGACGGATGGTACGAAAGAAATCATTATTGGTACGAAACATGCATCATTGATACGCTTTGATGAATCTAAATTACGCCCATTAGGAAGAACAGCAGCTGGCGTGAAGGGTATTACATTAAGAGAAGATGATGAAGTTATTGGATTAGATGTAACAGATGAAGATCAACAAGATGAAATACTTATCGTAACTGAAAAAGGTTATGGTAAACGTACTTCAGCTGATCAATATCGTATTTCTAATAGAGGTGGTAAAGGTATTAAGACTGCCACGCTAACTGAGAAGAATGGTAACCTTGTTTGTATCACAACTGTCAACGGTGACGAAGACTTGATGATTGTTACAAATTCAGGTGTTATTATTAGACTACACGTAGCGGATATCTCTCAAAATGGTAGAAGTGCTCAAGGTGTAAGATTAATTCGTTTAGGTGATAATCAACATGTGGCAACAGTAGCTAAAGTTGAACCAGATGAAAATGAAATTGCAGAATCACCAGTTGAAGGTGTGTTAGAAGAAACAACAGAGACTGAAGTTGTTGAAACTGAAACACAAGATGGTAAAGAAGATTTAAGAGAAGACTTCATTGAACGTGTGAATGAAGACATCGAAGAACAAGATAATAACGAAGAATAATATATAAAAGAAGCATATCACAATCTTACTGATCATCATCAGTAGCGTGATATGCTTTTTTATTTTGAATATTTATGCTTCGAATGATTTCATAGCATATGGAATTTCATCTATAAGTTTGGATGGCGGTACGATATACATATCTTTAGAAAGCTTTTCACCAATATAACTGTGAATATAAGTTGCGTTAATAACCGCTTCTTCTAACTCAAATTGTCCAACGAAACTTGTGATCATACCTGCTAACGTATCTCCCATTCCACCTGTTGCCATAGCAGGTGTACCGATAGATAATTTATATTCATGATCTTTAAAGAATAATTCAGTACCATGTTTTTTCAATACGACTGTTGCATTTAAAGCATCAACCGCTTCTTTATTATTTTCATATGTTTGTTCTTCAATCGGGATATTACTCAGTCTTTCCCATTCTTTTTGATGAGGTGTAAAGATAATCTCACATTCAGGTAAAGTATGCTTTAACTTACTTAAAATTGTAATAGCATCTCCATCAATAATTAATGTTTGGTGTGGCTGAATATTCTGAAATAGAAATGTTAATGTGTTATTCCCTTTAAAATCTAAACCGAGACCTGGACCAATTAATATACAATCCGATTGCTCAATTAATTTGGAAAGCTTTTTTAAATCAGTGATATCTGAAACCATTGCTTCAGGACATCTTGAATGTAATGCAGCAAAATTTGATGAATGTGTAGAAACGGTTATAAGCCCACTACCACTAAAAACACATGCCCTAGCTGCTAAAATAATAGCCCCACCTAAATTAGCATTACCTCCGATTAATAATATCCTACCATAATCCCCTTTGTGAGATTCTTGTTCTCTTTTTGGAATTGTGACAGATGAAATAGTCTTCATATTAACCCACCTTCAAATAATTGTACGATTTATTATGCCACTTAAAGTTGAAATTGAACAGTGTATTTTCTAAAAGATCACAAAGAAATTACTTTAACAGACTAATATATTAATCAATCACTGAGTTATGGATGTTCTAAAAAGTATTGTCAGAAAATTTCTGAAAGCGTATACTTAAAATAAATATAGACATTAGTTATTAGATAAGATAGGAGCTTTCACATGACTGAACAAATATCAATTGGCAAGTATGCTACGTTATTAACAATCACAGATGAACAAACAGCAAAGCAGTTAATGCCTCAATGTCATGACATGCGATTTATTGTAGGCAAAATTGGTACGATGTCATTAAATAAAATTATTTCATCTGTTGAAACAGCAGCTAGAAGACAAGGGATTATTTCGGAAAGTCAGTATAGAGAAACACACGCGTTATACCATGCGATTTTAGAAGCGGTGAATGGTATTACAAGAGGTGAATTATCTATTGGTGAAATTATGCGAACGGTTGGTTTGAAATTTTCAATAGTAAGAGGTTATCCTTATCAAGATAAAACAGAAGGTGAATGGATAGCTGTGAGTTTATATGGCACAATCGGCGCACCTATTAAAGGTAAAGAGCATGAAACAATTGGATTAGGTATTAATCATATATAAGACATAGAAACACCTATTAGATACTAGATAGAAGAAAGGTGCAACAAATTTAGGTTTGTTGTATTTTTTGTGTCCTAAAAAGGAGTGTTTTTTAGTGAATTTAGTATTGAATGGTAAAGAATTAACAATTCAAGACATTAAACAATTCTTAAAAGAAAATGGTCAAATATCCATTTCAGAAGAGGCATTAGTTAATGTCAGAAAAAGTCGTGAAACAGTTGAAAAAATCATTAAAAATAAAGAAACGATTTATGGTATTACGACTGGTTTCGGATTATTTAGTGATGTGCTAATAGAACAAGAAAAATATAACGATTTACAAGTCAATTTAATTCGTTCTCATTCTTGTGGTACAGGTAAACCATTTCCTGATAATGTGTCATTAATCATGATGGTTTTAAGGTTAAATACTATGTTAAAAGGACATTCAGGTGTTACTGAGCAACTTGTAGCGTTACTTGTAGAATTTATTAATCGAAGAATTATCCCTGTCATACCTGAGCAAGGATCATTAGGTGCTTCAGGAGATTTAGCGCCATTATCTCATTTAGCTTTAGCCTTAATTGGCGAAGGAGATGTCCATTATAAAGGTGAAACAAGAAATGCGAAAGAAGTCTTACACGAAGTAGGATTAGAGCCACACTCATTACAAGCAAAAGAAGGATTAGCCCTTATAAACGGTACACAAGCTATGACATCTCAAGGTGTGATTGCATATATTGAAGCTGAAAATATTGCGCATCATGCAGAATGGATTGCTGCTTTAACGCATCAAGCACTGAACGGTATTGTAGACGCATATGATGAACATGTGCATATCGTAAGAAACTTTAACGAACAAGTTGAAGTAGCAGAGCGTATGAGAAATTGGTTAGAAGGTTCTAAATTAACAACTAAACAAGGTGAAGTGCGCGTGCAAGATGCATACACATTGAGATGTATACCTCAAATTCACGGTGCAAGCTTCCAAGTACTGAATTATGTAAAAGAAAAATTAGAATTTGAAATGAATGCAGCTAATGATAATCCGTTGATTTTTGATAATGATGATGAAACTCTTGTAATATCAGGTGGTAACTTCCACGGGCAACCCATTGCATTTGCCGTTGATTTCTTAAAAATAGGTGTCGCTGAGTTAGCGAATGTATCAGAAAGAAGACTTGAAAGATTAGTTAATCCACAACTCAATGGAGGCTTACCAGCATTCTTAAGTCCAGAGCCAGGATTACAAAGTGGTGCTATGATTATGCAATATGCAGCAGCATCACTCGTTTCAGAGAATAAGACATTAGCACATCCAGCAAGCGTTGATTCAATACCATCATCTGCAAACCAAGAGGACCATGTATCAATGGGAACGATTGGTGCTAGGCATGCTTATCAGATAATCCAAAATGTAAGAAGAGTCATTTCAATAGAGTGTATCATCGCTTTACAAGCTGTAGAAATTAAAGGGGTAGAGAAACTGTCGCCTAAGACAAAAGAGAAATACGATGAATTAAGAGCGATTGTTCCTTCAATAACACAAGATAGAGTATTCCATCATGATATAGAGAAAGTTTGTGAATATTTAAGATAATCATTTAACAAACAAAGGGGTTTTGTGATGAATAATCAACAACTAAACAACAAAGGTAAGGATATGTGGAGGTTTTATGTATTTAGTTTATTAGGAATTATATTATTTTTTGTTCCTATAACGATTGGTAAGAATAATACGATACTAGTAGACCATATACATTTATCATTGCGTTCATTATTAGGAGGATATACTGCTTATTATGCTTTAATCATTATATTAATTGGCGCAATATTACCTATCATAAGAATGGATTTTAAAAAGTCAGTGACAGATTTTATTTTAGTTGTCGTGAAAATCATCGGTGCAATAATAGGGTGTATGTACGTCTTTAATATAGGACCGAAACTATTATTTCAGCCTAACTATGGGCCATTCTTATTTGAAAAGTTAATGTTACCACTAAGTATATTGATTCCTGTAGGTGCCATTGCATTATCATTTTTAGTAGGTTATGGACTCTTAGAATTTATTGGGGTCTTTATGCAACCTATTATGAGACCAATATTTAAGACACCTGGAAAGTCTGCTGTTGATGCAGTAGCTTCATTCGTTGGAAGTTACTCATTAGGCTTATTGATCACAAATAGAGTGTATAAAGATGGCATGTATAACAAGAAAGAAGCAGTTATCATTGCGACTGGATTTTCTACAGTGTCAGCAACATTTATGGTAATTGTCGCAAGGACACTAAATATAATGGATATGTGGAATTTATTCTTTTGGTCGACATTAGTTATTACATTTGCTGTGACTGCAATTTCTGCACATTTACCACCGATTTCAAGAGAATCGGAAGCATATTACAATAACCAAGAAGGTCAAAAAGAAGTAAAAGTCCAAGGTAGTTATATTAAAACAGCTTATACAGAAGCAAAAAGACAATCACACCAATCATTAACATTATTTAAAAATATCATGACCAATTTAAAAGATGGTATAGAGATGACAATGGCTATACTACCCTCTATCCTATCAATCGGATTTCTAGGTTTAGTATTAGCTAATTTCACACCTATTATTGATTGGCTAAGTTATATATTTTATCCATTTATTTATATTTTTCCAATAGATGATAAACCGTTATTAGCAAAAGCTTCAACGATTTCAATTATAGAAATGTTTTTACCTTCTCTTCTAGTTGTTAAAGCATCAATTGAAGTGAAGTTTGTTACAGCAATTACAAGTATCTCAGCAATTATATTCTTCTCTGCTTTGGTACCTTGTATTTTAGCAACAGATATCAAAATTCCAATATGGAAGTTAGTAGTGATTTGGTTTATCCGTGTTGCACTTACTTTATTAATTGCAATACCATTTAGTTTATTAATATTTTAGAAAAGGGGAAATGAGATATGTCTAGAGCAATTAAAGCGAAAAAAGGTTTAGAAATTGAGTGTAAAGGTTGGGAACAAGAAGCGGTTCTAAGAATGTTATACAACAACCTTGATCCTGAGGTTGCGGAACATCCTGAGAAGTTAGTTGTATATGGTGGTATTGGTAAAGCTGCGCGTAACTGGGAAAGTTTCGACGCGATTGTTGATACGTTAAGAAGATTAGAGAATGATGAAACGATGCTTGTTCAATCTGGTAAGCCAGTTGCTGTTTTCAAAACGCATGAAGAAGCACCTCGTGTATTATTATCAAACTCTGTATTAGTACCTAAATGGGCTAACTGGGAACATTTCCATGAATTAGATAAAAAAGGGCTTATGATGTACGGTCAAATGACTGCTGGTAGCTGGATTTATATCGGTTCTCAAGGTATTGTTCAAGGTACTTACGAGACGTTTGCTGAATGTGCGAACCAGCATTTTGGAGGATCATTAAAAGGTACGATTACGTTAACAGCTGGATTAGGCGGTATGGGTGGTGCGCAACCATTAGCTGTAACGATGAATGGTGGGGTCGCTATCTGTGTAGACGTCGATCCGTCTAGAATTGAAAAACGTATCGAAACAAGATATTGCGATGTTATGACAGATTCATTAGATGAAGCTTTAGAAAAAGCAGAAGAAGCTAAAAAAGCGGGTAAACCTTTATCAATAGGTTTAGTAGGTAATGCTGCTGAAATTCATCATGAAATCTTAAATAGGGGATTTAAAATTGATATCGTGACTGACCAAACTTCTGCACATGATCCATTAAACGGTTATGTGCCTGAAGGATATTCACTTGAAGAAGCGGATAAACTTCGTGAAAGTGACCCTAAAAAATACGTAGAATTGTCTTCAGCATCTATGAGAAAACATGTAGAAGCAATGTTATTATTCCAAAAAAATGGTGCTGTTGCATTTGACTATGGTAATAATATTAGACAAGTAGCATTTGATGAAGGTTTAGAAAATGCATTTGATTTCCCAGGATTTGTACCTGCATATATCCGTCCATTATTCTGTGAAGGTAAAGGACCATTTAGATTTGCTGCTTTAAGTGGCGACCCTAAAGATATTGAAAGAGCAGACGAATTAATGCGCGAACTCTTCCCTGAAGACGAAAAATTAATGCGCTGGTTGGATATGGCAAGTGAAAAAATTGCTTTCCAAGGCTTACCTTCAAGAATTGCATGGCTTGGTTACGGCGAACGTGCAAAAATGGGATTAGCATTAAATGAACTTGTTAGAAAAGGTGAAATATCAGCACCAATCGTTATTGGACGTGACCACTTAGATTCAGGTTCAGTAGCATCACCAAATAGAGAAACAGAATCAATGAAAGACGGATCAGATGCTGTAGGTGACTGGGCAATCTTAAATGCACTTGTAAACACAGCTGCAGGTGGTTCTTGGATTTCAGTTCACCATGGTGGCGGTGTAGGTATGGGATACTCATTACACGCTGGTATGGTCGTTGTAGCAGACGGTAGTGAACGCGCTGATAGAAGACTAGGCAGAGTATTAACAACTGATCCAGGTATGGGTGTAGCAAGACATGCTGATGCAGGGTATGACATTGCAATTGATACTGCAAAAGAAAGAAACGTAGATATTCCAATGTTAAAGGAGAAAGATAACCATGAATGATATCATAATCCAAAATATAGGCGAATTAATTTTACCGAAGAAAACTGACGGACCTCTTAAAGGGAAAGCTTTAAATGAATTAAATATTATCAAGAATGGCACAGTTGTTATAAATGAAGGTAAAGTCGTTTATGCAGGTGATCATACTGAAGAATTTGAAGCTAAAGAAGTCATTGATGCCACTCATAAAGTCGTATCACCAGGCTTAGTAGACGCACATACACACTTAGTGTTTGGTGGATCTAGAGAACATGAAATGGCACTTAAACAACAAGGGGTAAGTTATCTTGATATCTTGAAACAAGGTGGCGGTATTTTAAGTACGGTTGAAGCGACTCGTGAATCAAGTGAAGAAACACTATACGAAAAATCTAAAAAAGAAATTATTAGAATGATTCAATTCGGTACGACAACTGTAGAAGCTAAAAGTGGTTACGGTTTAGATAAAGCAACTGAATTAAAACAATTAAATGTGGCACATCAATTAGCGCAAGACTTACCGATTCGAATGAAACATACATTTTTAGGACCACACGCAGTGCCTAAAGATGCGAAAGACAATGCAACATTCTTACAAGAAATGATTGATTTATTAGATGATGTGAAAGATAAAGCTGACTTCGCGGATATCTTCTGTGAAACAGGTGTGTTCACAATTGATGAATCAAGACGTTATATGCAAGCAGCAAAAGATAAAGGTTTAAAAGTTAAAATTCATGCTGATGAAATCGATCCACTTGGTGGACTAGGGTTAGCGATAGATGAAGGTGCAATATCTGCAGACCATCTCGTAGCTTCTAGTGAAGAAGATAAGGCAGCGTTAAAAGACAGTGCCACTGTAGCTGTATTATTGCCAGGCACAACGTTCTATTTAGGTAAAGATCAATATGCAGATGCAAGAGGTATGATTGATCATAATGGTGCTGTTGCAATTGCGACAGACTTCAATCCAGGTAGCTGTGTTACGAACAATCTTCAACTTGTAATGAGCATTGCGGCATTAAAGCTTAAGCTTACGCCTAATGAAATTTGGAATGCTGTTACAGTTAATGCAGCTAAAGCAATTGATGCAGAAGCAGGTACACTTGAAGTTGGCGATCAAGCTGATGTAGTTGTATGGGATATTCCAAACCATGAATATTTACCATATCATTACGGTGTAAATCATGCCGAAACAGTCATCATTAACGGCAAAAAAGTCTATGAAAACACAGGTCTCTTGACTGAATCATAAGTATAGCTTGAAAATATGATATCAATTTGATATATTTATGTTAATTTAATAACTATATTGTTTAGGAATAAGTAATTTAAGCGTACATGTATAGAGAGCTTGTGGTTGGTGTAAACAAGTCATGAAACTTAAACGAATCTATCCTTTTAAGAAGAACAATCGGTAGAAACCGTTATATGACTTAGAGTGCAGTTTTTAATAACTGTTAAATAGGGTGGCAACGCGTAAGCACCACGTCCCTTGTGTAACAACGAGGAACGTGGTGCTTTTTTCTTAAACAATTATAGTATAAGAGGGAGGAAATATTATGTTAGACATAAGATTAATTAGGTCTGAACCGGAATTTGTTAAAGATAAAGTAGCCAAAAGAGGTGACGATCCAAAGGTCATCGATGAAATTTTAGAATTAGACAAAAAACGCCGTGAACTCATTGCTCAAACAGAAGAACTTAAATCACGTCGTAATAAAGTAAGCGGTGAAATTGCGCAGAAGAAACGCAATAAAGAAAATGCAGACGATGTTATTTTAGAAATGCGTCAAGTTGGCGATCAAATTAAAGAAATCGACCAAAATTTAAATCAATTAAATGAAGATGTTACGTACAGATTAGTAAGAATTCCTAATTTAATTAGTGATGAAACACCAGTGGGTAAAGATGAAGATGATAATGTAGAAGTACGTAAATGGGGTACACCACGTCAATTTGATTTTGAATCTAAAGCGCACTGGGATTTAGTTGAAAATCTTAAGATGGCAGACTTTGAAAGAGCTGCTAAAGTATCAGGTGCACGCTTCGTATTCTTAACAGGCAAAGGTGCACAACTTGAAAGAGCACTTATGAACTTCATGGTAACAATGCATACAACGCAACATGGTTATACTGAAATGATGGTGCCTCAACTTGTAAACGCAGATTCTATGTTTGGTACTAGCCAATTGCCTAAATTTGAAGAAGATTTATTTAAAGTAGAAAAAGAAGGATTATATACAATTCCAACTGCTGAAGTACCTTTAACAAACTTCTATCGTGATGAAGTGTTACAAGATGAACAATTCCCAATTAAATTTACAGGGCAATCTGCATGTTTCAGGAGTGAAGCTGGCTCAGCAGGTAGAGATACAAGAGGTTTAATTAGATTACACCAATTTAATAAGGTTGAAATGGTGAGATATGAAAGACCTGAAGATTCATTTAAAGCACTAGAAGAATTAACTCAACACGCTGAAAATATTTTACAAGCTTTAGAATTACCATACAGAACTGTGAACTTATGTACAGGGGATATTGGATTTGGAAGTTCTAAAACATATGATATAGAAGTATGGCTACCAAGTTACAACGATTATAAAGAAATCAGTTCATGTTCAAATATGACAGATTTCCAAGCACGAAGAGCAAATATAAGATTTAAACGAAGCAAAGATGCGAAACCAGAATACGTACACACACTAAACGGAAGTGGATTAGCAGTAGGTCGTACATTTGCTGCAATCGTTGAAAACTACCAAAATGAAGACGGTACAATCACTGTACCTGAAGTATTAGTACCATTTATGGGCGGCTTAAAAACAATTGAATTATAAGTGAGTTAAATCTCACAAAAAGGGTAATCATATATTGGTTACTCTTTTTTTGATTTAATGCTTGAATATACTTTTTATATTTGATATACTAATTATACAAAATAAATAAAGGGAGTTTTGACAGATGACTAATTTCAATTTCGACAAAGCACACAGTAGTTTAGAATTTACAGTAAAACATTTAATGGTATCTCGCGTTAAAGGTACTTTTGAAGATTATAACGTAGAAGTATCAGGAGATATTAATGACCTTTCTACATTAAAAGCAACAGTTACAATAAAAGCAGATTCAATCAATACTAAAAACGCTGACCGTGACGCTCACTTAAAATCAGCTGACTTCTTTAGTGCAGATGAAAATCCAAATATTACATTTGAATCAAAATCAATCAGTGAAGATTCAATTACAGGTGATTTAACAATCGCTGGCGTAACACACGAAGAAACATTTGACGTTGATTTCAACGGCGTAAGTAAAAACCCATTAAATGGTGAAACAGTAACAGGTTTCGCAGTAACTGGTAAAATCGACCGTGAAAAATACGGCGTATCATTTAACCAAGCATTAGAAACTGGTGGCGTGATGATCGGTAGAGATGTTAAATTCGAGGCAAGTGCAGAATTCGGTTTAAGTGAATAATTTATATAGATAATCAAACAGTAGAAATTCATTCAATTGAATTTCTGCTGTTTTTTATATGGTTTGAGATATAAATATAAGTGCACGAAGACTGAGAGATATCGTGCGCTAAGGTACAAAATAAGGGCATAACGCACGAAGACTGAGAGATATCGTGCGCTAAGGTACAAAATCAAGGTATAACGCACGAAGACTTGATCATCTATGGCCATCTAAGCCCAAATGATTAATCCAGTATCAAATTGATTAATTATTTTCCGAATATTTAATCAAGTGTTATTGATAAAGTAATATAGGTATGATAAAACTAATACATATTAAAATTCTTTAGAGGTAAGTAAGATTGAGGTTAGACAAACGTTAGACTTACCTTTAACTGTAGATTGGAGGCATCGTTGTGACAAGTACGAGTATTACGAATAAAGGTTTGTTTCTTCAAGGTGTTAAAGATTGTATACCAACTATGCTTGGATACTTTAGTGTTGCATTAGCTTTTGGTATCGTCGGTATTTCATCTGGTTTATCTATTTTGGAAATTGCATTGTTGTCTATTTTTGTCTATGCGGGTGCTGCTCAATTTATTATATGTGCGTTGGTCGCCATCCACTCCCCTATTTCAGCAATTCTATTGACGGTATTTTTTGTTAACTCAAGAATGTTTCTTCAAAGTTTGGCTTTAGTCCCAGCATTTAAAGGAAATGGTTTTTGGTCGAATATAGGAATAGGCACACTTGTAACGGATGAGTCATTCGGTGTTGCGATTACGAAATATGTGAAAGAGAAATCACTCAATGCGACTTGGATGCATGGTTTAAATATTTCAGCTTATTTATTATGGATTGTCACATCTATTATTGGCGGTTTAGTCGGTAACTTAATACCTAAACCTGAAATGTTTGGCCTCGATTATGCTTTAACAGCGATGTTTATATTTTTATTAATTGCTCAGTTTGAAACGATACATAAAAGCAAAGTCTTAGTATATCTTTATTTAATATTATTAACGATTGTATGCATGCTTATTCTGACATTATTTATGCCAACTTATTTATCCATTATTGTGTCGACAATTATTGCTTCTGTCGTAGGGGTGGTGTTTGATAAATGAGTATATCGATGTATTTAATTTTAATTACGATAAGTTGTTTTGTTTTAACTTGGATTATCCGTGTTTCTCCATTTGTATTGTTATCAAAAGCGGACTTACCTGAAAGTGTGATCAAGTGGTTACAATATGTGCCGGTATGTCTCTTTACGGCATTAATACTAGAAGGCATGTTAAATCAAGAAGGCAATGCGGGGTTTACGTTAAATTTTGAGAGTATTATAGTCTCGATACCAACAATTCTAATAGCACTCATATTTAAAAGTTTAACGATTACAGTTATAGCTGGTATGTTTATTATGGCGATTGTGAGATTAGTCTTTTAATTTCATTCGTTAACTTATTGAAAGAAATGCTCATTTCTAGTATTCTTAATATAAATTACATAGCAAAGCTTATTCAGAGAAGTTGAGGGAATTGGCCCGACGACACTTCAGCAACCGGTCATAATAGATACGGTGCTACTACCAACGAGTATACTCGCATAATAAGGATGATGAGGACTTCTTACTTCTTTGACGAGTAAGAAGTCTTTCAATTTAAATAAGAGGGGGGTTTTAATGTGATTATTTCTCGAGAAACAGGCATAGTAGATCTTGGACATTTTGAAACAGAATCTGGTGAAGTGATTGATAACTTGAAACTTCAATATGAGTATGTGGGTTATAAAGGCCAGCCACTCGTTGTAGTTTGTCATGCGCTAACAGGCAACCATTTAACATATGGTGATGATGAGCATGCAGGTTGGTGGCGTGAAATTATAGATGGCGGTTACCTTTCAATTAATGATTATCAATTTATAACATTTAATGTAATTGGCAGTCCTTATGGATCAAGTTCAAGATTGAATACTCCAAATTTCCCGGAACATTTGACGATGAGAGATGTTGCGAAAGCAAACATATTAGGATTGAAACAATTTGGCTATGAAAAAATT
Source organism: Mammaliicoccus sp. RAM2 (assembly GCF_045897195.1). NCBI lineage: Bacteria > Bacillati > Bacillota > Bacilli > Caryophanales > Staphylococcaceae > Mammaliicoccus > Mammaliicoccus sp. RAM2. The sequence continues at coordinate 57,188 of NZ_JBJNWI010000007.1, read as the reverse complement.
GATGTATTAATTGGTGGCTCTTTAGGTGGTATGCAAACGTTAGAAATGCTTTATGACGGTTCGATTGAAGTGAAAAAAGCAGTCATATTAGCTGCTACAGAGAAGACTTCATCATATAGTAGAGCGTTTAATGAGATTGCAAGACAAGTCATTCATATGAACGGACAAGATGGTTTAAGCATCGCAAGACAACTTGGCTTTTTAACGTATCGTTCAAGTAAAGATTACGAATCAAGATTTTCTGCAGATGATGTTGTAAGCTACCAAAAATATCAAGGCAATAAATTTAAAGAAGTATTTAACAAAGACTGCTATTTAACATTGTTAGATGTTTTAGACAGTCACGACATATTTAGAGGACGAGATGATGTTGAGGAACGTCTACTTCAACTAGAAACGAAAGTATTAACATTAGGATTTGCGGATGATTTATTATATCCAGATGACCAAGTGAGAGCTTTAGGTCGATTCTTTAAGTATCATAGACATTTCTATGTGCCAGACAACGTGGGCCATGATGGGTTTTTATTGAATTTTGGAGATTGGGCACCTAACGTTTATCATTTCTTAAAATTATATAAATTTAAAGCACGCTGATATCAACTTAAAAGTCACCTACATTGTTTTAAAGGATAAAAATCTGTAAAATAGAGAAAGATGTTTAATTTAGATTGGGAAGTGAAAAATTTGTCTTTTAAAGTCGATATAAAAGCGACAATCATAGCAACACTTATACTAGTTCTAAGTGCCGCTATTATAAACTTTGTACCATTATTAGCAATATTGATCATACCATTTATTACGATACCAGGAACGATTCTTTGGTATCGCTCTAAACCGTCCTTTTTTGTGACGGTTGTCATAACGTTATGTGCAACTGTGTTATTTAATCATGTATTCTTATTAACTGCCATGACACTTGTTATTTTTATGAGTGTATTTATTGGACAGTTACTTATTGAGCGTACATCTAAAGAACGTATTTTGTACTTAGTGACAACATTTATGAGTATTTTAACGATAGGTAGTGTGTTAATTTTACAAATTACGGGAAACTTACCTTTAACGAGCAAGTTCTTTAATCAGTACCATGATGTATTAGTGTCGTATTTTCAAATGGGTGGTAATATAACAACTGAAATTGAAGAATCTTTACAAGTTTCATTAGAAATATTACAAGCGAGCATTCCTGGGTATATAGTATTATGGGTATTCTTATTTGTGCTTGTGAATTTAGTTGTGACGTTTCCGATTTTAAGAAAATTCAAAGTCGCAACACCTGTGTTCAGACCATTATTTATGTGGCAAATCAACAGAAGCGTTGCATTCGTTTTTGTGATTACAGTACTTGTGAGCTTGTTTGTCACGAAAGATAATGTAGTGGCGTATGGCATAGTCACTAACTTACAATTTGTGTTAGAATGGGTTATATTTATACAAGCATTATCGTTGTTCCATTTATTTGTAAAAGTTAAAAAATTACCAATTATAGTAGGTGTCATCATCTTTGCATTGGCATTTATATTTAAACCATTTGCGTACTTATTCGGATTAATGGATATTTGGTTTAACTTGAAACAACGTATAAAAAAGTAAATTGAGGTGAGTTTATGAACCGTCAATCTGTTAAAAAAGCCCTAATATTTCCGTACATAATTATGATGATATTAGCTTTGGTGCTAGTTGTATTCAGTTTTTTTAATTCAATATTTTGGGCGATTATTTCGACGGTTGCTACGATAATTCTAATTGCAGTAAGCATATTTTTTGTTAGACAGAGCTTTTTGAAATTAGATTTATATATTGGGAGTTTAGCCGGTAGAATTACGAAAAGTAAAACAAGTGCAGTCAGTGACTTACCAATAGGCGTCATATTATTAGACAAAAATGACCATATCGAATGGATTAATAATTTTGTTAATAAACGATTAGAACGAGACGTTTTAGACGAACCAATTAACGAAGTATTTCCGAATATCTTAAAAAGATTAGAAAATACTTCAGAAGTAGAGATTGAAGAAGGATCATACAAATATAAAGTCACTTATACTGAAGATGAACAGTCTATTTATCTGTTTGATATTACTGAATCTTCCCGTGTATATGAATTATATGAAAATGAAAAACCAATCATAGCAACTATTTTCTTAGATAACTTTGATGAAATTACACAGAACATGAATGACTCTCAACGTTCAGAAATCAATAGTCTGATTACAAGTGTTATAGATGACTGGTCATCACGTTATCAATTGTTTATTAAACGTTATAGTGCTGATCAATTTATAGCGTTATTAAACAAGAGTATATTAGAAGATATCGAAACGTTGAAATTCAACTTATTAGATGATTTAAGAGATAAGACAAGAGACATCGGTCACCAATTAACACTGAGTATCGGTATTGGTGAAGGTAGTGAGAACTTAATTGAGCTAGGTGAACTTTCACAATCAAGTTTAGACTTAGCACTCGGCCGTGGTGGTGACCAAGTAGCCATTAAAAATAGTAATGGTAACGTGAGATTCTACGGCGGTAAGACTGACCCGATGGAAAAAAGAACGAGAGTACGTGCGCGTGTGATATCCCATGCGTTACGAGATATCTTAATTGAAGGCGACAAAGTGATCATTATGGGTCATAAATCACCAGATATGGACGCAATCGGTGCAGCAATCGGTGTATCACGTATTGCGAAGATGAATAATCTTGAGTCATATATTGTATTAAACGATTCGGATATTGATAGTACATTAGAACGTGTGATGGCTGAAATAGACGAGAAGCCTGATTTGAAAGAAAGATTTATTACATCAGAAGAAGCTTGGCATGAAATGACACCTCGTACAACACTCGTTGTCGTGGATACACATAAACCTGAACTTGTAATTGATGAGAACTTGCTTAATAAAGCAAATAGAAAAGTCGTTATTGACCACCATCGTCGAGGCGAAAGTATCATCTCAAGTCCATTACTTGTTTATATGGAACCTTATGCAAGTTCAACAGCTGAGCTTGTTACTGAGTTGTTAGAATATCAACCAACAGAACATCGTTTAACGAGAATCGAATCAACGATTATGTTAGCCGGTATTATTGTGGATACACGTAATTTCACATTAAGAACAGGATCAAGAACATTTGATGCTGCGAGCTTTTTAAGAAGTCATGGTGCAGATACCATTCTTTGCCAGCACTTCTTAAAAGACGATATCGATACGTATATTAAACGTTCAGACTTAATTAAGACGGTTAAATTATTCCACGGTGGTGTCGCAATTGCGCATGGTGAAGATCATGAAACGTATCACCCCGTTACAGTTGCACAAGCAGCAGATGAGTTGCTTGGCTTAGAAGGTGTAGAAGCATCTTATGTAGTAGCAAGAAGGTCAGAAGATACAATTGGTATTTCTGCCCGTTCATTAGGAGAAGTTAACGTACAATTAACGATGGAAGCGCTTGGTGGAGGCGGCCACTTATCCAATGCTGCAACACAAATTAAAAATACAACAGTAGAAAAAGCAATCGAGTCATTAATTCAGGTTGTTGAATCAGATGAAAAAGGAGTGGAAGAATAATGAAAGTTATTTTCACACAAGATGTTAAAGGTAAAGGTAAAAAAGGTGAAGTGAAAGACGTACCAGTAGGATATGGCCAAAACTATTTAATCAAAAATAATTATGCTGTAGAAGCGACACCTGGAAACCTAAAACAATTAGAACAACAAAACAAACGTCAAGAAGAAATCAAACAACAAGAAATAGAAGATGCTAAAGCACTTGCGGAAAAACTTAAAGAATTAGAAGTTAAAATTCCGGCTAAAACAGGTGAAGGCGGTAAATTATTTGGGTCAGTAAGTACGAAACAAATTACGCAAGCATTAGATAAACAACACCAAATCAAAGTTGATAAACGTAAAATGGACTTACCAAATGGTATTCACAGTTTAGGTTATACAAATGTACCAATTAAACTACACAACAAAGTTTCTGGCACATTAAAAGTACATGTTGTTGAAGAATAAAGGCATCAATAAAATGGTCGGTATTTGATTTACCGACCTATTTTAATGCGTTATAATAAAAATTATTAAAAAATGGAAAGGAGTAATCAGTATGGATGGTATGGATAATATGATGAACCCAAAACAAATGCCCCATAGTATAGAGGCTGAACAATCTGTTATCGGTGCAATCTTGATTGATCCTGAACTGATTAACTCAACAGGTGAAACATTAATACCTGAAGCTTTCTATCGTGCAAATCATCAACACATATTTAGAGCGATGTTAATGCTAAATGAACAGAATAAAGAAATTGACTCTGTTACATTGATGGATCAGTTAGCAGCAGAATCATTATTAGAAGAAGCGGGCGGTCCAGCCTATTTAGCAGAATTAGCAAATAATGTCCCAACAACAAGAAACATACATTTCTACATAGATATTGTGTTTAAACATGCAGTGAAACGCCAACTCATTCGTGTGGCGGATAGTATTGCTGAAGATGGGTATAATCCTGAGCTTGATTTAGAATCATTGTTAGGAGATGCAGAAAAGAGAATTTTAGAGATTTCTGCTTCAAGAGGTACGGAAGGTTTCAAAGATATTAAAGATGTATTAAGTATTGTGTTTGATAATGCCGAACAGCTCGATCAAAATAATGGACAAACACCAGGTATACCAACTGGTTATCGAGATTTAGACCAAATGACAGCAGGGTTTAACCGAAATGATTTAATCATTATTGCGGCACGTCCATCAGTAGGTAAGACTGCCTTCGCATTAAATATCGCACAACAAGTTGCAACACACCAAGATTTGTATTCAGTTGGTATTTTCTCTTTAGAGATGGGTGCTGATCAACTTGCTACACGTATGATATGTAGTACGGGAAATGTAGATTCAAATAGATTACGTACAGGTTCAATGACCGAGGAAGACTGGAGCAGGTTTACAGTTGCAGTAGGTAAACTATCAAGAACGAAAATATTTATCGATGATACACCAGGTATCCGAATTACGGATATTCGTGCTAAATGTCGTAGGCTCAAACAAGAACATGGATTAGATATGATCATGATTGACTACTTACAATTAATTCAAGGTAGTGGTTCTCGTAGCTCAGATAATAGACAACAAGAAGTATCAGAAATTTCTCGTATGCTTAAAGCAATCGCAAGAGAATTAGAATGTCCTGTTATTGCGTTAAGTCAGTTATCTCGTGGTGTTGAACAACGACAAGATAAGAGACCAATGATGAGTGATATTCGTGAATCTGGTTCGATTGAGCAAGATGCGGATATTGTTGCTTTCTTATATAGAGATGATTATTATTCAAGAGGTGGCGAAGATGAAGACGGAGAAGCGGTCGATGCGGGTGCACAAGACGAGAATGGTGAAATTGAAATCATTATCGCTAAACAACGTAACGGCCCAACAGGAACCGTTAAACTACACTTCATGAAACAATATAACAAATTCACCGATATTGACTATCAACATGCTGGAATGGAATTTGGATAAAAAAAGTTTTTGAGCTAAAAGACGTACATTTATTGCATATTAAGCAAAAATGTACGTCTTTTGTTTTGTGTAAAGTAACACTTATGTGCTTAAGTTTGTGTTTTTGAAAATGAATAAAACGATTATAATCCTTTTAAATACTGTGGTTAAGGTGTTTTTTAGCAATTCCGGTATGAATAAGAATTGTAATTTAACACTCGCAATCAATGTTCGTTTTTAGTTTGCAATTTAAGGATAGTACTGATAGAATACTTAATGGTTAATGAGAAAAAGCGGAGGTGCTCACATGTCATCAATCGTAGTCGTTGGGACGCAATGGGGAGACGAAGGTAAAGGTAAAATCACAGATTTCTTAGCAGAGGATGCAAACGTTATTGCACGTTTTTCAGGTGGTAACAATGCAGGTCACACAATTAAATTTGATGGAGAAACTTATAAATTACATTTAGTACCATCAGGTATTTTTTATCAAGAGAAATCAAGTGTTATCGGTAACGGTGTAGTTGTTGATCCAGTAGCTTTATTGAAAGAATTAGATGCTTTAAATGAACGCGGAGTTGCAACAGACAATTTAAGAATTTCAAACCGTGCGCAAGTCATCTTACCATATCATCTTAAACAAGATGAATTAGAAGAAGAAAAACGCGGTGATAACAAAATTGGTACAACTAAAAAAGGTATCGGTCCAGCTTATGTAGATAAAGCACAACGTATCGGTATCCGTATGGCTGATTTATTAGATAAAGAAACATTTGAAAAACGCTTAAAAGAAAATCTTGAATATAAAAATGAATTATTCGAAAAAATGTTCAACGCTGAAGGTTTCACTTTTGAAGAAATTTTTGAAACTTACTATGTAGCAGGACAACGTTTGAAAGATTATGTAACAGACACAGCTAAATTATTAGATGATGCTTTCGTAAACAATGAAAAAGTATTATTCGAAGGTGCTCAAGGTGTTATGTTAGATATCGACCACGGTACATATCCATTCGTTACTTCAAGTAATCCAATTGCAGGTAACGTTACAGTAGGTGGCGGTGTTGGTCCAACATACGTATCTAAAGTAATTGGTGTATGTAAAGCTTATACATCTCGTGTAGGAGACGGTCCATTCCCAACAGAATTATTTGATGAAGATGGTCACCATATCCGTGAAGTAGGTCGTGAATACGGTACAACAACTGGAAGACCACGTCGTGTAGGTTGGTTTGACTCAGTAGTTCTACGTCACTCACGCCGTGTAAGTGGTATTACAGATTTATCAATCAACTCAATTGACGTATTAACAGGATTAAAAACAGTTAAAATCTGTACAGCATACGAAATTGATGGTGTTGAAATCACTGAATATCCAGCAAACTTAAACGAATTAGAACGTTGTAAACCAATCTTTGAAGAACTACCAGGTTGGGAAGAAGACATCACAGGATGCCGTTCACTAGAAGAATTACCAGATAACGCACGTCGTTATTTAGAACGCATCTCTGAATTATGTAACGTTAAAATTTCTATCTTCTCAGTAGGACCAGATAGAAACCAAACAAACCTACTAGAAAACTTATGGGACTAATAAATAAAGAGAAACCAGCAGATATGTAGCGTATCTGCTGGTTTTTTCATATTGGGAAAAGGTGTTGTAAGGTTTGGAGTGAGTTGAGTTGGTGTGAGTTGAGTTGTTGGGGGTGTTTAGGGAAACGGACGAGATTGGGGGCAGATGTGAGTTAAAGGTGAAATAAACTCACGAGATTGATGAACATGTGAGTTAAATGTCAATGTAAAAATGTACATAATTGATTGTTTGGGAGTGTAAAAAGTAGACATACTGTTTATACTAGCAAATTTAAATTATCTGTTTTAAAATTTAGACAAGATAATAAACAAAAGGAGGATCTTAAAGTATGGCTAAAAAACGAACTAAATCAAATAATAAAAATTTACCTTTAAATGAAAATGAACGCGAAGAACTTGAAAGACTTAGAAATGAAAATGAGACGTTAAAGGCAGGTATAGCCTATCAAAAAAGTTACAGGCCTTGACCGATATATATATGGAAGCAACAATCAGAAAAAATAAAGGTCATTAAGGGACTACATGAAACATATAATAGACTCATTAAGTTTTATATTTTTGAGTTCTGTTCAAAGTCATAGCTTAACTTCCCAATAAAGCCAAGAGATCGTCCAAGTCTTAGCTTAAGTCCTGAGTAAAGCCAAGAGATTATCCAAGTCTTAGCTTAAGTCCTGAGTAAAGCCAAGAGATCATCCAAGTCATAGCTTAAGTCCTGAGTAAAGCCAAGAGATTGCCCAAGTCATAGCTTAACTCCCGAGTAAAGCCAAGAGATCGCTCAAGTCATAGCTTAACTTCTGAATAAAGCCAAGAGATCATCCAAGTCTTAGCTTAACTTCCCAATAAAGCCAAGAGATCGCCAAAGTCTTAGCTTAAGTCCTGAATAAAGCCAAGAGATTACTCAAGTCATAGCTTAACTTCTGAATAAAGCCAAGAGATTCTCCGCGAACCCTAAATCAACCTCACCTTGACCCAACTCAATCCTAACCCGTCGTCCCTCATACATCGCCCGACTCTCACCATACATCCACCCCCAACAAAAAAAGCATAAAAACTTATCATTTCAAGGTTGTCTACCAACTGCGCTCTAGACACTAACTTAATCAGGCTTCCTAATTAAGACTGTCCGCAATCATAGACGTCTATCTATACTTTGAAATCATAAATTCTTATGCATTTTACTGTGATTTAATGTATTTCTCTTTTCTTAAAGCGTCCACCTTTTACTTCGCTCACATCACCAATTGATAGGAATGCGGTGTTATCTATTTCTGTTACGATATCTTTTAGTTTGGATTCTTCTAATCGTGTGATGACACAGAATACGACTTTTTTATCTTCGCCTGTATATGCGCCTTCTCCATTCAGATATGTCACACCTCTACCAAGTCGGTCATTGATGGCTTCTCCGATATCTCTATATGTATCGCTGATGATCCATACGGCTTTTGATTCATCAAATCCTTGAACGGTTACATCAATCATCTTAGCAGCTATAAAATAAGCAATAACGGAAAACATCGCTGATTCCCAAGTGAATACAAATCCTGCAGCTGTAAATATGAAGAAGTTAATCAACATGACAATTTCGCCTACTGAAAATGGTGCTTTACTACTGATTAAGATAGCACTGATTTCAGATCCGTCTAAAGATCCTCCATATCGTATTACGAGACCTACGCCTAAACCAATAATTGCGCCTCCAAAGATCGTTACTAAAAACGCTTCTTTAATAAAAGGATCAAAATGATGTAAGTAGGCTGTTGTAATAGATAATATTGTAATTGCGTAAATTGTAGAAATCGTGAATGTCTTACCAATCTGCTTGTATCCTAAAAAGAAAAACGGAATATTTAGTAGAAAGATAAATATTCCAAGCTTTAAATTGGTGAGATGACTCAAAATAATTGCGATACCGACAATGCCACCATCTAGTAGATTGTTAGGAACTAAAAATAATTCTAACCCTACCCCCATTAATATACTGCCGATGGTGATAAATATGAATCGTTTGAGGATTTCTCCTTTACGTAATTTACGATGTCCTTTTCTAATAGCTTGTGCTTGTTCCATATTATCATCCCTTTTTAATACTTCTATATTTATTATATAAAAAATTTAAAATAAAATCTTGTCTTCTGTATATTAGTCATGCTATAATCAATCTTGTGTTAAATAGAGGCCCCTTGGTCAAGCGGTTAAGACACCGCCCTTTCACGGCGGTAACACGGGTTCGAATCCCGTAGGGGTCACCATCTCAATTTTATACATAAGGTCCCGTAGTGTAGCGGTTAACATGCCTGCCTGTCACGCAGGAGATCGCGGGTTCGATTCCCGTCGGGACCGCTTTTAATGCTTATCGTAATAACGATAAGCATTTTTTTGTTGTTCAATCATAGATTAACGTCAAACAATAGAATTAATAGACAAATAGTGTTAAATTATAGTATAGGATATCATGCACAATTGTGTGCTTAGAGATACTTATTTTCAAAAAGAAATGAGGTAAATGTATGGCTAGAAAAATAGTAGTCGTTGATGATGAAAAACCAATTGCAGATATACTTGAATTTAATTTAAAAAAAGAAGGTTATGATGTTTATTGCGCATATGACGGTAATGACGCAGTAGATTTGATATATGCAGAAGAACCAGACATCGTATTACTAGATATTATGCTACCTGGTAGAGATGGTATGGAAGTTTGTAGAGAGGTTCGTAAGAAATTTGAAATGCCAATCATTATGTTAACAGCAAAAGACTCAGAAATTGATAAAGTTCTAGGGTTAGAGTTAGGTGCAGATGATTATGTGACGAAGCCTTTTTCAACACGTGAATTAATCGCGCGTGTGAAAGCAAACTTACGTAGACATTATTCTCAACCAACGCAAACAGAAGACGAAGAAACAAATGAAATCGTCATTAAAGATATTACCGTATATCCTGATGCATATTCAATTAAAAAACGTGGTGTCGATATCGAATTGACACACCGTGAATTTGAATTGTTTCATTATTTAGCAAAACATATTGGACAAGTTATGACGCGTGAACACTTACTCCAAACTGTATGGGGTTATGATTATTTTGGAGATGTACGTACAGTTGATGTTACGATACGTCGTCTACGTGAAAAAATCGAAGACGATGCATCACACCCAGAATATATTGTGACGCGTAGAGGTGTGGGTTATTTCCTACAAACACAAGAGTAGGCTGATATTATGAATTGGCTAAAGAAGTTTCAGTCCTTACACATTAAACTTGTCGTTATTTATGTTTTATTAATCATTATTGGTATGCAAATTATTGGATTATATTTTACAAATAGTCTTGAGAAAGAACTGACACGTAACTTCAAGACAAATATTGAACAGCACGTGAAACAGATTAATTACAACATAAAGAAAACGTACAACTCAGAAGATCCAAATCGGAACTTCCAAAAAGAAATACAAAGTATATTAGATGATTATGCCAATAGAACTGAAATTGATGAGATTAAGTTTATTGATCAAGATCAAATTATTGTGGCGACATCTAAAGCTACTAATCAAAATACCGTCAATCAAAAAGTAAACGATAGCTCTGTACAAAAGGCGTTATCTTTAGGAAAAGCTAATGATAAAATCGTATTAAAAAATGATTCATCCGATAGTAATAGAGTATGGATCAAAAATAAACCTGTTGAATACGAAGGTGAAGTCGTCGGAGATATATATGTTGAATCAGATATTGATTCTGTTTACGAACAGTTAAACAACATTAACCAAATCTTCATCATCGGTACAGCAATCTCATTATTGATCACAATCGTGCTCGGTTTCTTCATTGCGAGAACCATTACGAAACCTATATCAGACATGCGTAACCAAACGTTAGAGATGTCTAAAGGTAACTATACGCAGCGCGTTAAGATATACGGAAATGACGAAATCGGTGAACTTGCGCTGTCATTTAACAACTTATCTAAACGTGTACAAGAAGCACAAGCTAATACTGAAAGTGAAAAGCGTCGTCTAGACTCGGTTATCACACATATGAGCGATGGTGTCCTTGCTACTGATAGACGCGGTCGCGTACGTATTATTAATGAAATGGCGCTTAAAATGTTAGGTCTAGAACGTGCCGATGTAGAAGCGAAACATATATTAGATATTCTAAATATTGATGATGATTATTCATTAGATGACTTACAAGAGAATAATGATAGTTTCATTATTGATATTAATAGTGAAGAAGGTATTATCGCGCGTGTTAACTTCAGTACAATTATTCAAGATACAGGATTTATCAATGGTTATATTGCCGTATTACATGACGTTACGGAGCAGCACATTTTAGAAAATGAACGACGTGAATTCGTTGCGAATGTTTCACATGAATTGCGTACGCCACTAACATCTATGAGAAGTTATATAGAAGCATTAGAAGAAGGAGCATGGCGAGATCCCGAAGTTGCACCAACATTCTTAAATGTTACACGTGAAGAAACAGACCGTATGATTCGTCTTGTTAATGACTTATTACAACTTTCTAAAATGGACAGTTCAAGTGATCAAATGAACTCTGAATTGATTGATTTTAATATGTTTATTAACAAAATCATTAATAGACATGAAATGACACAAGGTAAGAACGTGACATTTATTAGAGACATACCTGTTAAAGGTTTATTCGTTGAAATTGATCCAGATAAGATGACACAAGTGTTTGATAACGTTATTACAAATGCGATTAAATACTCACAAGAATCTCATAAACGTGTAGAGTTTCATGTGAAACAAAATACTTTATATAACCGAATGACAATACAAATTAAAGATAATGGTATTGGTATCCCGGTGAATAAAGTAGATAAAATCTTTGATCGTTTCTACAGAGTAGATAAAGCGAGAGCACGTAAAATGGGTGGTACAGGTTTAGGTTTAGCCATCACTAAAGAAATCGTAGAAGCACATAAAGGTAGAATATGGGCGAGCAGTAAAGAAGGTCAAGGTACATCCATCTATATAACATTACCATGTGAAGTCATGGAAGATGAGTTTGGTGATTGGGATGCGTAATAGAGAACTGATTAAATCTACTATCCTCATAATCCTTGTGCTTATCAGTGTGTTTATGACATACCGTGTATGGACATTTACACCTGAACTGACAGATTTAGAAACAGATGTGAATACAGAAACACCTTCTATTGGACCTAAAATTAGTAAGCCTATTGATAGTGTGATTATGCCATTTAGAATGATTAATCGAAATGGCACGGACGTGAAAGGGACGTCTAACGTGAAAGATATCAAGAAGATTACTGATCAATTGTTGAGTAAAGAAGTGAAGAAAGTTGATATTTTAAGCAGTGAGTCAGTCGTTCAACTTGAAGATTTATCTGAACGATATACGATTTTAGACTTCCCCGATAGCATTCCGAGTGAAATGTATTTGAACCAAGTATTAGGCATGAATATGAACTATTATCCTAATATTAATTTTGACCGAATACTTGTAGATACGAAATCAACGAAAGAAGCTGTTGTGTATCTTTTAAGTGAGAATAAACAAAAGGCTGTTAAACTACAGACAAATATTAAAAGCACGCAATTTGATAAGGTGAATAAAGAAGCAGCACCTGATTTGAAACCTTATACAGGCATGATTACAAATGAGACGACTACGAATGAAATCAATCAAATTTATGCACCAGAGAATGCGGATAATATGAATATTTACCGTTACGTTTCTAACAAAATATCCGTATCTGAATTAAATGACGTTATTCTCGGTGATTCGGTGATTGCGCGTAGTAATGAACATAACGTCTCGACTTATAATAACAATACGGGGATTTCTACCGTGAATGAAGCGAAACAAACATATCGTTATACGAATTTATCAGAAGATGAAAATCGTCAAAAAGATATGTCAAAATCGATTACAAATTCATTTAAATTTATTAATGAACATGCAGGATATACAGATGAATTCCGTCTATTTAGTACGGATCAAAAGTCTGGTAAAATAGACTATCAAATGTTCTTAAATAATTATCCAGTGTTTAATGATGATAAGTTATCTTCAATAGAAGCGGTGTGGGGTAGAGATACGATTAATGAATATAATCGCGGTCTTATTACAACAGGAGTAGCCGTACCGTCTAAAAAAGAAGCGGATGGATTACCTTCATCAGAAGAAGTTAGATTTAACCTAGCTTCAAATGGTTCGATTGATTTTAACAAAGTTACGAATTTAGCAATTGGTTATGATTTATCATTACCAAAAGACGAAATTAATAACTTACAAGACACGATTGAATTTACACCGAAATGGTATGTAAAATATGACGGTGAATGGAAACGGTACGAGAATGGAGGGCTTTCTTAATGGATTGGAAACATGCTAAGTCACTCTTCATCATTGTGTTTATTCTCATTAATATAGGATTAGTCGTTGTATACTTTAATAAAGTAAATAATTCTATTGTTCAAGAATCAAACGCACAATCAGATGTTAATTTTGCTAAAGAAGGCATAGACATTCCGCAGTTACCAGAATATCGAGATAAGAAGATGCAAGCCATAACAGGTAGTAGTAAATCATTCGATTCAGATGAACTTGAAGGTGTTTATTCATTAAGTGAAAAAGACACGAAAATCAACAAAGACGTCAGTGCAGATTTAGATAAAGATAGTAAACAAACATCATTTAAGAGCTTTATTAACAAAGATGCTTTTAAAGGTAAAGATTACGAATATAAAAAGAACAACACAGATAAAAACAAAGTCGTCTATGAACAAAACTATGAAGATTTACCAATACTCAACAACAACAAAGGACAAATCGTCATAGATATGGATAATGATAAAGCTAAGTCATATACACAAACGTATTTAGACAAACTTAAACCAGGAAATGGCGACAACAATAATAAACGCAAAATAGCAGATGCGAAGACAGCTTTAGAGACATTGTATTACAACACATACCTTAAAAAAGGTGATAAAGTAGAGTCTGTAAGGTTAGGTTACTACAGTGTCGTTAAAGAAATAGGCGGACAAGTACTTGTACCGTCATGGGAAGTTAAAATTAAATCCGAAAAAGACGGTAAAACAGATACGAAGACATTGTATATCGATGCTATTAAACCAGAATCTACCATATTAGAAGAATCGTAAGAGAAGCAGTAATTAAAGGAGATGAACACTTGTGATCGCAATGAGCGTACTCGCAAGTGGCAGTACAGGAAATGCCACTTATATAGAATCAGATAAAGGAAGCCTACTTGTCGATGCTGGCTTAACAGGAAAGAAAATAGAAGGTCTCTTTCAACAAATTGACCGTAACATCAGCGACTTAGAAGGTATTTTAGTAACCCACGAACATATCGATCACATAAAAGGGTTAGGTGTACTCGCAAGAAAGTATAAACTACCTATCTATGCGAACAAAAAGACATGGCAAATGATAGAAGTTAAAGATAAAAACATACCACTAGATCAAAAATTTCACTTTGAACCTTATGAAACAAAGACTTTAGCAGGTATGGATATCGAATCATTTAGCGTGTCACATGACGCAATAGACCCACAGTTCTATATCTTTAATAACGACTATAAAAAGTTAACGATGATTACAGATACAGGTTATGTGTCAGATCGCATGAAAGGCATGATACACGGAAGTGATGCCTTTGTATTCGAAAGTAATCACGATGTGGATATGTTAAGAATGGGCAAATATCCATGGAAGACGAAACAACGTATATTAAGCGACATGGGTCACGTATCTAACGAAGATGCAGCACATGCAATGTGTGATGTTATAACAGGTAGCACGAAACGTATCTATCTGTCACACTTAAGCCAAGACAACAACATGAAAGATTTAGCAAGAATGAGTGTCGGTCAAGTATTAAACGAACATGATATTGATACAAATAAAGAAGTCATTTTATGTGATACAGATAAAGAAAAAGCAACACCAATATACTATATTTAAAAAAAAGATATCCCCAATTATTGATTTGGGGATATCTTTTTAGTTTGTGCACATATATACCCACAGTTATACACAAATGTCCACAAACTGTGAATAATATATGTAGTTATCCACTGTTTTATCCACAATGTATATAAATCCGTGGATAAATCATAATAAAATGTATAAAAATAAACGACTTAATATTTAGAAATCGTACAAAAAATTAAAATTGTTGATATAATAATAAAGAAAACTGTGTATAAGTTAATAACATGTGGATAACTTTTAACAAGATGAATAAAGGTGGATAAAAATGAAGATAACAATCATAACGGTAGGAAAACTAAAAGAGAAATACTGGAAACAAGCCGTAGATGAATATAACAAACGCTTAGGTGCATATACAAAGACAGAACTCATCGAAGTAGCAGATGAAAAAGCACCTGATAATATGAGCGATAAAGATATAGAGATTGTGAAAGAAAAAGAAGCGGATAGAATCATGTCTAAAATCAAACAAGACAGTTACGTTATTACCCTGGAAATACAAGGAAAAATGTTAACAAGCGAAGGACTCAGTAAAGAAATCGATAACCTCATGACAAGAGGCAATTCACACATCACATTTATCATCGGCGGATCAAACGGACTACATCAAAAAGTATTACAACGCAGCAACTATGCCCTATCATTCAGCAAAATGACATTCCCACACCAAATGATGAAAGTCATCCTGATGGAACAAGTGTATCGCGCATTTAAGATCATGCGTGGGGAAGCTTATCATAAATGATGCGGTTTTTTTACCCCCTTTGTAAAGGGATTTTGACCGTATCAGAACATATGAGGTTTTAAAAAAGAGTACTTATATTTACTTGAAGTAGATCAAGAATAAAACTAAAAATAGATTGTGTATAATAAAAAAGAAAAGAGGTATAATTTTGAAAATAGAAGAGTTCATAAATAAGTATTCAAATCATCCAGTATTATTTATCGGTACTGGTTTAAGCTTAAGGTACTTAAATAATAGCTATAGTTGGGAAAATCTACTTCAACATATCTGTTATCAGTTAACAGGAAATAAAGAAATATTTTATGATTATAAAGATGAATGTCAAAAAGAAGACTCCTCTTACGACTTCCCAGCATTAGGAGAAAAGATAGAAAACTTATTCAATGAAACTTTAAAAAACGAAAGAGATGGGAATTTTAAAGAAATCAATGATGAATACTATAATTTAATGGAAAATGGAATAAATATTAGT
Organism: Mammaliicoccus sp. RAM2; assembly: GCF_045897195.1. Classification (NCBI taxonomy): domain Bacteria; kingdom Bacillati; phylum Bacillota; class Bacilli; order Caryophanales; family Staphylococcaceae; genus Mammaliicoccus; species Mammaliicoccus sp. RAM2. Next base: position 40,855 of record NZ_JBJNWI010000007.1, on the reverse strand, counting down.
AGATTTAAAATCTATATATCAAAATTATTTAAGCAGCTAAACTTTAAAACTGAGTTTGAAGATGAATTTATTCATATGAAAAAGGCTAGAAAGAATATTGGGTCAATTGTTACTACTAATTATGACAAATTGGTAGAAAACTTATTCGAATTTAATCCTTTAATAGGTAATCAAATATTATTAAGTAATCCCTATGGATCTGTTTATAAAATACACGGATGCATAAGCCAACCTGATAAAATTGTATTAACGAGTGAAGATTACAATAAATTCAATACTAGTTATGAATTAATTAGAGCACAATTATTATCTCTATTTATTCATAATCCAATTATTTTTCTAGGTTATAGCATAAACGATGAAAATATAAGAGATATTTTAGAAACTATTTATAAATATGTAGATGTTAATAGTGACTTATCTGAAAGAATTAGGAGGAATTTTTTACTTGTAGAGTTCGACAAAGGTTCTAAAAATAAAGAGGTTATGGAACACGATATTCAGTTAGAAAATAATAAAGTTATTAGAATTAATAAAATAAAAACTGAAGATTACAGTAGTATATATAAAGCTTTAGGTAACCTAGAACTATCAGTTTCTGCTATGGATATACGTAAAGTTCAGAATGTTGTAAAAGATATTTATATAGGTGGTAAAACTAGGGTTGAAATAACAGAAGATATTGATGATTTAAATAATAATGAAAAAATACTAGCTATTGGTTCTCCAAAAACGATAAAATATGAGTTTCAAACTGTGCCAGAACTTATGCAAAAATATTTTCAGATAGAAGAAGAAGAAAACAAACAAATTCTTGAAGTAATTAATAAGCAAACAATTCAAAAAAATCAATTTTTCCCAATATTTTGCTTTAGTAAAATTAATTCTAAAATTAATAATATAGAAAAATTTAAAAAACAACAAAATAAAAAAATTGAAAACATACTAAAAACTTTAGAAGATCGATTTAAATTAGAGTGTTCTACAGTTGAGGAAATAAGCAACAATTCTTCCATTGCGACAAGTAAAGAAGAGAATGTTCTTGTATATAATGTAATGAATGGAAATATTCCTTTAAAAGATTTAAAAAAGTATCTTCTTGAATTCGAAAATAAAAACAATACTTCATACAAGAAATTACTGTGTGCGTATGACTTGAAAAAATATGGTTCCAATCCAGTTATGAATGAGTAGGTATTAAATATATAGCTTTTTATGAAAAGTTCTTAAATAGCCACATTACATTTAAATAATATGTAGAAGGGTGCGTTAAATTAGAGTGCATACAAAATAATAATAAAATAAAATTATTTTTCGATTAATTTATTTTATTGTGCATTCGCCTATATTATAATAAATGTGTAGGTTTAAATTTTATTATAAACAAACTAATCATATAATATTGATTAATGGCTAATTATAAAGTTGAAATGTTTTGATTAGTTTTATGAAATAATAACATAATAATGTAAATTTTAAAATGTCTAGAAAATGAAAAATTGTTAAGAGAGAATAAGCGTATGCCAAAAAACTAGTAAAGAAAAGGAACAAACTTTAAAAAGAATATTATTTAATATACGTAATATTTTACGTTCATCAGGCAAGACAGATGATAAAGCGAAGTATGCTGACTGGTCTAGTCGCAATGATATAAAAAATCAGTTACGTCGTGATCTTGTAATATTATTACACAGTAATGGATTTCCTTCTAAATGGAATAATGAAATTTTTGAACAAGTATTAGAGCAAGCATAAAACTTCAAAAAATTATCCAGCTAAAAATTATAAATTTTTATTGCTATTGAAAAATTGAATTCAATAAAATTCAGAACTATGAGAAAGGTATTCTATATTATAAGTAACGTAGACCGATAAAACCTATTATGTTAATGATGAGTACTTTATATTCATTTTGAATAATTAATCAAGATTATAATTAGTAGGTTAGTATATATGTATACAAATGAATTTAAAGGTATTTATGAGGCTACTGGAGCAAATATTTATTTCGAATCAAAAGGTAATGGTGAAAATTTATTATTACTTCATGCTGGAATTTCTGATTCACGTATGTGGGACAAAGAATTCCACTTATTATCAGAAAATTATCGAGTAGTTAGGCTTGACCTTCCTGGTTTCGGCTTAAGTGATTTTACCGGAGGAAACTACTCTTATAGCAATATTATTAATGAAATACTTACACATTTAGATATCAAACGTACGCACGTTTTAGCAGCCTCATTTGGTGGGAAACTAGCTATTGATTTTTATTTAGAGAACTCAGAAAAGTGTCTGAGTTTAGCCCTTTTGTCTCCAGATATCAGTGGATGGCAGGATTCATCTTTCTTACAAAATTATGGGGAAAAAGAAGAAAAATTATTACAAGAAGACAAAATAGAAGAAACAGCACAATTAAACTATAAAACTTGGATATTAGCCTATAGGAAATCAGAAGACATCAATCCAGATGTAAAAAAATTAGTTCTTGATATGCAGATGCAAATTTTAACTAAAGCCGAACCCGATTATTCTTATGAAGAAATAGAAACAGAGGATAATATTTTTCAAATTAAAAATATCAAAGTGCCCGTATTACTTATTAATGGTGAATATGATGTTCAAGATTTTCATGATATTTCTGATTTAATGAGCAAAGAAATTTCTTGTGTTAAAAAGGTTACAATACCCAATACAACTCATTTAGCTAATCTTGAATCTCCAAAACCATTTTTCAAATTGATTTCTGAGTTCTTTTCCAATAACTCTAATAATTAACGGTTTAAACAGTTTAACTCAAAAGTAGATATTGAAAATTTCAACTATTTATAAGGTTTAATTATGTCAACTCAAATAAAACGCCAAATGCCTTTAAATTAGGCTTTAGTGTATTCTATTTGGTTTCTGACTATATATAATATTCAAGATATATTTATAATTAATTCCGATTTAATTAAAGGTAGTGATAATGATGATATTTAATCAAATAGACAATGTTAAAAATTACCCTGTTCTGATAGATATCTTAAAAAACATATTGAAAGTTGAAGATATGCTAGCTATCGAAAATGAATATAAAGTAAGTAATAATATATTATTTTCTGTCATTAATAATAACTATATAATTGGTTTAGTAGGTGTATCTAACAGTGATAAAGAAATTGTCATTAAGCATATAGCCGTTCAAAAACATCTTCAAAAGCAAGGCATAGGAAAAGAAATTATAAATAAAATTCATCACTTGTATCCTAATAAAGTAATAGTAGCAGAAACGGATAGAGACGCTGTATTTTTTTATTCAAGGTTAGGTTTTGAAGTTTTGTCTTTAGGTGAGAAATATCCTGGAGTTATTAGATATAAATGTGTTAAAAAGCATTAATTAATCAAGATTATGTTGAAATACTGAAACATTATTAGATTTAAATTAGTATAAATTAGTAAAATACAAATAAATATATGATAATTTGAAGGTGTGAATATGACATTTAAAGAATGCGAAAAACTTAATTTATTAATGGGGAATTTTAACAAACATTGGTTTATTGCTGGTGGTTGGGCGTTAGATTTATATATAGGCAGAAAAACGCGACATCACGAAGATATAGAAATAGGAATCTTCAGAAAAGATCAATTATACCTAAAAAATTATTTTGATGGATGGAAATTTAAAAAAGTAGTAAATGGTCAATTTTATGAATGGGGAGATGAGTTTTTAGAGTTACCGATTCATGAAATATATATAGTTAACGATGAGACTGATGAACATATCGAAATACTATTAAATGAATTAAAAAATAATGAGTGGATATATAGAAGAGATTTAAGAATTTCTAAATCTTTAAATACTACTTACAGTTATACTGAACTTGGCATACCCTATTTAAATCCAGAAATAGTTCTCTTGTTTAAAACGAGTCATACAAGAGAAAAAGATAATCAAGATTTTGAGTTTGTTATAAAACGAATTGATGATAAAGAAAGAGAATGGCTAAGTAAAAGCTTGAAATTATATAATCCGAACCATAAGTGGAATCATTATCTTTAAGTTTAGTTTATAAAAAATTCAATATCCCAATAACACTCTATATCTTTTCTAAATAGATGACCTTTCATAAGTATTATAAATGTAATAGTCACAAATCGCCCTCACCATGTCCAAGATTAAGTAGTCAGGGGATTTTTTTGTTCTAACGAAAGATAATAAATTGGCATTTGATATATAGGGTATATAAGGTTAACAATATATATAAAGTATGTAAAAAATTTTTTAATGAATTCACTAAAATCATGTCTAGGTTTGGAACGCGTAGTATCATTTCAGAAGAGATGAAGAAGGATAGAGATTGTATATTTGAATTTGTCATTTTTACGAGAATATTAGATTCAAACCTAATTAAAAGTAGAATTGTTTTTGATTTTTCATCTAATACGATTGAACTTTTGTAGCAAAGTCGCTAATAAAGAGAAAAGCGTATCACAAGTAATGGGGTTTCTTTAGTAGCTTTGTAATAAGATTTTGGATGTATCTCACTTCAAATCAGATTGGCCACTTATATAAATCATCATGTTATTTGTTTTTGGATTTGATGCTGCAAAATATGATACATTACTCTATGAATTTATGCCATATGGTATTATATTCTCATTTAATGCATTCTTTCTTGTCATTTATCGCAAGTAAAGAATTTAATGGACTTAATTGGATCCACTACCCACATGATTTCATCGTCATTGCAGTTGTTGCATTTCTATTCTATAAATTAGGTACAATAACCTACTTTTAAAGTGTTTATTTCAAACATGCGAAGAAAATTAATAAAAAAAATGAAAGAAAACTTATCTTAAGAATCACAAGAATAATCATTGTTAATTATAAATGTTGTCATATCTATTTGAACACATTAAATTTCAAAGCAGATTGTTTGTAGAAAAAATAGAGACGAAGTGCTTCTTAAGCACTTCGTCGAGAGAGTTATTAAAATTGTTTATTGCCTGATTTATTGAGATTGATATTGAGCTTTTAATTCATTTCTCCACATATCGGTATATTCTGTTCCTTTTTGTAATTCAAATTTCCCTTTTTCAATTTCAATATTATCATCATCCATACCTTTGATATGATAACTAAATATTTCTTCGGGTGACATATTATCGAAATCAGGTACTTCATCTTGTGCTTTACTTGAATTATCGTTTATAGATTGGTGCTCTTGATTATTCTCCGCTATGTCTGACTGGTAATTTGTCTCAGTATTACCTGTAATACTTTTATCTAGCTTCTTTTCAATCTCATGCTGTTTCTCTTCACTGTTTTTTAACTTTACTTCCAAATTGTTTTTTTCCAACTCTAATGTTTTATATTTATTGTAGACAATCAGACCACTGGATAATAAAACTATTACGATTGTTAGAATTGTTATGATACTTATAATTTTCTTCATATATGATACGTCCTTCTAAATTTAGTAATTACCACCCTGGCCATTCTCTCTAGCTTCAACTTGACCACGTAAATAATCAATATAAGCTGGATCTTCGGCAAGTTCATTAACTGCGTTTGCTTCATCTTGAGTCATACCTTCCTTATAAGCATTAATAAATTGTTTATCTGACATGCTTTCTTGATTTGAAGATACTTCATCCTCTGTAGGACCACCGCCAGATTGTGACATAACTTCTTTTTCATATTGCGTTTCATCTTGGGGAGAGGCAAAATCATCAACATAATCTATCCCATTTTCAGTTTTCTTTACTTGATTAATTTCTTCATTAGACGCTTTGTCAGTGTTATTAACATCAGGTTGGCCCGATTTATCTACATGATGATTTTTGTGATTTGCTTTGTCAGTACTTTTGTTTTTCTTGCTACTTCCATTTTTCGATTTATGCTTAACGACTTTAGCTTCTTCTTTTTTAAGTTCTAAATCTTTGTAGCTATGATATGCGTATGTTACTGCTATGACTAAAGTAGTAACTAAAACCGCTACACATAAACTGTATAATATTTTTTTCATAGTCTTTCCCCATTTTTCATATTTTTTAATACTGTATTTTCTTTGTGATTTTATTATTGCTTATCATTATTTTATGAATTCAAAAGTAAACGGTACTTTAAAATCTTCGCCTTTATTTGATGCGATTACACCTAAGATAATGTATATGACTGTCGCAATGCCTATCACAAAAAGGAATAAAGCACCAATCACGATTGCTGTTAGAATTGTAGATATAACAACATATATCCCATAAGATATAATGAAATTTAGACAATTTTTTCCTTGCTGATTAAGATATGTGGATTCATCTTTTTTTATTAACCAAATTAATAATGGCCCAATAAAACTTGTGAAGAAACTAAGTACCCACATAATCATAGCCATATTTTTATCTTCTTGTGATACATTTTGAAATGCTAACGGATTAGCTGAGTTATTTTGTAAGTTCATATATTTTCCACCTTATTTTTAATATTTTAGAATGATTACCATTTGCTTTGTTCTTTTAAGATACGTTCACATATTTCAAAACAGTCTTCTACATGACGTTTTCCAAGTGTATACATCGTGCCATAACTAATTGTGCCTGCTATGACTGCACCCGCAAAAGGAATATATTTAGCGACTTGTTTTGTGGTTACTTTGATGCCTACTTTCTTAAGTGCTTTTGTTATAAGTTCTTTGGTTATGACTTTTCCCGCAAAGTCACTGCCGACTGATGTAATTAACACTGCGATTTTTTGTTTTTCATCACCATCAAGTTCTTCCACCTCTTCCGAAGAAAGGCCAAATTTTTTATTGATTTTCCCAATCACTTCAAGCATAATCCCAATATCAGCTGCTACATCTACACCAGGTACTGGAACAGCTGCCACCGCGCCACTCGCTGTTGATCGTTGTTTTACAATCTTCATGGCAACCTTTTTAGCTTGAAATAATTCTTCTTTACTTTGAATTTTCATCTTATATCTCCTTATATACATATCGATTTTTAATGATTACAATTTGAGAAGTTAAATTTAGTAATGATCAATTGTTTGCCTCAAATATGTTTCATTTAACTTCAACAACTCTGTAATAATTGAATTTTTTAGATTGTCTGGTGAAATAATACGTATTTTGGAACGATATATAAAACTTAAATTCAATGCTTCATCAAATGAAATGTCCATTTGTACGATAAGCTTGTCTTTCGCATATTTTTCTATTAAAGCTATTTGGTAATTTTTGCGTATATATGTCCAAACAGACTTGTCAATTTCTACTGTAATGCTTTCTAAATGTTCTAATTGATTAGTAGACTCAACTGCTTTATTGTTTATTTCAAATAATTCTTGATTAATATTTATTTTACAGCGTTTTTCTTCATATTGATAAAGCAGATGAAAATTGTCCATTTCATATTTCAAAGTGATAGGGGACACAACGATGTCTAATTTTTTCAAGTGGATTCTTTTCTTAAAAAATAAAGCTTTTCCAATTTCGCTTAAATTATTATATTGTAATCCATCAAGTTCTTGTTGCTGTTTGTCGATGATACTTAGTAATTGTGTTTTATTATCTGAATGAAACGTCGTAATGATATTTTTCAAATATTGGTATAAAGCATCATCAATTTTATTATTAAGTGTTAATAAAATTATTAAAATATAAAAGAACGCATCGCTATTTATAACTTGTGATTTTTCTAAAGCATAACTTTCATTTTTATGATTATAAATAACGTTTTTCTTATGACCATACCAATCATCTGTTTCATATAAGTAATTTCGAATTTGATCAATGTCTCTTTGAATGGTTCGAGGACTCGTATTAAATTCTTTGGTTAGTTCAAATTTATTAACAAACTTATTTTGTAATAATCGGGTGTATATTGTAAGTAATCTATGTGATCGATCCACGTATTAATTTCACCACCTTTCCTTACCCATATCATACAAAATGAGTTAGTCATTATAAGTCACTTGCTAAATAATTTATTTTGTAAATTGAGAGTTAAAAATACGTATAAAAGGTATCGTTTCAATAATTTTTCACAATAGGTATTGTGAGAGTGACATTATTTGTCTATATCAGAGAAAATTGTCTTCATTGTTTAACCAAATGGTTTTATTGTCCAAGCTTTTCGTGCATAAGGATTTAAAGGATGCATGATTTCATTTGTTTGAGGGTTTGTTAATATATTGATTTTCTTTTTGTGAGATTTTAACATGTCTAATACATCATTGACTCTATTTTCCACAAGGGGTTTCTTTCCGTAGGAACCCCAAGCCAACAAAACACTGTCGGCTTCTTTGACAGCTTTCATAATATGAATATCCGTATGCTTGTCATGGCTATTTTCGATATGTTTTAAATTAATGGGTGTATCAATATTTGAAAATAGGTTTATAAAATTAACGCCACCATATTCATCTTTTTCAGCTACTTTATTGATAATAAGTTGTGTTGTAAGGTCAACGTTGATAACACCATCATAATGAGGATACATCGTTATAATTGTGAGTACTTCTTTATGAATATCCCAAGTTTTCTTGAGAAGATAACGATGCATTTTATCTTCACTAAATATCGCTTCTGTTTCTAATACACTTTTGATTGATTTCATTTTTATTTAACTCCTTTATTTAATATTCTTCAGGTAATAACATGACATAATAGGAAAAGCCTACATCATCTTCACGGATAACGTAGACTTTATTGATATGGAGAGGTTGTTTATAATTTGTTTTATGAATTTTGACATAATCAGGACGTTCTTGTTTGTGCTTAATATAGAGTTGGTCATTATACATATTAAATTGGAAGATATGAAAATAATCTGCGACTTCATCTTTAGATTGTTCGTGCTCTCTATGTGAAACAATTTTCCATAATTGTTGTTGTAATGCTTCTGGTAAGTTAGAGGCAATACCTCTAGTAATATAACGTTCCATCATGATTGCTCCTTTTCTATATCTTTCATCATTGATATCACTTCGGTAATGACGGTGATACTGATTTCTGCGATATAAATCCATTTATTCATTATTGTGCTGCTCCTTTTCAAGTAGGTGTCTTTGGTCTAGTAGTGGCATAACTGTATTATGAAGATATAAGAAGTCCATATCGTTTGTTTCATCAATATAACCAATAGCAATGAGTTGTTTCTGATAGTAGAGGATAAAGGGGTATATATGACTTGCATGAAGGGTATCAGAGTAGTAAGTATACGTATGAAGTATTTTGTTGGTGAGTGGGCCAAGTCTTACATATTGATCAGGTAGTATGTTGTCGGAGACTTCATCGATTGCTTCACATTTCCACACTTCATTTTTGGGTAGGCTAAATAAATGTGTGATATAGTGCTTGAGTTGTTTTTCTAGTGTCATGGTTATGACCTCCTATAATGTTTTTGATGTATACATGTAATACACCATATAGATAATATATACTTCAAAAAAAGTTTGTTTCGTTTGTGAATCCCATTGTTATTCAGAAAATATCCCAAGCAATATTTGTGAGAAAGGTTGATATGACAAGGAAATCCCGTTATCCCGCTTATTTCTCAGGAAATATAGCCATATATTTATATAATTTAGATTTGTAGGTGTAATTGTGACTTACTTTCCCTTTTTATATTATTTATTTATAAATAATAATGGGATTTCGGGATTACGCATGCGTAATCCTTCTCGTACTTGTATTTATCAAATCCCATTGTCATCCCGTTGGTTTATTATTTAGGGATGTTCTTTTGTCATATCAATAAAAGCTTCACATTGAGTTGTACTTATATGTAAACTGAATTTATAAGTTAGAAAAGTGTTATTGTATGACAAAAGGACAGCAAGTATAAATCTAGCTTGTTTAAGGAAAAAATAAAGGCGAAGCGCTCCTCAGCACTTCGCCTAAAATTTATTCAAGAGAACTATTTATATTTTAATTGATTTATAATTTATAGTGCAGTAATACCACCATCTATAACAAATTATGATCCTGTAGAATAAGAAGCATCGTCAGACCCTAAGAAACATACAAGGTTAGATACTTCTTCGGGTTGCGCAACTCTTCGCATTGGAATTGTTTTTTCGAATTCTTTAACGGCTTCTTTAACATCGTCTTGTTCTAACATTTGTGTTTTTATAACACCTGGGTGTACGGAATTAACTCGAATATTGTATGGAGACAATTCTTTAGCCGCAGCTTTTGTCATGCCTCTGACCGCAAATTTTGTATCTGTATAGCCAATTGCACCACCAACAAGACCATTCATTGAAGAAATATTAATGATTGACCCTTGTTTTTGACTTTTCATAATTTTTGATACAGTTTTGATGCCTAAAAATACAGATACTTGATTAATATTTACAATTTTCATATAATCTTCTAATGATATTTGGTCAATTGTTTTATTGTATGTGATTCCTGCATTATTAACCAATACATCAATTCGATTCCATTTGTTCAATACTTCCTGAATGACATGATTCCAATCCGTTTCTTTAGATACATCATGTTTGATAAATAAAACATCGTCTCCAAGAGAATTAGCTGTTTTTTGACCTAATTCATCATTAATATCAGTTATCACGATTTTTGCGCCTTCAGATATCGCTTTTTTGGCATGAAGTTCTCCCATACCTTGTGCACCACCTGTAATAACGACGACTTTATCTTGTAATTTTCCCATTGTAAAACATCCTTCCTCTAAATTAATATTGTTCATAATTTTATTGTATATCTAACTCAATCAAGAAGCTAAAAAGTCACTTATACTTATAAATGAATATAGAGTGTTTGAAGTAAAAGTAAAGACGAAGTGCTTAGGAGCACTTCGTCGATAGGGATATTATTGAAAAGTTGTTTGATAATTTCATTGTTGAGCTTCAGTGTGACATAGAATTGCTTTTTATGATTACCATCTTTCTGAATATCAATTCGGTCAATTACTGTAAGATATAACGCTTTGAGTTGGGATTTATCCATGGATTCTATGTTTTGAAATATTCGTTGTAATAGGGTAGTGATCTGTTTCATATCACATGATGGCTTCTCTTGATTCTGTTGTTGTTTGAGTTGATTTATTTGATTCGTAATGTCATTCAGTTGTGTTTTATATTTATGGATTGTTTCTTTGAGTATTGTTGTTAAGTCTGGATTATCTTCGATTGTTTTAATTATATTGTCTAGTTTCGCATGGATTTCATCATATTGTTGTTGTTTATAAGCGATATCGTGGTTCAATGCACCAATATCGACTTTATTCTCTTGATTGACACGTTCTAAGACTTGGTTAATGACTTTATCACTTTTGACAATTTCGAGTATTTGATCCATGACATATTTCTCAATCACATCAGCTCTAACGCTATTCGCAGAACATACTTTTGACCCCTTGTTGCGAAAGTTACTACAAGAATAATAGCGTATTCGCTTCTTGGTACCATCTTTCAATGTGTTCGTTGTGTTACTAGCTGCCATTGGTGCACCACATTGTGGGCAGTGAATAATACCTGTTAATAGATTGGTTCCTTTTCCATGAACTTGAGGTTTTTGACTAACTTGCTTCATACGTGAATGTACTTTATCCCATAGTTCTTGACTAATGATAGGTGAATGCTTCCCGTCAGCTACCACAGGAGAATCATTGAGACCTTTACGTCGCTTTTCATTCCAATCTTTATACTTCGCAAATTGTATTTTACCAATGTAGAAGGGATTGGAAAGAATATAAGCTATAGCTGATGTACTGAATGGATTACCTTTCTTAGTGACATAGCCTTTATGATTAAGTGCGTTAGCCATTTTTCGATATCCATGACCTTTAGCATATGACTCAAATATATATTTGACGATATTCGCTTCATGTTGGTTTATCATGAGTTCGTGTTTATTGTCTGGAATTTTCTCATAGCCAAGTGGAATATTGCCTTGGTAATAGCCTTCTTGTGCACGTCTGGTTTGACCCATGAATACGTTCTCGACAATGTTATTGCGTTCGAATTCAGAGAAGCTTGCGAGTATTTGTAACATAAGCTTACCGCTACTCGTATTAACTTCCATGCGTTCAGATAGACTGAAAAATTCAACATTTTGTTTATGCAAGTCTTCGACAATTTTGAGTAAGTCTGATGTATTACGTGCCAATCGGTTTGTTTTGTACACCATGACACAATCGATATGACCTTCATTCGCATCCTTCAACATACGTTGGAGCTCAGGGCGATTCATAGATTTTCCTGAGATACCACGATCAGCGTAAATATCTGTTATTTCAAAATGATGAAATTGACAGTATTCTCTAATCTGGTTGATTTGGCCATCAATACTATAACCTTCTGTACTTTGCATTTCTGTTGATACACGTACATAAATACCGACACGTTTTTGTTTGAGTTGTTTCATATCTGATTCATCCTTTCTTGTTTAGGCGGTTGATGATTGTATCCTTTGATTAACGATGTTTAGTGGCTCATTTTTTAAATAGATTCCGCTTAGTTCTTTATTTTTAGTAATATGAATGACATCAATATAGGGATATAACATGTTTAACGTGAAACTTTTCTGTATAACCTTTTGTAGCGATGCTTTTATACGACTATCACTTACTGCTTGTATAGGCTTATGCTGTACGTTTATTGATTGAGATTGTTCTCTGAAAGTTTCTACATCAATTGTTCCTTGAGCTAATTTTTCAATGAGCTTTTCATGAGTTAATGTGTTACTAGTATCATGCATTCTTTGTTTTTTGAGCTGTTGCCCAATAGCATGTTTGATTTTTGAATAGAGCTGTTGGTCTCGAAAGAATTTTTGGCAAGATTCTAAGACCTGTTTTTCCAGGTTTTCAGCGTTTATGCCTTTAAAATCACATGTGAAACGTGATGCATTCATGTTTCTAGGACAGACATAATAACGTAATGAATGATTTGTTTTTCTAATGGTCATATTTGTAAGGGTTGAATCACAATAAGGACAATTAATCTTTTGTTTCAGTTGATTCTCTGAAGGTATACAATGCAATTGCTTCTTATTACGGATTGTTTGAGCATGTTCATATATTGTTGTCGAAACAATAGGTGGAACCATATTGTTATATTGACCATATTGATTGATGACACGACCACAATAATTAGGGTTCATGAGAATATTTCGTACTTGATAAGGCTTGCGGGTAATAAGTTTATTATCGTCTTCTAAATATTGTGCAATCTTCTTGTAGCCATATCCTTGAAGATAATAATAGAATACAGCTTTGACAGTAGTTGCTTCATCATTATTAATGATGAAAGTACCATTTTGATAGTGATAACCAAAGGGCGCATGTGTCGTTATGAGTTTACCTTGTTTTGCCTTTTCTCTAAGCCCATTTTTGACTTGTTCTCCAATATTATCGGATTCAAGTTCAGCCAGACTCATGAAAATATTGAGTTTTAGACGGTCAAAAGATTTATCCATATCAAAATAGCCATCATGTACACTCAATATATGAACATGGTGTTTCTGACATAACTTGATAAGTGTTAATGCGTTTTTCAAATTACGATGTAGTCTGTTTAGTCGATAACAACACAATATGTCACAGTTACCCTGTTGGATAAGTTCGGTAATCTGTTTGTACCCATCACGCTTGTCTGTACGCCCAGACTGTTTGTCACTATAGAAGGTAATATGCTGAATATGATACCTTTCAGCTAATGCTTTAATCGTTAATTTTTGTGCCGCGAGTGATTGTTGTTTGTGTGTACTTTGGCGTAAATAACCAATTGCTTGTTTCATCGCGTGTCCTCCTTTCATAGTGATAATATATATTTATGAACGAATTTATAGATGAGCCCAACACCAATAAGGTGTTGGGCGTTATAATTAGTCATCAGCACGATTAATTTCTTCAATAACTAAATCGGCCAACAATGTGATTAATTCGTCCATATTTTTCCTCCTAAATTATTAAATTAAGATGCTTTCTACACCAACATTGGAAATATTGTAATAAGATTAATACCTAGCTTATTGCAGAGTCTGTCTAATTCAGGGTAATCTTCATAGGTACCCCAAAAGACGATACGTTTAGGTCTGATTTTCTTAAGTTTAATGTCATTTATTAATTGACTATCATCATCATAGACCTTAGTAATTTTATAATCCTTTTCCTTGCAGAAACTTTTAACGTCATCAATTGGCAAACTTTCTAAAACTTCATATCTTTCGTCTGTAATTTCATGAGCAAAAGCAATTGTATTCATATTTGATTTCCTCCAAATTATTTAATATATGTGCTACAACACCTTTAGATAGGTGTTGTAGCAGTTTGTTTTTTATGACCATTCTTGGCTTATAAATCAATATCATTATTTTTATCCCATTCATTTGCTTGTGCAATCATTTCTCCAAGTAAAGGATGTTGATGTTTAGCATTAAATGGTAAGGGCATATTGGATCCGCTTTTATCAGATAGACCAAAAATATGGGCGTAAGATTTATCAAGCTTAATGTGATAAAACACAATTGTTTTTGATTTGCCTTCTTTATCTTTGACACTACGTTTGGTCGTTTTACGATTCGTATCTGACTGGATATAATCTTTATCACGCAGTGCATCGATAACATTATTCACGTCTTGATATTGATTTTCTTCCAACATACGTTTAAAGACATCTTTAAGCATTTTGACTTGAATACAATTATCCTTTAATTCAATAAGCCCATAATTTTCTACCATGGTTGATAACCTATTATCTTCAGAAAATTTCCCTCTATTTTGTGCTACAAATTGAATAATTGTTTCGAGTGCTTTATCAGCAAGGGATCTCTCGCTTACAGAATCTGCATGATAATGAACTAGGTACTTTCTAACTGCATCCAAATCGATAGGGGTAGCAATCACGCGTTCCAATATACGGGCTGATGTCGTAATGCTTGCATAACGCTTGAACATGCGTATCCCCGTATTACTCGTTTCATTTTCAAGTTGTTTTTTAAACCATTGATGCTCAGTTCTGAACCATTGTATGACTTCTTGTTCACGATTGAGCAGGTACTGGGCGACTAAGGGCATCACATGCCCATAGTTAGATGAGGTTACCTTTTTAATCGTATCAGCGTTTTCAGCGCTTTTAGTGAATTGTTCAGTAATTTCTATAGTTCTAACACGTAGACCATCATTTTTGGCTGAATCTTTAAAAATACTGTGTTCTCCGGTTACTATAACGCTCGTTCCCCAATGGCGAACACTTTTAGCCTTACCGAATATATCTGACCTTTGACGGCCTAATCCTTCTGCAATACTGTATAGAAGTCCAGTAGAATCTCGAAATGTGGCAGAGGATAATTCATCCAGTACAATAGGGACGCCATGATTTTCATTTAAATAACTCTCAATCCCATTGCGTGTTCCGTTGAGTGATTTCATTAATGAATTTTGGCCCTTGTTTGAATTACCCGCCAAACTAGCTAAAAGTGCGGCACTTGTAGATTTACCGCTACTACTGTTACCCATAAAAGAGTAAATTGTGCCTGCAAATTCAACTTCATGTTTTGTTTTTAAGAATGCAGTCACTAATGAAGAAACACCAAATATTACAGCAAGTTCGAGTAACAAGTTTCCTTTTACTTCATCAAGATACATTCGCCACCATCTTTCAAAAGTGCCTTTAGGTTTTAGATCGTACTGTGTTTCACAAATGATTTCGCTAGCCTGAGACTGCCTGATTTCTTTTGAAAGATATGGTTCATCTAATGAAATGACTGTACCTTCTTTAGTATTTATGACACCTACACCTGTATACAATGAAGAAAGAGGTAGTGATTGACGCATTAATTGCAATGCATTACTTAGCGATTTAATGTACTTCTCATTGATGCTAAAGCCATACATGATTAATGAAGGTAACTTTTGCGATGTTAAAATATCTGATGTTTCAATACGCTCAATATTTTGTCCGTTAGAAATTACTAATTTCTCAACCCCAGATTTGGGGTCAAGAAATTTATTTTTAATAATGATTAGACTAGATAAACGTAAAGTCTTTTGCTCATCATTTTTACCTTTCGGTGGTATAACTTCATACCAAGAATCCTCAGTAAGCCAGTACGGATATTCACTAAAGATGATGTTAGTCATTAGTTGTTACCACCTTTCACTCTCAGATAAGTAAGTGGATAAGAGAAATCAACAATGATAAATGGGACATCTCCATGTTTAACTAAATGTGAAAAACGTCTTGCAGCTTCCTGCTGGTCAGCTGTATTACATTGATGATTGACACGTTTACTTAAATCATTGAACTGAAAAACTGTTCCTATTTGTAATCGGAACGCAACACCAATAGCTGCTTTGTATAAATGGTTTTGTGCTTTACTCTTTTGCATTTTACATCTTCCTTTCATATTTGATAGGAATAGTGTAACTCGTATTTATAGACAATATATGTGGGCTTTGAATTTAAAGTGATTTATTTTATAACCTTACAAAATAGGGGCTTGTGTATACATATAAGGTATTTTTAAAAACCACATATAATTTTGGAATTACTGTGATAATGGGTTAAATTAGACAGGTTTTTTCAAAAAAAAAAGATAATACTTATTAAAGTATTACCTTTTATTATTTAAGACGTGTAAAAAGAGAAGCTAAATTTGGATAAATCGAAAATTGGTAATTCATAAGTAATGAATGATTTGATGAATCATTATTTTTTAAGTCATTAAAATGTTGTAGGCTGTTTATATTTAATCCTGCTTGTGTTGTTTTTAAATGACTATCATTTGGATATAAGTTGTTCTGTTCATTAATAGATTTAATAATGCAGTCTAGCTTACTGAGTAATGATTTAAAATTAGCCGTTGAATATTTATTATTTAAATTTGTTTTTATCAATGAAAAAGTTAATTTTTGTAATTTAAGGCTGTAAAATTCTAATAGGTATGTAAAACTAAAGTTAAAATAATAATTCAGAATTTTATAGGCGTATATAGAATCATAATAGGGTATAGTCCTACCTGAATGACATATAACAAGAGTAGTATTTACTATTTCTATCACTTTTTCATTTAGATTAATTCTGTCTTTATTTAATTTTTTCTTGTCATTATGATTATCCATAAGGTTGAAATATTTGGAAATAGATTGATAATTCCCTTGATTAAGTACGATTTCACTTAGGTTGAGGGAGTGGTTATTACAAACTAAATGATAATATGAATTGTTAGCCAAAAATCCATGTTCATTTCGAGTTAAATAGAAATGAGTGACTATTGATATAGTATCTTCTAGTGAGTATGATTTTTGTCCCTCTTTTTTACTTTTTTGTTTTTTTCTAAGAAATTCAGTTAATAGACTTTTGCTTAAATCTTTTTGGGCTAAAGCAACAGTTGAAGGTATAGGGTTCTTTTTATTGCAAGTTTTAATATAGCTATCAAGTATATCATCGAACGAAAAACGTTTGTTAGCATCGAAATTTTTGAAAGCCGGAGTATGAGATAATTCATCTAAATTATTAAAGTAAGCTTTAAAATCTTTCATCTTGGTTGACTCGGGATAACTTAATCTTTTTAGATTGTCATCAAGTTTTTCAGTAGGTATATCAAGATAATTAGAGATGTCATGAGTAGGTTGTTCTATATCATTTTTTTTGAAATTTTTGAAGTCTTTATTAGGGTAATAACTTCTTTTTTTAAAACTTTCCTTAGAATGTTTGCCTTCTACTAAAATACCATCCTTCATAGCTGCATTAAAGATTAAATCTGGATTTATAGACTTACTAGATGAGCTAAGTTCTTTTTTTATTTTATTAACTAAATATGTATACAAGTCTTGTCCATCTTTTAAAATGTATTCCGATGTGTCTGCATTATCCTCTTTTTTACTTACCAATTTATAGTTTGTTATAATATATTTAAATAAGGAGTTTGTCATTACATTGACTAAGTAATTATATGCGGTTCTAAAGTTAGTTTGAGACATAATTAAATAAAAATCGGTTAAATCTATGTAAATTTCATCGGGATTTTCAATAGGGTAGCTGTCTGTAAAAGTAATTTCATCTTGAACTTTTAATTGTGTTAATACATTATTTAATGCTTCAGTTATTAAGGATAGAGTTTCTAGTGAACCTTCATATTTAACTTTAACCATATAAATATGCCTTCTTTCTGTTAAAATTTACTTTGAAATTGATAGATCTCATCGAATACAGCACTCTAATAGTAACTTTTTCTCATATATTACTATTAATAAGTGCTTAAAATTATTATTAACCAAAATGTACCATTTTACAATGTATACTCTAAAGAGTATCTAAAAAGTGATCTTTTGAATTATTAAGGTATAAAGTTAAAGGACAAAATAATGAGATGTATTAATAAGGGCATCTTAGATAGGAAATTATATATAGGTATTTTTAATGTATTTCGTGATGTAACATATGAATTAGAAAAATTATTGGTTAATAGGAGAATATTATGAAAAAATCAACACTCATTGATAAATTTTTAGACTTACTCTCTTCAAGAAGTGCACTCAGAGAAATTAATAATAATTTTATTGATGCGGATATTATGAGAGATAGTTCTATAAATCAAAAATATAGTGGACAACGTAAATCGTTAGCGTGGGAATATATTAGTACTTTGAATTTAGAAGATGAATCTGAATTTTCTAAATTACTTAATGTTATAGAAACGTATTTGTTTCAATGGAATATGTATACTCATGAATTAGATGAAGACGAAGAAATTGGTAGATTAATAAAAATTATTAATGCATTGGGCTATGTATATAATAAAGATACAGGAAGAATAACTAAAAATGGAAGTGAAGTTAACTTAAGTACTGTTAAATCTTTAGCAGAAAAATTTGATGTTGAGTATGTATTAAAAGAATGTAATAGAATTGAAAAAGAGGCACAAACGGATCCAGAAGACGCAATTACATCTGCAAAAGCAATGGTTGAAAGTACTTTGAAACATATTTTAGTTTCTGAAGGAGAACAATTTAATAATAATGAAACTTTGAGAGCTTTATATAAAAAAGTAAGTAATATTATGAACCTTTCTCCTGGTGGACATAATGAAAATACTTTTAAAACAATTTTGAGTGGAATGATAAACGTAATTAATGGTCTGGACGAAGTAAGGAATGAATATGGTGACGCACATGGTAAATCAAAGAAAAATTATAAGCCGGAAACTAGACATGCTTCTCTAGCAATCAACGCAGCGCGTACGATAACTGAGTTTCTTTTATCTTCATATAAAAAGGATTAGATATTTGATGATAAACAAACAATTGTATTGGATATATTTATAAAACCCATCATCAACTGATAAGTAGAGCCATATAATAAATAATCCTGAAAATCCACCCAATTTAAAGTATTAATTGGCTGGATTTTCAATTTAGGTTAAATAATATAATGATAATAAACACGACAATTGTAAAACTATTTAATTCTTGTACTTTATCACTAAGATTTAAATAGATAATGATAGGCTTTTTGTTTTTTTGATACAATGTCACAAAGGTCTTTTGAATAATCGAATTCTTTATTATTGATTTTATGTTTCTCTTTACTAATCCCTTTACGATATCCATAGTTATTGAATGCTATTTTGTGATACTAATACCTAATTTTTGGTGTGTATAATTATAAATATCAGGAGTTGCCTGACAAATTTCATTGATTAAAAGATAAGTTGAATAATTGCAACAATGATTAAAATACTTATAATCCATTTTTGTATGAAGTTAGGGATCTTTTTACTTAATTTCAAACCTAAGGGAGCAAAGAGAATACTCCCTATTATTAGAAATAATGCGTCTTCAAAAGGAACAAATCCCTGTATAAGTTTAATGATAAAGGCACCAATTGAAGATATAAAAGCAATTACTATACTATTAGCAACCACCGTATTCATTGGTAATTTGAACAAAACTAATAATATAGGAATGATAATAAAGGCACCACCTGCGCCTACTATACCCGAAATAATACCAACGAAAAGACCTATAATAACTAGTAAAGGTTTATTAAGAGTAGGTTCACCTGAACGAGATTCGACTTTAATGAACATTAATATTAATGCAAGTGAGGCAATGATAATATAAGTCATATTTACAAAAGTAGTATCAAATAAATTTGCTAGAAATGCTCCTAGCATGCTTCCTATAACCATGCCTCCACCCATGTAAATAATTAATTGCGACGAGAATTCTGCTTTTTTTCGAGCTTTCAATGAACCACTTAAAGTACTGAAAAAGACTTGGCTAGAAGTAAGTCCTGATGCTATATATGGGCTATATGCAGGAGCCCCAAATAGTGGTGGTAATAATAAAATAGCTGGATAAATAATAATAGCACCACCTATACCGACTAAACCAGATATAAATCCTCCGAACACTCCGATGAGTAACATAATAACAACTGTAACAATCTCCATTATTTACTTTTCACCAATAAGTTAACTGCTTCATTAATTAATTCTTGAGAGTTTTCTCCATTTTGCTCCGCTGCTTTTACACATTCTATTAAATTTTCACTAATAATAATGCCCATTAAACGCTGTAGGGAACTTTTGGATGCACTAATTTGAGTGATTACATCTTTACAATCTTTTCCTTCTTCCATCATTTTTACAACACCATTTAATTGTCCTTGTACTCTATTAATACGATTAATCATTGTTTTATCATAATTCATGGTTAATTCCTCCACTGTTAATTGAATAAAATCATAATAAATGATTAAAACAACTTTGTCAAATACCCCTATAGGTATTTGACAAAGGTTGGTTTTTTATTTATCATACCCCTATAGGTATTTATAAGGAGGTCATTATGAAAAAATATAGTGAAAAGCATATCAATGAATTAAGTAAAAAAGAATTAGAAAAACTAGCAGGGCAAGGACAATTAATTGATGTCAGAACAGAAGTGGAATATGAGCTGGCACATATAAAAGGTGCGACATTACATCCTGTAGATAAGATTGAATCGTTCAATAAAGATAAAAACAAAACCTATTATATTCACTGTAAAAGTGGTAATAGAAGCGCCAAAGCATGTGAATATTTAGCTAAACAAGGCTATGATGTTGTAAATTTAGACGGTGGCTATAATGCTTATGAAGAACAAAATAATAATCACGATACACAAGAAGAAAATATAAATGTAGAAATCAAAACAGATCGTAAACAACTTAACTATAGTGGTCTTCAATGTCCAGGTCCAATTGTTAATATCAGTAAAGAAGTGAAAAATATTGGAGTAGGTGACCAAATCGAGGTTACAGTTACAGATCCTGGGTTCTTTAGTGACATTAAAGGCTGGGTGAAACAAACAGGACATACGTTAGTTAAACTGGATGAAAGTAATAATGGAATTAATGCCATTATTCAAAAAGAAAAACCAAAAGACTTGGAAGTGAACCATACTGCCAAAGGTACGACAATTGTACTATTTAGTGGTGAGTTAGATAAAGCAGTGGCAGCAATGATTATTGCGAATGGCGCTAAGGCTGCAGGCAGAGATGTAACTATCTTCTTTACTTTTTGGGGACTTAACGCGTTGAAAAAAGAGCAAACAGTTAACGTTAAAAAGAAAGGCATTGCAAAAATGTTTGATTTGATGTTGCCCAAAACATCTGTACGCATGCCACTTTCTAAAATGAATATGTTTGGTTTAGGTAATATAATGATGCGATACGTAATGAAGAAGAAAAATGTTGATTCATTACCATCGCTTATCAATCAAGCTATCGAACAAGATATCAAATTAATCGCTTGCACGATGAGCATGGATGTTATGGGAATTCAGAAAGAAGAGCTCAGAGACGAAGTTGAGTACGGTGGTGTAGGGACTTATATTAGTGATACGGAAAATGCGAATCATAATTTATTCATCTAATTAAATATATTAAAAAAGGAGTTTTAACCATGTTTTTCAAACAATTTTACGATAATCATTTATCTCAAGCATCTTATTTAGTTGGCTGTCAACGTACAGGAGAGGCAATAATAATTGATCCTGTTCGTGATTTAACAAAATATATGGAAGTTGCAGATAGCTCAGGTTTTAAAATTACACAAGCTGCAGAAACACATATTCACGCTGATTTTGCTTCTGGAATTCGAGACGTGGCAGCACGTTTAAACGCCAATATATATGTATCTGGCGAAGGTGATGATCAATTAAGTTATAAAAATATGCCGGAACATACAAATTTTGTTAAAAATCAAGATATTATTCAAGTAGGTAATATTAAATTAGAAGTCTTGCATACACCTGGTCATACCCCCGAGAGTATTAGTTTTTTACTCACGGATGAAGGTGGCGGCTCAAGTGTTCCAATGGGTTTATTTAGTGGTGACTTTATTTTTGTTGGTGATATCGGTAGACCTGATTTACTAGAAAAATCAGTACAAATGGAAGGTACTACAGAGATTGGCGCAAAACAGATGTATCAATCTATAGAAGGTGTTAAAGATTTACCAGATTATATTCAAATATGGCCTGGACACGGTGCTGGAAGCCCATGTGGTAAAGCATTAGGTGCCATACCAATGTCTACGCTAGGTTACGAAAAAATAAATAACTGGGCATTTAATGTGACAGATGAATCTAAATTTGTTGAAACATTAACATCAAATCAACCAGCGCCACCCCATCACTTTGCACAGATGAAAAAAATTAATCAGTTTGGTATGAACATGTATCAACCATACAACGTTTTTCCTAGTTTAGATAATGTAAGAATAGCCTTTGATCTTCGTAGTAAAGAAGCCTTTCATGGCGGTCATACTGAAGGTACAATCAATATTCCTTACAACAAAAACTTCATTAACCAAATCGGTTGGTATTTAGACTATGAAAACAGTATAGATTTAATTGGTGATAAATCTACCGTTGAGCAAGCAACACATACTTTACAATTAATTGGCTTTGATAATGTAGCAGGTTATCGTTTACCAAAATCAGAAATTTTAACCCAATCCATCCATAGCGTTGATATGACTGGTAAAGAAGAATATATACTTGACGTACGTAATGAAGAAGAGTGGAATAATGGGCACTTAGATCAAGCAGTCAATATTCCGCATGGTAAATTATTAAATGAAAATATTCCATTTAATAAAGAGGATAAAATATACGTACATTGTCAGTCAGGTGTTAGAAGTTCAATAGCAGTGGGTATATTAGAAAACAAAGGCTTTGAAAATGTCGTGAATATTAGAGAAGGCTATCAAGATTTACCAGAATCATTAAAATAATTTAAAGATGTGGAAATGTAGTGAGCCCAAAAAGTTTTACTTTTTGGGCTCACTACATAATTAATGGTTTTTACTATCTTTTACATTGAGATAAAGTACTATAATTATACGAAATAAATTATTTTAATTTATAATGGTTACTTTAATAACTATACTTATAAAATTTATTCTTTGATTATGAACGAGAAAGATTAGTAAAACATTATACCTATTATAATGCCTATTAGTACAATAGACCAGGAAGGTAATTTATAATACACCAGGAATACGAATAATGAGCTAGCTAGAACAAAATCTAATTCTGATTTAATAGTTGAAGCCCAAATCGGATTATAAAATGCAGCGATAAGAATACCGACTACACCCGCGCTTATACCTTTTAAAAAACCTTCAGCATAAGTGTTAGATTTAATATCATCCCAAAATGGTAACACTCCAAATAATAATAGAAATGCTGGTAGGAATATAGCGACAGTAGCCAAAACTCCTCCTCCAATACCTTCTATAGACATGCCAATATATGAAGCGAACGTAAATAATGGTCCAGGTACAGCTTGAGCTGCAGCATAACCCGTTATGAAGCTATCAGGTGATATTAAACCTTGTGGTACAAATTCATTTTCTAATAAAGGTAATACGACATGACCACCGCCAAACACTAAAGAACCAGATCTATAAAAACTATCGAACATTCTAAGCCATAAATTATTCGTCATAGAACTAACTATAGGTAATACAATTAATAGTAAAAAAAATAATGAAATTGAAATAAATCCTAACATTTTAGGTAATTTAAATGTCTTCACTCTTAAATTATTTATATCTTTAGAGGTTTCTTTTAAAAAGATAAGACCATATATACCAGTAATAGATAATGCGATTACTTGAATGTAAAGATTATTGATTGTTAGAGATAATATAAGAACAAATAATGCCAATGTAATGGTACTTTTAGTATTTGTTAATTTTTTACCCATACCTATCACGGCTTGGGCAACAATGGCAACAGCTACTAGTTTTAATCCTTGCATCCAAGTTAAACTAGAATCATTGTTAATAAATAATGCTGAAAAAACCATAAGTATAATCACAGAAGGAAGTGTGAAACCAATAAAAGAAATAATTCCTCCCAGAATTCCTCCTCTAATAGTTCCGATACCAATACCAACTTGGCTGCTTGCAGGTCCAGGTAAAAACTGGCATAGGGCTACTAAATCTGAGTATTCTTTTTCATCAAGCCATTTTCTTTTCTTAACATACTCATCATAAAAATAACCTAAGTGGGCAGTTGGTCCTCCAAATGATAGTAATCCAAGTTTTAATGCAACTATAAATATATTTATATATTTATACATAAAAAGCTCCTTGTATTTCGTTGATTAATTTTTTACTTAACTATCAAATTCTTTAATTTTTTTGCCAATTTCATCTCTAACGCGTTGAAATTCTGACCACTCTTTACCTGCTGGATCATCAAAACCCCAATGCTCTTTTTTAACGTTAGGTGGTAAAATAGGACAATTATCGTCTGCATCGCTACATAACGTCACGACCAGATCTGATTGTTTTAAAATATCATTATCAATCAAGTCTGACGTATGGTTTGATATATCAATATCTACTTCTTTCATAGCTTCTATTGCTTTAGGATTAACACCATGTGTTTCAATACCAGCAGAATAGACATTCCAATCTTTGCCCAATACTTCCTTTCCCCAACCTTCAGCCATTTGGCTACGACAAGAGTTTCCTGTACATATAAAATAAATTGTTTTCTTATCCATAATTAAAACCTCATTTCTTAAAATATAATTAGTGTAAGGTATAAACCTAATAGGGTTACAAAAAGGACTGGAATAGTAATGATAATTCCAGTTTTAAAGTATGTTCCCCACGAAATCTTCACACCTTTTTGTGTTAAGACATGTAGCCACAATAATGTTGCTAAAGAACCAATTGGTGTAATTTTAGGTCCTAAATCAGAACCTATGACATTCGCATATACCATTCCCTCTTTAATAGTACCCACTACATTAGATTGTCCAATAGCAATAGCGTCTATTAAAACAGTTGGCATGTTATTCATAACAGAGGATAGAAATGCAGCTATAAAACCCATACCCATGATACTGCTTAATAACCCATAACCTGAAATGTTTGTTAGGACATCCCCAAGAATGGTTGTAATACCTACATTTTTTAGCCCAAATACAACAAGGTACATACCAATAGAGAATACAACAATATTCCATGGTGCTCCTTTAATTACTTGTTTTGTATGAACTGCTTTAGATTTACGAGCTAATATTACAAAAATAAGAGCAATGATACCAGCAATGATTGATACAGGTATTGGTATAAACTCACTAACAAGATATCCAACGAGTAGTACGGCTAATACAATCCATGAAATCTTAAATAATTTAGGATCTTTGATTACATTTTTAGGATCTGAAAGATTTTCTGTATCGAACCTTTTAGGTATAGATTTTCTGAAATATAACCATAAAACGAGGATACTAGCAATCAGAGAGAATATATTAGGAATAAACATTCGACTAAAATACTCAATAAATCCAATATCAAAGTAATCTGCAGAAACAATATTCACTAAGTTACTAACAATTAAGGGAAGTGATGTCGTATCTGCAATAAAACCACTGGCAATAATAAAGGGGAAAATCACTTTTTTATTAAACCCTAAAGTCCTCACCATCGCCAATACAATGGGTGTTAAGATTAAAGCTGCACCATCATTTGCGAAAAATGCTGCTACAACTGACCCTAATAACATAATAAAAACAAACATTTTTAATCCGTTACCATTTGACGCTTTGACCATATGTATCGCGGACCATTCAAAAAATCCAATTTCATCTAATATTAATGAAATAAGAATAACAGCTACAAAGGTTAAAGTAGCATTCCAAACAATGCCTGTTACTTCTATTACATCTGAAAAACTTACGACCCCTGTAATAATCGCAACGACAGCTCCAATTAAAGCTGTAATACCAATATCTAAACCTTTTGGTTGCCAAATTACAAAGGTTAAAGTTAAAAGAAAAATAGCAATAGCAAAAATTGTCATTAACATTCACCTGATTTCATACTTTTACACAGGCAACGTTGATTAGATGTATTAATAACTTTTAAATTTTGAGTAATATCATCTAAAATAGCGTGATTAAGTTGATACAAGTGTTTATTACCATTTTTTCGAGTAGTAACTAAATTGTTATCTATTAATGACTTCATGTGATGACTGAGGGTAGGTTGTGAGAAATGAAAGTGTTCTAACAACTCACAAGCACATAACTCACCACAAGATAATAAATCTAGTATTTCCAATCTACTTGGATCAGAGAAAATTTTGAATATTGATGATAGTTCTTTATAAGACATAAATATACCTCCTAGACATTACATAGATTATCATCTATATTGACTTTTGTCTATGTAATATATTCTAGTGGCTAAATAGAGTTTGAAAATCAGATAATATGCCGCACCACAACTTGATTAACAAAACCATTGTATATATCTATTAGAAAAATGAGATAACTAAAGAAATATAAAAAGAGTTCCATAATATATTCAAGAAAATCTTGTATCCGAAGATATGGCTGAACACAAATAGATACACAATAAATTTATTATAAAAAAATAAAATAATATAATTATTTAAAATTAGAAAAAACGCATAAAGTTATTTAATGATAAGCATAACATATCTCAGGTATTATAAAGTTAATTTAAAAAATAATGATTAAATTAGATACTATTCCAATCACTATGTGCAGTAATAGTGAAAATCTTTTAGCTCTAACGAATCATTATAAATTTTATTTGTTTGAGTAAGGCTGAAACTGACATTAAGTTAAAAAATGGAATCGTTTTAATTAATTTATAAGCTTAAATGCTATTACCTAAATATTTGTTAGCGAATATTTAAAAAGGGTATTTACTCTATAGTATGAAAAAGAGAAAAAAAATAAATATGTAGAAAATCAATGATTTAATAAGAATAACCCAAACTATTTAAAGTAAGAACTATCATTTAAAAGTTGAAAGGAAGGAATGTTATGGCGCGTATATTATTAACAGGTGCTTCTGGATACATTGGAAGTAATTTGATGAAAAAATTAAAAGTTGAAAATGAAATAATTGCTATTTCAAGAAATATAGAAAATAAAGTAGATGAGAAAAATGTAACTTGGAAGAAAGCAGATATATTTTCATTAATTGATGTTGAAAATGTTATGAAAGATATTGATATTGCTATTTACTTAGTCCATTCAATGATGCCGAATTCTAAGCTTACACAAGCTAAATTTGAAGATATGGATTTTTTATTAGCTGATAATTTTGGAAGAGCTGCTAAAAAAGAAGGTGTTAAGCACATTATTTATATGAGTGGTCTAATACCAAAAGAGGATAATCTTTCTCGACATTTAGAGAGTCGATTAGAATGTGAAAAAGTACTTGGTTCATATGGAGTGCCAGTCAGTACACTTAGAGCAGGTTTAATAGTTGGATCGAACGGCTCTTCATATCCAATTTTAAAAAAATTGACACAACGATTACCATTATTGTTGTTACCTAAATGGGCAAATAATATTACACATCCTATCTATATTGATGATGTCATAAATTCAATTACTAAAGTCGTATCAAGAAGGCCTAAACTAAATGAATCAATTGATGTTGGTGGTCCAGATGAGTTGACATATAAGGATTTATTTAAGCAAACGGCTAGTGTTTTAAATAAAAAAATGCCAATGTTTAATTTGCCGATTATACCTTTGATTCTCTCTAAATACTGGATAAGACTTATTAGCGGTGAAAAGAAAGAAATTGTGTATCCTCTTATGGACAGTTTAGTTCATAATATGAGAATGGATAATAAAAATTATATAGAAGGAATATCCGATGGGAAAACTACATTTAAAGAAAGTGTTAAATTAGCATTAAAAAATGAATCATCGAGTAAGAAAAAGAAAAACAAAAGTAAAACGATAAAAAATGTGAAATCTGTTCAAAGGTTTCGAATACCTACTCATATGACTATAGAAGATATAGCAAATGATTATATGGAATGGTTAAATAATCTTAATAATAAAATAATCTCTACTAAATACATTAACGGTAGATACATGATTTCACTTTTTCCTATAAAGAATCCTATATTAATATTAGAAAAGTCGGACTCCCGTTCAGATGTAAATAGGCAACTTCTCTATATAACTGGGGGAGGATTTTCAAAAAATAAAAATAAAGGTAGAGCGAGAATGGAGTTTCGTAGAGTACTAAATAAAAATGAATGTATAGTAGCTATTCATGAATATGAACCTACACTTCCATGGATTATTTATAAACTAACGCAAGCAAGAATACACTTATACGTTATGACTTTATACAATATACATCTAAAGTCAATAGAATATAAAGTTAATAAATTGAATTTAGATAAGATTTAATATCTTTGAATCATAGTGAATATTCAAGGGGGTATATACATGAAAATCTATATTACATTCTTAAAAATTTTAAGGTTTTTTATAAAACAATTTTTAAAAATTTATTGGACTATATGCGGAATAGTATCTTACGTTTTGATCAAATATAAAAAAAATTAAGCTAATACTATGTTTAAAGTTGTTATTAAAAGGTAATATAGGATTAAGAGACTAGAGCTCTTGTCATAATAAGTGAAAGCGAGTTGAAGGATTAATTCCTTGCTCGCTTTTTAGAAGACAATAAATAAGCCCACCTTAATTGATGGGTTCTTTTTATTCCTCAATTATTTCGTCTATATCTTCAATCTCTGTAACATCAACAATTTCATCTTCAATAATTGAACCTAATCTTTTATGAATCTCATCTTCAGTCCAACCTGTTTCTTTAAGTGGTTTACTAATTTTCATGATGTATTCTCCTTAGTGTGATAATTCATTATACACTAAATTGACTAGATTAATTTGGATTATTAATTATATTATAAATATTAGTATTCGATATACATTGCAGGTGTATCTTCTTCAACATATTTAAAACCATACTTTTCGTATAAAAAGTTTGCAGGTGTTTCAGAAATTAAGTTAACATAGCTACCCTTGAAACTATTTTCTTCTATATATGACATGATATGATCCATAACTAATTTTCCAAGTCCTTGTTTTTGATAGTTTGGATGAACAGCAATATCCACTATGTGAAATACCGTAGCACCATCTCCAACCACTCTTCCCATTGCAATAAGTTTTTCTTCATCATAAAATGTAATGTTAAATAATGCATTTTCTAGGCCGATTCTTACAGCTTTTTCATCCTTAATAATTAAATCACATTCTACTATTAGGTGAATGTAATCTTTTACTAAAGGCTTTTGAAAAGAAATATTATATTTCAATATAAAACACTCCAATCACATTAAATACATATTGATTATATACTTAATTAAAGAGAATGTATAAAAATTGTACACCATTTTCACTCTATCTCTAGAATACAATCCATATTTAAAAAGTTAAATTCATCTTAATTGGAGGGTTCTTTTTTCGCCATATTTAAGTTAGACGGAAGAGGTTAAGAATATATAACCACCCATATTACTGGGTGGTCTTTTTATTTTTACTTTTTTTATCATTATTAAATAAAAATTGGTAAAGTAGTTGGAATATTATACCGATTACTGGTATAAGTACAAGATATTCTGCTGGAAGTACATATATTAAAAGTAGACCTACAATTAAGAATGGAATCATTAATGTATAATACATTTTGTGTTTAAACATTTAATCACCTCTTATATGTTATAACTTGTTTATTAATTATTACTACTTATTTCTAGAATATTTAATCCTTCCGATTCCTTTGGTTCCTCGAAGAATGTAGTTAGGTAATTGAAAGTAGATTCAGTATCAAAATTATTCCTTTCTGGTTCCTCTAGTTGTCTTATCTTTAGGTGTTCTAAACACTTTTGATTATCAACATTTATATATATAAGTTTATGATAGGCATTTATTTCATTGGCTATATTTAATAACCATTTTCTTTGTTCCTTAGTGTTTCCTGGAAAATCCATAACTACATCTGTTTCAACACACAATATATTTTGTATATGTTTTTTTAGCAAAGGTTTTATTTGTTTTGACAAATTTTGATAATCTTCCAATGTCTTAACATTATTTGGATACAGACTTTCAAGCCATTCGTCTTCTGATAATAAAACTGCATCTTTTTCTTTCATTAATTGTTTTGACATCGTTGTTTTTCCAGCACCCATTTTACCTGTGAAAAAATATAAAGTTCCTAAATTTTTCATGTTGAATCAACTCCTAAATGGTTTTTAACTCTTTTGCAATATATTCACATAAGTATAATATTTGATCATCTGTCATATTATACTTATAAGTTTTTTGCGATAAAATAAACAATAATAGAATAAATAAGTCTGCGTTGTAGATTAATCGTTAGGACCAGATGAGTTTTCTAATTTATTTTTATCTTTATTATATCTCTCAAGAGCAATAGTAATTAAATTGTTTAATCCTATACCATAATAATTAGCTAATCTTAAAAACAAGTAAAAAGAAGTTTTATTTGCTTTACCGCCTTCAATTTTTGAAATATTACCAGAACTCATACCCAAGTCTTTGGACACATCTTTCTGTTTAATCCCCATATTTTTTCTTTGAAATT
Organism: Mammaliicoccus sp. RAM2; assembly: GCF_045897195.1. Classification (NCBI taxonomy): domain Bacteria; kingdom Bacillati; phylum Bacillota; class Bacilli; order Caryophanales; family Staphylococcaceae; genus Mammaliicoccus; species Mammaliicoccus sp. RAM2. The sequence goes on along the minus strand of NZ_JBJNWI010000007.1, from coordinate 9,911 downwards.
GTAACTCTTTAGCAATATACTCGAAAATAACTTCCATCTCTTTTACATTGATATACTCGTAATTATTCACTTGAATCCCTCCTTATTCGGTTTATACAATACAGATATTTATTTTGTTAACAATATATATTAAATGATAGTGATTTTTCATCATGATGTAAATAACAAAAAAAGCCATCAGCATAAAGGCGCTGACGACTAAATTTCATTAATTAATTGAAGCGGATAACAATATTTTGTTAAACCGTAAGTATTTATGGATGTTATAATATTGAGTAGGGCGAGTTGGATAGATGGTGGCTAATCTCATGGAAATGGGGTGATGCCTAGGATTTATATAAATGGCTTCAACTTCTTTTCAAGAAAGGAGAAGCATGACTGATTATGAAATGCTTATGGTTGTTTTAACAATCATTGGCTTAGTATTGATTAGCAATATAGATCACAAAAATAACCATCCAACTTTGACCGGTTAATGGTTATTTTTATAACTATTGAAAAAGTCACCGTCTATATAACGGGCCTTAAAGGGGTAACATGTTCACGCATGTTACCTCTTTTTTATTGCTCTTAATTACACTTATATAATAACACATTGTCTACGTTGTAGACAATTTTTGAGTTCAAAAAAGTGTTATAAGATGAGAATGTTTTATAATTTTTAATTGTATAGGGATTGTTAAAGTTTCAAAGAATGCCGTAAATAATACAATTAAAATAAAGTAATTACGATTTCTTTAGCTCCCAAATAGATTAGGAATAAACTTCCTAATAAACTAATCATTTTAATAAAAATATTAAGTTTATAAATATTAGCAATTTGAATTATAAGAGCTAAGAATATTAGCCAAAGAATTTGATAAACAATATGAGTAATTCCTAAATTCAGATATTGAATTGTAATACTGTCATAGGTGGTGAAAATAGTTGGAGCGATTGTTAGATATAATAAGACAGGTTTTATATTGAGAATATTAGCAATATAAATGGTTTTTATCTTATTTATGTAAACTGTATTTTGGGTTTTCTTAAAGAGGTTTTTTATCATAGATATTGCTATAAAAATAAGAAAAACTGAACCTAAAATACGTATTGTGTTTATTAAAAAAGGAAATTTAATTAGTATTGTTGAAATACCGAATGTTACTAAAAGAATATGTGTTATTATACCTAAAATGGTGCCAATAATAACTTTATAAACACCTTTAAATCCTTGATTTTTCACATTAATTATTGTGAAATTAAAACTTGCTCCAGGTGATATTATAAAAGGAGTTAAGATTAACAAATAGGACCAAATCATACTTGAATTCTCCTTTGGCTTTTAAGATTTTGAGATTCAATTTTACACTAAGCAAAAAAGAAGAAAGGTTACGCGTTTGATACGAACTCACTCTATTTTTAATGTGTTTATTTTGGGGCAAATATTTTTTACACTTTATATAATACCAATTATGTGTAGATGGTCCGCGATTTATCTAATTCCTGTTGTATACCTTATACCTAAAATTATAGAGTACTAGATTTCATTAAAGTTTTGAAGCGGATAATAATATTTTGTAAAACATAAGGGTCTATAATTGTTATAATATTGAGTAGGGCAAGTTGGATAGAGGGTGGCTAATCTCATTGATGTGAGATCATTCCTATGATTTATACAAACGGCTTCAACTTTAGGGGAAAATTTGTCTCAAAATTTCATTAAAATCTTCTTTACTAATTTCTATATTTAATTCTTTATGGAAATTTTTTAGTGTTGTAAATCTGTATTTTTTTATTTGTGATGATACGTCCTCGTTGTTATTTATTTTACTACATAATGTGATGTATCCTTTAATATAATTAGTGATACGTAATTGTAGCCTACTAAAATTATTTAAGTAAAAAATCTTCTCTTCTTCATCATTAAATATGTATTGAACCTTTGTATTAACATGCTTTTTTTCGATAATAGTAGTTTTACTAAAATCTAAACCTTTTAAATATGTATTTCCTTCTGATAAATATGTTTTATAAGCAAAAATATGGGGAGCTTTAATAAAATGTGGCTTTAATTTAGAACGTAAGGGAACAGCAATTAAATGATCGTTAATATCAACTATCATAACGCCATGACCTCTATTAGAATCTTCCTGAAATTCATCTAAATTTCCCATTTCCTTATAATAAGAATCATTCATAAGCATGAAATATAAACTATTTTTTGCAAACATTTCTTTCATCCCACTTTATATATAAAAAAAGAGAGTTTCTTTTTGAAGTCGCCTCTCTTACGACTTTTCTCAACTGAGGAATTTTTATTTATAGTCAATATATTCCTTTGACTTTATCTTAACTTAATTTTAATATATTGCTTCCCAATAGTCAAACAAGTAGTTTTTAGTATAGTTATTAACAATGGGGTGATGCCTATGATTTTAGTTTTTACTCCTGGTAAGGAGCAACATGTCTGATTATGAAATGCTTATGGTTGTTTTTGCAATCATTGGCTTAGTATTAATTAGAGATATAGATCAAAAAAATAACCATTCCCAACTTTTGCGCGAGTAGGTAGAATGGTTATTTTTACAATTTTACTAAAAGCCACCGTCTATATAACGGGCCCTTGAGGGGTAACATGCGCTAACATGTTGCCTCTTTTTTTCTTGCTCTTATTTACTCTTTTGCATTAACATAAACGTGCTACCATTTCAATTTTATACTAAGCTAAAAACACGAGTTGATTATTTTTTAATGTATTTTATTCACTCTTTTTATAATACCAATCATTACTCTAATTAAAGGTATTAGTCTTGATATTCCTAATAACATAATTTCCTTCTTTTTTGTTTAAAAATTCAAATTTCCACTTGTTTGATATTGCACTCTAAGGTGTATTGTTTAATTATACTTAAAGGAGGTAATAAGATGAGTAAATATGAATCATTAAATGGTAAAGTCGTTGTAATTGCTGGTGGTGCCAAAAATTTAGGTGCTTTGTTAAGTAAGTCTTACGCAAAAGAAGGCGCAAAAATTGTTGTACATCATCATAATGATAATAGTAAGCAACAAGCTGAGGCAACATTAGATGAAATTAAATCATTGGGTTCAGAAGGAACTTTATTTTCCGGAGATCTCACAGAAGTAAAAAATGTGGAAGATTTATTTAAGCACGCTGAATCTACTTTAGGAAAAGTTGATATTGCAATTAACACTGTTGGTAAAGTACTCAAAAAACCTATTTCTGAAATAACTGAAGATGAGTTTGACACTATGTCAGCTATTAATGCTAAATCGGCTTATTTCTTTATACAATATGCAGAAAAACATATGAATGATAATGGGAAAATTATAACACTTGCAACATCTTTACTTGCTGCATATACGGGTTATTATTCTACTTATGCTGGTGAGAAAGCACCTATTGAACACTATACTCGTGCTGCGTCAAAAGAATTTATGGATAGAGGTATTTCTGTTAATGCAGTTGCACCTGGTCCAATGGACACACCTTTCTTCTACCCTCAAGAAAGCGACGAAGCCGTAGAGTTTCATAAATCACAAGCATTACACAATCAATTAACAGATATCAATGATATTGCACCAATTATTAAGTTTTTAACAACAGATGGTTGGTGGATTAATGGACAAACTTTATTTGCAAATGGTGGTTATACAACACGCTAAATAAGGAGGAGAATTTTATGTATTATTTTTTAGCCTCTTATAATGGGGATACTACAACTATAAGTATTATTACCAAAGAAAAAGTCATAGATGAAAAAGAAACATATATAAATGTAGATAACTATGTTGAATATTTAGCAAAAGCAATTATAGAGCTATCTCATCGAAATAGCTTATTTCATAATGATATAAACGGTATTGGTTTATTAATTTCAAATATTGGTGAAATATACTATAAAGATATTAATAGACTAAAAAATGATTTAGAATCTACTTTTGGATTTAAAGCAATTATTGAATCAAACTATGAGACATTAATTCTAAATTTAACTGCTTAAAATTTTTAAATAATTAATCAAAAAAAGTTTATAAATGAGAGGTAGCCATACAGAGCTGCCTCTTCTTGTACTAAGGAGGTAAAATAGTGAACGTAAAAAAAGCAGCTGAAAGTGTCGGTATAAGTGAGCATACCATTAGATATTATGATAAATCAGGCCTATTTCCATTTATTGAAAGAGATAACAATGGTTACCGTGATTTTAAGGTTGAAGATTTGTATTGGTTAGAATTCATAAAATGTATGCGTCAAACACACATGCCTGTTTCCAAATTAAAAGAAATAGCTGAACTTTATGATCAAGGACGCTCTACAGTTTTAGAAAGGAAAAAAATATTTATCGAACACCAAGAAAATCTAATTAAACAAAAGGAACTTATCGACCAAGCTTTAAAAACTTTGGATGATAAGTTCAAATTATTAGAAAAAGAGGGTGATTGTTAAATGATCAAGAAAGAAGTTAGTATGTCCGAATTGTTTTTTGATTTAGTCTTTGTATATGTTCTATCTACTATTAATCATACTGTTGAACATATATCTTCTAATCTAGTATCGTTGGAAAGCTTAGTAAAGACATTTATGTTATTCCTTGTATTTTTTGCTATTTGGACTTACAGAACATTTTTAGAAAATCGATTTTTTAAAAAGAAATGGTATCAATACATTTTTGTATTTACAGATATGTTTCTCATATTACTACTTTTAAAGTCTATTAACAGTAATAGATACAATGAAAATACAGGCTATGAAAATTATAATTTCTGCTAATGTTACCAAAAAGATCACTTCCTTTGAAACTGATCAAACTACGATGTGCTATTTATTTTTATGACTTTACAACAGAAAAGGCGATGTCATAAAGCTTAAGAATAATGAGTGTTTTTTGGATAAGAAAGAAAGGAATGAATGACTCAGTCAGTACTTTTAAAGTTTAAATCTATTTGCTTATTGCCAATATCAAAAAACTTATGGTCATGTGTTGCCATTATTATTGTTATACCTTTTTTATTTAATTCTTCGAAGATATCCATAATATTAAAAGCATTTGCTTTATCTAAATTGCCGGTCGGTTCGTCAGCAATAATTAAAGAAGGTTCTTTTAAAATTGCTCTTGCAATAGAGATTCTTTGCTGTTCTCCGCCGCTACAAGTATATACTTTGGTCTTTAAAGGTATATGAGATATTCCTAATTGATTAGTAACTCGTTCAATTTTATTTATATCTTTTTTAGAAATATTTAAAGGTAAGGTTAAATTTTTAAGAATACTTTCATTCTCTAATAGTCCATAATTTTGATAAATATAGGCAATGTCTTTTCGTCTAAATAATCTTTTGTTTTTTTCATTATGAATAGGTGTTTCATTGAATGTTACTTCACCAATATCTGGAGATTCTAATAATCCAAAAATATTTAATAAGCTTGATTTTCCTGTTCCACTTGCCCCTTTTATAATAACAAAATCACCTTTGTTTATACTATAATTAAAATTTTTTATAATATTTTTATTGTCATATGATTTATGAATATTTTTAAGTTTAATCATCTTTTTTTCCTTTCAATACTTCATTTGTATTTTCTTTATTCAATTTTATAAACGAATAATAAAATATAATTATTTCAATTAAAATGATGCTAATAAAGATAAAATAAGATATGATGTTTTGTTGGATTAAAATTAGGATTGCCATTAATAAATTAATAAATAAAAGGAACGCTAAAATTGACTTGTGAATTTGAAAATAACTATACCCTAAATTACGTTTGATAAATATTAGGTATTGATAAGATGTGAAATATAATCTAATAAAAGTGAATGTCATCATTATAAATGTTATTCCTGTCATAAAAGCTAATAGCGTATATTTAACTGTATTTACTTTTAGATTATTAACTTCGTCTACTTTTGTATCGTAAACAGACATGACACTTGGTATATAGCCATCTATATTATATTTCTCTAAACCTTTTCTTATAGTCATATAAGGATTATCCAACTGGCTCTTAAAGAAATAGCTTGTAGAAAAATATGTTCCAAAATTAAGAGGATCTGTATTACCACTTTCGATTATAGCAATTGGTGCAACTATTATATTTTTTTTCCCACCAATTTCATTATCATATGTATGGTAACTAACTTGGTTATTTGTCCATATAATATTAATTTTTAAGTTTTTATTTGTTTTATTTTTATAATGCTCTATATCTTTTCTAAATGTAAAATTATCTTTAAAATTATCTTCAATTATTTCACCATATTTTTTATATTTTATGGGAACAATAATGTTTTGTGTATTATCACTATGGACAATACAATTTAAGACATCTTTGTTATTATTTGTTTTGATTCGATGTTCTTTTAAATAATTTTTGTCTACTGTAATTGTTTTACCATCAGGTTCTATATTTGTATTTTCTTTTTCATTTAATTTATATAGTGGTCTTCCATCAGAATTATAAAAGTTCCCTGTATCAATAATAAATCCTTTATTATATGAACTATTATAATAGTTTTTCAAATTACTATTAAATTTTTTAGCTAGTTCTTCATTTTTTATTTGACCTAAATCTAAAATTTCTGTTTTATAAGTATCTTTTGAAACATTCCAGTGCTTAATGCTACTTTGTTGATTTTTATATTCTTTATAATTTTTCACCAAGTTATCAGTTGATAAGGATAAAAATATAACTGCAATTATAGATAGTGCCATATATGTATACATCATTAAAAACGGATTACTTTGTTTAATATTTTTAGAATATTGCTTTATAAAAATATTAAACGTGATAATTATAATACCAACACATAAAATAGTTAAGAAGAATGTCGTACATAAAGTAAGAACTATTACATATATGAGATGATTGTCTTTAAAAATAAATAGATACATAAGTATACTTAAAACTACATTGATAAGTGTGTAACTTAAAAAATAGTATTTTAAATCGTTGAACAAAAAAATAATGTGATTGAATTTACTGTATCCTAAATCATATAATAATTTATTATCATTCTTTTTACTTTGTAAATAATGTATAAATACCGATAAAAGTATAAATAAGAATAAACTTGAGAGAATTATAGTAAATTGATCAATTTGAATATGCTGATTTACTGTGTTGTCAACTTTTTGTGCTGAACCAACATTCTTATTTATTAAACCAATTATTTTTTCTATGTTTTGCTTATCACCTGAAAGGAAATATGTACCTTCTTCAGATAGATTAGTATTGCTTAAATCGTATACTTTAACTTTCAGTTTGCTATCGAATAAATTGAGATTTTTATTTTTATCTACCTTTTGTTTTAATTGTATATCTGTTGTATTGATTGTAATCTTATCATTACTTAAATAGGTCACCTTAGTAATTGGTACATTATACTCTCTCGATAATTTTTTAAAATAATGTGTAGAATCTTTGCTGTATTGTTTTTTTGTATCGAAAGCAAATTGAATTTTTTCGCTTTGTTTTTCTATAGTATTGTAAAATGATAATGATTTATAAGAGTCAATTAAAATAAAATTTACGATAAGAGATAGAACTATTGCTAGTATTAATATGATTTTTTTCATGTTTACCTCGATTCTATAAAAAGAGCCCACTAAGAACTATTATCTTAATGGGTAATATTTCAACTATTTATGATCATAGTAAGATTTGTTACCGGAACCAGTTTTTTTAACATGTCCTTTAGAATATGTACCTGCTTTTTTCCAACCACCATCTCCAACAATCCCTTTTCCATTAATTGCTATTCCTCTAGCTGATTTTTTATAGTGTTTATATTCTGATACTACTGTTTTATTTCGTATACCTCTAATCCAAAAACCACCACTTTTCTTGCCTGTTGTTATTGCTCTTGTTGTAATATCAGAATTATTATCATGAGTTTCCGACTGTATTAAACCATTGTAATTATCTACGTTCTCAGAGCCACCATTAACACTTATAACATCAGCTTTTGCTATGCCTACAATGCCTAAACTTGATATTCCTAAAGTTAAAGCAGATGCTAAAATAAATTGCTTTTTTATATATAAACACTCCCAAATATTATTTTATTCAATTTAAGTGTATATTAAGAAGTAAAGAATTGGTAGTGTTTCTTAAAATTATAATAATAATTTTATTTTTTAAATGTATAGAAGTGTTTTTTAGAAATTTTTATTGAATTTATTTTTCTGTTTTATTAATTTGATTATAAATGTAATTATTAAACTTGGTATAATGAAATGAAGATAAATAGTTAAATTTATGTAAACACTTTAGTTTACTACTCACTAGGTATATACCCACTAAAAGCTTTATATTATGCAAGGTTTAAAAGGGCATTGCTTTTAATCTATATGATAGATGAAACGTATCAAGTAGATGATATTATAAGAACATGGATCGATTGAAAATATCTCAAATAGTGTTCTTGGAATAAATGGAAGTGGATTATAACTCTTCTAGAGAGGCAAATAATATATTGAGTGTATGTATCATTGTATTTATATCTGTATTTATCATAACGGTAGTCAAATAAAAAATGTTGAAGGGGATGTCTTATGAAACAACTAGTTGAATTAGATAAAGGGTTATTAGAGATAGAAATTTATGGGACAGGGCAACCAATTATATTTTTTACGGGATTATATAGTCATTTAAGTGAGTTTAGAGAAATTGCTATGAGATTAAAAGATAACTATCAATGTATATTATTTAATAGACCCGGTTTGGGTGAAAGTACTATAAATACAAATGATTTAAACGTAACGCATACGTCTAAAATAGTATCTAAGATGTTAGATGAAAAATTAATAAAAGATAAAGTGATTTTAGTAGGACACTCACACGGTGGATTATGCGTACAGCGTTTTATACAAATGTATCAATAACGTGTTAAATCTATATTATTGATTGATTCAACATCTGTTGATGAACAAATATTAGATGAATTAGATGCACCTGAGTTAAATAAGGGAACGACAGAAGAAGACTTTATAAAGTTTTGTGACAAAATGAAAGAACTGGATAAAGAAGCTATAAAAAAAGAAATCGATATATCTCAATATAATGATGAATTAATTAATTTTTATACGTCTCCTAACTTATATAGAGCAATGTTCTATGAAGTGTCAAATTGGAGAAAAGATACAAAACTCATAAAAAAAGAATTTAAACAGGTGAATGTACCGCTAATAGTTTTAGGAAGGGATAAAAATTATAGTATCCAAGAGTTAGTAAAGGAAAATATACAGTATAAAGAAGCATACTTATTTGAGTCTACATGGCATAAATTGATTGAGAATCAAAGATTAATAAGTAGAATCAACACAGTGAAATATATCCCTAATACAACCCATAAAATACACTTGAGTAATCCAGAAAAGATTATTCAAAATATAAAGTTATTAGAGAAAATGATTAAGTAGAAGCTTAGGAAGCAATTAAGTAATAAAATTATTTTCGAAAAAAATCGTGAATTACATGATAAATTCAGTGCAGAAATGATTCTTATAAACTATTATTAAATAAAATTTTTATTTTAATAATTCGAAAAAAGTGTATACATACACTTAAAAAGATTATATAATATTTTGTGCAATAAAATGACGAAAATAGAAAGAGGTATTGAATGAAAAGGGATAGAAAGCAGACATTTTCAATAAGAAAACTTACAATGGGAACTGGTTCAATATTATTGGGTATTACAATTTTTACTACACTAACTAGTCAAGAAGTTAAAGCTAGTGAAATTGGTAATATTCATGGAACAGATAACACATCAGTAGAAAAACCAGTAGAAACTAATGATGAAGAGGTTCAAGAAGAAGTAACAAAAGAGGGAACAGGCAACGCATCAGTAGAAAAACCAGTAGAAACTAATGATGAAGAGGTTCAAGAAGAAGTAACAAAAGAGGG